>DATAJH010000073.1:0-9151 GCA_036262215.1 Steroidobacteraceae bacterium
CGCTGAGCGATTGGAGCAATCCCTTCGCTCCAGGAACCAAAGATACGGGCCAGTTACAGCTGGGGCGGGAGAATGCCGAACGCGGCAAGCGACTGGGCGCGAAGACGGATCGGGAACGGGCTTATCTCGAGGCGGTCGGCAAACTGTACAGTGATTTCGAAAGCACGCCGCAGCAAGCGCGCTTGCTCGCTTATCGCGACGCCATGGGGGACGTCGCGGCAAAATATCCGGAAGACCACGAAGCGCAAATCTTCTACGCACTGGCGCTCGCAGTCGCGGAAGATCCCGCGGACAAAACCTACGCGGACCGACTCAAGGCGGGAACAATTCTCGAGAAATTGTTTGAGGCGGAGCCGACGCATCCCGGCCTGGCGCATTATATTATCCATGCGTACGACGTGCCGGCGCTGGCGGCGCGGGCGCTCATCGCCGCACGACATTACGCGAAAATTGCCCCCGATGCGCCTCATGCGCTGCACATGCCATCGCATACATTCACCCGCCTGGGATATTGGCAGGATTCGATTCACAGCAACGTAGCGGCCGCAGCGGCCGCGCGGCGCCAGGGTCAGACGGCGGAAGAGCTGCATGCCAGCGACTACGAGACTTACGCCTACCTGCAAACGGGACAGGACGAGGCGGCGGGACGGATTGTGAATGCGCTGCCGGAAATGGCGTCACGATTCGATCCGAAGGCAGTGCTGATCGGCGCCGGCCCACCCGCAGCTGGCTATTTTGCGCTGGCGGCAATCCCCGCACGATACGCGTTGGAGCGCCAGGACTGGGAGGCGGCCGAGCGGCTAACGCTGTCGGAGACGCCGTTTCCTTACACAGATGCGATGACGTGGTTCGCGCGAGGATTGGGCGCGGCGCGATTGGGACACGCTGCGGCCGCAAACGAAGCAGCGACAGCGCTGAAGCAGATCCAGGAGCGCCTTTCGAAGGCCAACGAGCCTTACTGGGCACAGCAGGTGGAAATTCAGGCAACAGCGGTCGAGGCGTGGTTTGCGCTAGCGAACGGCAAGAACGAGGAAGCTTTGCGGCAAATGGAATCAGCAGCAAAATTGGAAGACGGCACGGAGAAAAGTGCGGTCACACCGGGGCCGCTGTCCCCAGCGCGGGAACTGCTCGGAGAGATGTTATTGGAGATGAATGAGCCTGCTAAGGCACTGGAACAATTTGAAGCGACGCTTAAGAAGGAGCCGCGGCGCTTCCGGTCATTATCTGGAGCGGCGCACGCTGCGCAGCTCAGCGGGAGCCGCGATACGAGCCAAGGGTTCTTTCGCGAGCTGCTGACCGTTTGTGCGCAATCCGACCGCCCTGGAAGACCCGAGATCAAGGAAGCACGTGAGGCATTGGCGAAGCATAAGAACTGACTAGACTGCAGAATTGCGAGTTCGCGAACCAAAGCACGAGAACGCACCCGAATCAGTTTCACGGCGCGATGTCGAACTCGATGCCCTGCGCCAGCGGCAGCGCCGAACTCCAGTTGACGGTATTGGTCTGGCGGCGCATGTACGCCTTCCAGGCATCGGAGCCGGCCTCGCGGCCGCCGCCGGTGTCCTTCTCGCCGCCGAAGGCACCGCCGATCTCGGCGCCGGAGGTGCCGATGTTGACGTTGGCGATGCCGCAGTCGCTGCCCTGGTGACTCAGATACAGCTCGGCGTGCTGCAGCCGCTGGGTGAACAGACTCGAGGACAAGCCGTAGGCGGACTCGTTCTGCAGCCGTATCGCCTCATCGATCGAATCCACCGGGATCAGGTACAGGATGGGTCCGAAGGTCTCGTGCTGCACGACGTCCCAGTCGTTGTGCGCCAGCACGATCGCCGGTTCGACAAAGTGACCCGGCCGCGGCAGCACCTTGCCGCCCACCAGCAACGCGCCGCCGGCGGCCTGCGCGGCGGTGATGGCGCGCTCGAAACCGCGCACCGCGTTGAGGTCGATCAGCGGCCCGACCAGCGTCGTCGGGTCGAGCGGATCGCCGATGCGAACCTGCCGGTAGGCATGGACCAGCCGGCGCTGCAGCTCGGGCAGTTGCGATCGCTGCACCAGCACGCGGCGGGTGCTGGTGCAGCGCTGACCGGCGGTGCCGAGCGCGCCGAACACGATGGCACGCGCGGCCAGCGCAAGATCGGCGGTCTCATCGACGATGATGGCGTTGTTGCCGCCCAGTTCGAGCAGGCTGCGCCCCAGCCGCGCGGCCACGGTTTGCGCGATCTGCCGACCGACCGCGGTAGAACCGGTGAACGACAGCAGCTTGACGCGTGCATCGGCGGCCAGGCGCGCACCCAGCTCGGCGCCACTGTCGATCAGCAGCTGAAAAATCGCCGGCGCTCCGTGGCGTTTCAGCACCTGATCGCACAGGCGCTGAACCGCCAGCGCGCACAGCGGGGTCTTGGGCGAGGGCTTCCACACAGTGGCGTTGCCGCACACCGCTGCCAGCAGCGCGTTCCATGACCACACCGCCACCGGAAAGTTGAATGCGGTGATGACACCGACCACGCCCAGCGGATGCCATTGTTCGTACATGCGGTGCTGGCTACGCTCCGAGTGCATTGTGTGGCCATAGAGCATGCGCGACTGACCGATCGCAAGATCGGCCATGTCGATCATCTCCTGCACCTCGCCCAGGCCCTCGGCGATGATCTTGCCGTTTTCGAGCGACACCAGTTCGGCCAGTTCGCGTTTGTGGCGCCGCAGCTCATCGCCGATCTGGCGCACCAGATCCCCGCGCTGCGGCGCGGGCACATCGGCCCAGCTACGCGCGGCCGCAACCGCCTGGTTCATGACACCGTCATAGTCGGCGGCGCCGGTGGTGTGCACGCGGCCGAGCAGGCTGCCGTCGCCGGGATTGAAGCTCTCGAGCCAGTCGGCCGCGGCACCGGAATCGGCCGGCGGCAATTCGAAATGCTTCAGCAGCGCGCTGACGTTGGTCCTGGCCACGGCTTACCCCGCGCGCGAGCGCTGCCGACCCGGCGCGCCGCTCACGACCACGCCGGCCGAGATGTCCTTGCTGCCGCCGGCGGCCAGATGGCGGCCGAAGCGGTTGGCGAGGATATCGGGCAGGCGGAAGGACTCCTGCGTCACCAGGCCCGATCGCCGCTGCGGATGCATCAACACCAGGTCGAGCACGGCGCACAGGCCTGAGGCGGTACTGACCTGGATGGCCGACCACAGCCGGCCGGCGATGATCTGCGGATAGATCTTGCTGACGTAGTTTTCCTCGCGCAGCTCGCCGTTCTGCATGCCGGTGACGGCAGCGTACACGATCACCACGTCCTGCAGCGTCTGAGGCACGGCGTTCTCGAGGATGCGCTTGAGCGTGCCGCGATCCTGATTGAGCTTCAGGTCATTCATCAGCAGTCGCATCTGCTCGCAATGTCCCGGGTAGCGGATGGTCTTGTAATCCATGCTCTCGCAGCTGCTGCCGAAGCTCTGGGCGAGCGAACCCAGGCCGCCCGAGGTATTGAAGGCCTCGTATAGCGTACCGTCGATCTCGATTTCCTCCATGCCCTCGAGCGGGCGCACTTCCACCGTGCGGCCGTCGACGATCGCCTCGCACGGGTTGCCGTATTCGTTGATCAGACCCTCGGTGGACCAGGTCAGTGAATATTTAAGTACATTGTGCGGATGCTGCGGAAGCGCGCCGACGCGCAACCGGACGCTGCGCAGGCTGTCGAAGTGCCGGATCAGCTCGCCACCGGCGATGCTGATGAATCCCGGCGCCAGCCCGCACTGTGGCACGAACGCCGCCGCCGCGCCGCGCGCCAGCGCGCCGACGCGCCGCGTGACTTCCACATCCTCGGTCAGGTCGAAGTAGTGGATGCCGCTGTCGCGCGCCGCCTGCGCCACCAGTGCATTGCAGTGATACGGCAGGCTGGAAACCACCGCCTGCACCGGGTGCGCCTGCAGATGCGCGCGCAGGGCGCCAGCATCGGTGGCGTCGAGCCGCACCGCCTGGATATTCTGCAGCCCGTGAGCGCGCGCGACGCCGGCCGCCGCGGTCTCATCGACGTCGGCAAGCTGCACCTGATAGGCGCCGGATTCGGCCAACAGGCCCGAAATCAGCGCACCGATTTTGCCGGCGCCCAGGACCAGCACCTTGTTCATGCGTATTCCCCGTTAAAGCGTGCATGGTAACATCGCCGCATGCGATCCACCGACAGCACCTCCTGGCACCCGGCAAGCTGGCAGTCACGCAAGGCCTCGCAGCAGCCGATCTACGATGATCCGACGGCGCTGAGCCGTGTGGTTGCCGAACTGGCGCGCCTGCCGCCGATAGTGGTCTCGTGGGAGATCGAGAATCTGCGTGAGCGGCTGGCCGCCGTGCAGCGCGGCGAGGGCTTCCTGCTGCAGGGCGGGGATTGCGCCGAGAGCTTTGCCGAATGCGAGTCGGATCGCATTGCCAAGCAGCTCAAGGTATTGCTGCAGATGAGCCTGGTGCTGCTGTCAGGCATGAAGAAGCCGGTGATACGAATCGGGCGCATGGCCGGCCAGTACGCCAAGCCGCGCTCGGCCGACATGGAAACGCGCGATGGCGTGACGCTGCCGGCCTATCGCGGCGACCTGGTGAATCGCGTGGAGTTCACGCCTGAGGCCCGCCGCGCCGACCCGCAGTTGCTGCTGCGCGGCTACGAGCGCGCCGCGCTGACGCTGAATTTCGTGCGCGCGCTGGTGGACGGCGGATTTGCCGACCTGCATCACCCGGAGTACTGGGACCTGGGCTTCGTGCGTCACGCCGAGCTGCGCGAGGCCTATCAGCGCATTGCCGACTCGATCGGTGACGCGCTGGATTTCTTCCAGTCGCTGACCGGACGCGCGGTGCACGATGCCACCCGGGTCGATTTCTTTGCCAGCCACGAGGGCCTGCACCTGCTGTACGAGCAGGCGCAAACGCGTTTTATCGCGCGCCAGAATCACTGGTACAACCTGTCCACGCACATGCCGTGGATCGGTATGCGCACGGCGCAGGTCGATGGCGCACACGTGGAATATTTCCGCGGTATCGCCAATCCGATCGGCGTCAAGATCGGCGCCGCCATGGATGATCAGTGGTTGCAGGAGCTGGTCACGACGCTCAACCCGCAGAATCAGCCCGGACGGCTCACGCTGATTCACCGCTTCGGTGCCAAGGACATCGAAAAGTCATTGCCGCGGGTGATTGAGGCGGTGCGGCGCACCGGGCACACGGTGTTGTGGTGCTGCGATCCGATGCACGGTAATACCGAGACCAGCACCGGTGGCCTGAAGACACGGCGCTTCGAGAATATTCTCAAGGAGCTCGACCTGGCGTTTCGCATTCACGCACAGCAGGGAACCTATCTGGGTGGTGCGCACATCGAGCTTACCGGCGAGGACGTGACCGAGTGCACGGGCGGCGCGCGCGGGCTGACCGACGCCGATCTGCAGCGCAGCTATCGCTCGCAGGTCGACCCGCGCCTGAACTACGAACAGGCGCTGGAGCTGGCAATGCTGATTGCCGAGCGCAGCAAACAGAAGCCGTGAGCGGCACCGACGACCTGCAAACACTGCTCGCGCGCAATCGCCAATGGGCCGAGAGCCTGACCGGCACCGACCCGCAATACTTCTCGCGGCTGGCGCACCAGCAGTTGCCGCGTTACCTGTGGATCGGCTGCTCGGACAGCCGCGTTCCGGCCAACCAGATCCTCGGGCTGATGCCCGGGGAGATCTTCGTGCATCGCAACGTGGCCAACGTCGTGGTGCACAGCGACTTGAATTGCCTGTCGGTGATCCAGTACGCGGTCGAAGTGCTGCAGGTGCGCGACATCATCGTCTGCGGTCACTACGGCTGTGGCGGCGTGAGCGCGGCTTACCGCGAGCAGAAGCTCGGCCTGATCGACAACTGGCTGCGCCATGTGCAGGACGTGCGGCACCGTCACGTGGCCGAGCTGGCGGCGGCCGGTCCGGTGGAGGCGCAACTGCGGCGCCTGTGCGAACTGCACGTGCTGGCGCAGACCGTGCACGTGGCTGAAACCACGGTAGTGCAGGACGCCTGGCGGCGCGGGCAGGCGCTCGCGGTGCATGGCCTGATCTATGGACTCGATGACGGTATCCTGCGTCATCTGGGTCTGAGCATGACTTCCGATGCCGAGCTTGCCGCGTATAAGCGATTGCAACCAGAAGCGCCGGATCTGCAGCGCAGCGCCGGATGAGCGCTTCGGCGCCCGGCCGCCATGAGCGACAACGACATCGATCTCAAGGGCTACGTAGCGACGCTGCCGCAGCGCCCCGGCGTGTATCGCATGTACGCCGCCGACGGTGAGCTGCTCTATGTCGGCAAGGCCGCGCGCCTGCGCGATCGCGTGGGCAGTTACTTCAGCAATCATGATCTGTCGCCGAAAGTCGTGGCCATGGTGCGGCGCATCGCGCGCGTCGAGGTCACGGTCGTCAACAGCGAACAGGAAGCACTGCTGCTCGAATGCAATCTGATCAAGGCGCATCGGCCGCGCTACAACATTATGCTGCGCGACGACAAGTCGTTTCCGTATATCCTGTGCTCGGCAGGGCACGAGTTCCCGCGCCTGGTGTTCTACCGCGGCCCGCGCCAACCCAACAGCCGCCAATACGGCCCGTTTGCCAGTGCCCATGCGGTCAAGGAAGTGCTGCAGCACCTGCAGAAGGTATTCAAGATTCGAAACTGCCGCGACTCGTTCTTCGCCAACCGCAGCCGGCCATGTCTGCAGCACCAGATCGGGCGCTGCTCGGCCCCGTGCGTGGGGCTAATCGGGCGCGAGGAATATGCGCACGATCTGGAGGGCGCGATCGGCGTACTCGAAGGCCGTAATGCCGAAGTGATCGGCGAGCTACAGCGGCGCATGGAGGCGGCGGCGGGGCAACTGAAGTTCGAGGATGCCGCGCGACTGCGCGATCAGCTACGCGAGCTGCAGGAAATCCGATCGCAGCAGATCGCCAATGCCCAGCGCCGGGCCGATACCGACGTCATCGCCATCGTCGGCGAGCCGGGGCAGTATGCGATCTGCGTGCTGCCGGTGCGCGAAGGCCAGAATCTTGGCTCCGCCAGTCACTTCCCGGGCAGTGCCCTGAGCGATCCGGCCGACACGCTGGCGGACTTTCTGCTGCTCTACTACAGCCAAGAGGCCGCACCGCCGGAGATTCTCATCAACGTCGCGCTGCCGGATCACGAGCCGGTGGCGCAGGCGCTGCAGCGCGCCGCCGGCCGCTCATTGGAGCTGCGCGTGCCGCAGCGCGGCCTGAAACGCCAGTGGCTGGAGTTGGCGCTGGACAATGCGCGTAACGCCCTGCGCATGCGGGTGCTGCGCGCCGAACTTGCACTCGAGGGCATGCAGCTGCTGGCGCGGGTACTTGATCTGCCCAAGCCGCCCGAGCGCGTTGAATGCTTCGATGTCAGCCATACCGCAGGCGAGGGTACGGTGGCATCATGCGTGGTGTTTACGACCGAAGGGGCCCGCAAGCGCGAGTATCGGCGCTACAACATCGAGGGTGTGACGCCCGGGGACGACTATGGTGCCATGTACCAGGCGCTGCTGCGCCACGGTGCCCGCATCGCCAGCGGCGAGCGGCCGCGTCCGGATCTGCTGCTGATCGATGGCGGCCCCGGCCAGGTGGACGCCGCGCTCAGCGCGCTCACCGAGGCCGGCTGTCAGGGCCTGGCAGTGGTCGGCGTGGCCAAGGGTGCCGACCGGCGTCCCGGCCAGGAGCGACTGTTTCGCGCCGGTGAGCCGATTCCGATCGTGCTGGAAGCCGACAGCGCCGCCCTGCATTTCATCCAGCGCGTGCGCGACGAGGCGCACCGCTTCGCGATCACAGGACATCGGCGGCGGCGCGCGCGTCGCTACCGCGAATCTATCCTGGAGACCGTGCCGGGCCTGGGTCCGGCACGCCGGCGCGCGATCCTGACGCATTTTGGCGGCTTGCAGGGGGTGATGCGTGCCGGCGCCGCGGATCTGGAGAAAGTTGCCGGCGTTGGCGCGGCGATGGCACGTTCGATTTATGATCATCTGCACCCGGGGGCGTGATGATCTGGAACCTGCCCAATATCCTGACCTGGCTGCGCATTCTCGCCATACCGCTGGTGGTGCTGCTGTTTCTGTTCGGGCCCAGGAATCATGTGCCCCTGGCGTATCCGATCGCCGGCCTGTTGTTCGCGGTCGCTGCGATCACCGATTCGCTCGATGGCTATCTGGCGCGCCGGCTGGGACAGATTACCCGGTTGGGTGCTTTTCTCGATCCGGTGGCCGACAAGCTGATGGTCGCGATCGCATTGGTGCTGATCGTCAGCCGCGATCCGCGCCCGATCATCGTGCTCACCGCGGCCGTAATCATCGGCCGCGAAATTGCGATCTCGGCGCTGCGCGAGTGGATGGCTGGCATCGGTCAGCGCACCGCCGTGGCCGTGTCGCGCATCGGCAAGTACAAGACCATCCTGCAGATGGTCGGACTGACGATGCTGCTGTTCCGTGCCGATCTGTTCGGCCTGCCGATCTATCGCATCGGGATCTGGCTCACGGTGATCGCCGCCGCGCTGACGCTGATTTCGATGGCTCTGTATCTGCGAGCCGCCTGGCCGCACCTGTCAGCGCACACCTGAGCCAGTCGAATCACGGCGGCGCGGATCGGGCGTCGAAGGCCGGGCTGGCGTCGCGGGCCGGCGCATAAATCACCGGTCAGAATCTGATCAGCGACGGCAACTGATTGCCGCTGCCGCTCCCGGTGCGGCCCACACCGGCAGCGCCGCCGGTCGTAGCGCGCAATATGTGAACCGCGTCGCGAGGGCTCGAAGTCGGCCTGCCCTCGCCACGACTTTACTCAAGAATCGCGGTATATAAGCCGATAAAGAGAGTCGCATCCGATCGCGACGTATTGGAGTAATGCGAGTGCAGCCGAACTTGAATTTTCTCGTGGTCGACGACTTCTCCACGATGCGCCGGATCATCAAGAACCTGCTGAACGATCTGGGGTACGCCAACGTCACCGAAGCCGATGACGGTAACACCGCGTTGCCGCTGCTCAAGGAAGGCAATTTCGATTTCCTGATCACTGACTGGAACATGCCCGGCATGCCGGGTCTGGAGCTGCTCAAGCAGGTGCGTGCCGACGCGCGCCTGGGCAAGATGCC
Organism: Steroidobacteraceae bacterium; assembly: GCA_036262215.1. Lineage (GTDB taxonomy): Bacteria > Pseudomonadota > Gammaproteobacteria > Steroidobacterales > Steroidobacteraceae > FEN-1191. The sequence continues at coordinate 9,119 of DATAJH010000073.1, forward strand.
GGTGCTGATGCTCACCGCCGAAGCCAAACGCGA
>DATAJH010000074.1:0-17740 GCA_036262215.1 Steroidobacteraceae bacterium
CATGTGCGCCGCGGCAGCCCTTGCGATCCAGGCAACAGCTGCGATGAAGGCTGCGCGCTCAATGTGGACGGCGCATCGCCGAACATCGCGGCCATCGCGGCTTCAAATGTGGGTCCGTACGCCAGGCGATCCTGCACCGCGAGTACCACCAGCCGCAGTTCCGGCATCGGGCTGCGGTCGGCCTGCAGATAAATCGGCTCGGCATACAGCAGCGCACGGCCGATCGGGATCACGATCAGGCTGCCGCGGCGCACATGCGAGCCCTGCTGGTTCCATAAAGATAATTGTCCCGAGAGCTGCGCATTCTGGTCGATGCGCGCCTCGATCTGCAGCGGCCCGTCGATCAGCCTGGTCTTGGGAAAATCGTAGACCACCGCCTGGCCGTAGTGTTCGCCGTCACTGCGGCCGGCGATCCAGCCGATGAGGTTATTGCGGTTGGCGGGCGTGAACGGCAGGATGCCGATGAACTCGGTGGCGCGCTCTCCGGGCAGCGTCATCAGCACGAAGTTCGGCTCGATGGGCTGTTGCCGCTGCTCGGTGGTGCCGATCTCGGTGGCCACGGTCCACAGATCCTCGCGGTTGTAGAACACGTCGGGCTCGGTCATGTGGTACAGGCCAAACACGGCGGCCTGCACCTGCAGCAGCAGCTCCGGATAGCGCACGTGCGCGCGCAGCGCCGCCGGCATCGCCGCGGCATCGGCGAACAGGCTCGGAAACACGCTGCGGTAGGCGGCGATCACCGGGTCCTCTCGGTCGAACACATAGAGCGTGGTGGCGCCGGTATAGGCGTCGATCACGACCTTCACGCTGTTGCGGATGTAATTGATCGGCTCATCGGCCAGCCGGTAGCGGCGCGCATACGGATAGGTATTGGACGTGGTAAAGGCGTCCATCAGCCAGTAGATGCGCCCGTCATCGCTGACCACGACGTACGGATCCGGATCCAGCGTCAGAAACGGCGCCAGCTGCTGTACCCGTTCGCGCAGGTTGCGGCCCATCAGCAGCCGGCTGTCCGCACTCACGTCGTCGCTGAATGGCAGCTTGGTGATGTCGCCGCGATCATAGGCAATCAGCGTACGGCGCAGCAGCCCGCCCAGACGGATGCCGCCGTTGCCCTCGTATGAGGTCAGGTTGTTGCTGTCGCCCTGCGGGTAATTGAATTCCTTCTGCCGCGTCTTGACGTAGACGTCGGTGTTGGTGAGCTCGCCGAAATAGATCTCCGGCCGCGTCACCTGCAGTTCCGGCAAGGTGCTCTGGATCGGCATGTTGCTCAGCACCAGCGTCGGCAGGCCTTCCGGCGTGAACCCATTGACCGGATTCATCGTGACGCCGTAGCCGTGGGTGTAGATCAGCTTCTCGTTGATCCAGTTGCGGCTGCTGGCCGGCAGCCGCTCCACGTTGAGCTCACGCACCGCCAGCATCATCTGCCGCGTGGTGCCGCCGATGGTGTAGCGATCGATGTCGATATCGGGGAAATCGTAGTAGGTACGGATCTCCTGGATCTGCCGCAGTGTGTCCTGCAGCGCGTGCCAGTCCCAGAGCCGGATGTTATCGAGCGTGGTTTGATTATGCGGAGCGTCGAGCGCGGCCACGGTGGTCTCCGCCGGGAACGCATGCGGCTCGATGCGATCGAGCGCGTACGCGCGGCGCGTCATCTGGATGTTGTGCTCGATGAACGGCCGCTCGCGCACCAGCTGATTGGGCTTGACGATGAAACCGCTGACGTAGCCGCCGACCAGACCGACCATCAGGTAGCACACCGCCGCCGGCGCCGCCGAGGCCAGCAGCCAGCGCGGCCCGGGAGTTGCGATCGCGCACCAGGCCGCGATTGCCGCGCCGACGATCAGCGCCACGCAGACGATGAGCGTGCCGGGCAGCGCAATGTGCGCATCGGTGTAGCCGACGCCGGCAAAGATGGTGTTGTCCTGAAACAGCCGCTCGAACCGCCCGAGCCAGGCGTGCAGCGCGAGGATCAACAGAAATGCTGCGACGGCGATCGACAGTCCGCGCCACAGCCTGATCTTCGCGGCGCCAAAGCCGCGCTCGACCACGCCGCGCGCGCGCGCCACGGCGAGTGCGAACACGCCGGCCATCAGGCACACGATCACACTCAAGGTCAGCAGCCAGCCGGCAATGAGCTGCCAGGCCGGCAGCGTGAACAGATAGAAGCCCAGCGGCCGGCCGAATATCGGATCGAGCGTCGAGGTGTCCGGCGGCGCATCCCAGAACAGCGCGAAGGTGGTCCAGCTCGACATCATGCCGCCGGCATTGGCCACGGCGATCGTCAGTGCGAGACCAAGGGCGACCAGCCTGAGCACCGGCTCGATCGGCACCTGCACCCATTGCTGGTTGATGAGAATGCGGCCGCCGATCAGCTGGTCGAAGCGGGCCGGCTTGAGCGCCAGGAACGCGCCATAGATCGCCACGAAACTGACGATCGCAAACACGGCGAAGGTCGCGGCCTGCAGGTTGATGCGGGTCCAGAACACCGCGCCGTAACCCAGCGAGTCGAACCACAGCGCGTCGACGTAATACGACACCAGCGTGCCGGCGCCGAACAACACGGCGACCGCAATGGCCAGGATGATCACGCCACCACGTCGCCGGCGGCCGGGAGTGTCATGGCCGATGGAGCGAATACGCCCGTTACCTTGATCGATCATGGCCCCACCGCAACCACGCCAGCTGTTGACCCGCGCACGCTAACCGGTTTCAGCGACCGGTACTAGCGGCGCGCGCGACTATCCGGCGTAGTCGTCAGGAACGCCGGCGTCAGCAATGCGGGCGTCAGGCGGGTTTGGCTTTCTTCGCCGCCTGGGTGTCGTTGCGCGGCACCAGCTTGCCGCTGATCTCCGCGCCCAGGGCCATCTCGATCACGCCGTAATGCACATTGCCGCGCACCCGGGCCTTGCCGCCCAGCACCACCCGTTCACTGCCGATGATGTCGCCGTTGACCCGGCCGTTGAGCACCACGTGCGGCGCCTCCACCGAGCCTTCGATCACCCCGTGCTCGCTGACCGACAGCGAGGCGGAGGTCCCGGGCGTGGCACGCACGCTGCCGGTGATGCGGCCGTCGATATGCAGGCCGCCGGCGAATTCGACATCGCCCTGCACGCTGGCGGTCCTGCCGATCAGCGTATCGATGCGGCCCACCGTCTCTTTGTCGCGTCGCTTGAACATCCCTACCCCGCTAGCTTGGATCGACGGTCCAGACGAAGGTGCGCCGGTAGGGCGTCAGGCCCTTGCGCTCGGGCCTGACTTCGATCGTGACGCGATCAGGTTTGAAATCGTCCGGCAGTGTCACCGGCTGATCTATGCCGGTGGTGTAACGAAAATTGAATGCCAGCTCGTTCTTGCCCCCGGTCAGCAGCGCCAGGTCGGCGCTGACCGGCCCGCCATCGCGCGTGCCGTCGACGGTGATGGCGAGCGCGCCGCTGACCGGCTCGCCGGGTCGCTGCAGGCGGCTCAGGCTGAAGCGCAGTGCGTATTTCTGGCTGCCCGGCAGCGGCGCGATGTGAAACTGCTGCACCCCTACGATCACCGTGGCCTGCTGGCCCGGCTGCGCCAGCATGCCGCGATAGAACTCGACGTCCTGCTGCTGAGTCTCGACCTGCGCCTGCAACTCACCGATGGTACGCGCCAGTTCCGAGCGCTCGCGTACTTCGGCAACGCGCCCTTCCTCGGCCGCCGCCAGCTGCACCCGGGTCTCGCGTTCAGCCTGCTGCAGCTGGCCGATCTGCACCTGCAGGGCCTCACGCTCGGCCGAGGCCTGCATGGCGTCGTAGCCGGCTTTGTAACGGCCCAGCTCGAAGGCGACATACAACGCCAGCCCGGACAGCAGCACCAGGATCGCGAACGTGATCCAGCGCCGCGCCGGCGCGTAGGTACGGACGACCAGTCTGCCCGGGATTTCCATCGCTATGGCCGCGGCGTCAAAGCGCCGTCGGCGCCGCCGGTGTCTGCGATTCGGGGCGGTGGCGCCACCAGGACGGATAGGGCGGTGGTCCGTCGGGAAACGCCAGCGGCCCGAGCTCGTGCAGGGCGCGGCTGTAGACCGCGCGCTTGAAGTAGATCACCTCGCGGATCGGCTGCCAGTAGTCGACCCAGCGCCAGCGGTCGAATTCAGGCTGCGCCGTGAGGTCGAACCGGAACTGGGTTTCCGGACGTCGCAGCCGCAGCAGGAACCAGCGTTGTTTCTGGCCTAGACATAACGGCTGCACATTGTGACGCACGTATCGCGCCGGCAGGCGGTAGCGCAGCCAGTGGCGCGTGCGACCGATGATCTTTACATCCCCGGCCGCCAGCCCTATTTCCTCCATCAGCTCACGAAACAGCGATTCCTCGTCGGTTTCGCCGCTGCGCATGCCGCCCTGGGGAAACTGCCAGCCACGCCCGCCCGCACGGCGCGCAATGAAAAGCTTGCCGTCCCCCGATATCAGCATCATGCCCACGTTGGCGCGGAAGCCGTCGCGATCTATCACGTCGCTCATGGAACACTTTTACCCCGGCAGCGCGGGGCGCTCAAGCCAGGAACCGGGTGGATGCGACGTGCATCCGGTACGCTAACGCCATGATGCGAACCCAGTACTGGTGGGGGCTGGCCGGGCTGGCGGTGCTTGCCGCGGCCACTTTTTGCGCCGCGCTGCTGATCGGTTCGGCCGGCCTTTCCAGCGCCGGAGCGGTGCGGGCGCTGTTCGGCGGCGGCGATGACTACAGCCGCATGATCGTGCAGACCGTGCGGCTGCCGCGCGCGATCGCCGGCTTTGCGGTCGGCAGCCTGCTGGCGCTGGCGGGCGTGCTGCTGCAGGCGCTGTTTCGCAATCCGCTGGCCGACCCGCTGATCCTGGGGGTGTCCGGCGGGGCGGCGATCGGCGCCCTGATCGGCATGCTGAGCGCGGCCGGTTTTGCCGCCATGCATGCCTACGCGACCGCCGGCGGCACGCTGATCGCACTGCTGGTGCTGCTGCTGGCCCGGGGCGGCGGCGCCACCCGGCTGCTGCTGTGCGGAGTGGTCATGGCCAGCGCCTGCGGCGCGGTGCTCACGGTGCTGCTGACCCTGGCCGATAACGGCCAGCTGCGCGGCATGGTGTTCTGGCTGGCCGGGGACTTAAGCTGGACGGCGCGCCCGGCGCTGCTGCTGGCATGCTCGGGTGTGGCCTTGCTGGCTGCGTTCGTCGGCGGCCGCTGGCTCAACGTACTCGGCGCCGGCGAGCTGCGCAGTACCACGGTCGGGATACCCGCCGGGGCCGCGCGCCTGGCGGTATTTGCCGCCAGCGCGGCACTTACCTCGATCGCCGTCATCGGCGGCGGCATGATCGGCTTCGTCGGCCTGATCGCGCCGCACCTGGTGCGCCTCGGGCTCAACACCAGCGATCACCGCGTGGTCGCTCCGGCCGCGGCGCTGGCCGGCGGCAGCCTGCTGTGCCTGGCCGATCTGATCGGCCGCACCGTGGCCGGACCACGCGAATTGCCGGTCGGGGCGGTGATGGCGCTGATCGGCGCGCCGGTATTCATCGTGCTGCTGCGGCGGCAGACGCGCTGATCGCCGGACGGCGGTCCGGCGGTCGGTAGCCTCGCGCGCGCGCCGGGGCTACACGCGCCGCGCCGCGCTGTCGCGCCGTCCCTTTACATATTCGTGGCCCTGGCGCATCAGCGCCGCGAATCGGGCCTGGTCGCCCGAGGACACCGCGCTGCGCACCGCGTCCACGGCGCGCGCCAGCGCGTCGAGCGATTCGGCGCCGAAGTCGTTCAGGTGCTGGATTTCGTAATACAGCTCCGGGCTCTCCGCCGCCACGTCGCTGGCGATGTCGAACTGCGCATCGAAGGTGGTACTGGAGAGCTGCACCAGGCGCGGCGCGGCCTCGCCGCTCTCGGCCAGCGCGGTGAAGAAGGCGATGTTGAGCGCGTGCGACAGACCGAGCACATAGGCGATCAGCCGGTCGTGTTCATCCATCCCCATGACCACCTGCTCCGCCATGGTCGGCGCAAACAGGGCACGCGCCTGGGCCAGCGCCTCGGCGTGCCCTAAATCGATGAAGATCACGTGCCGGCCGGACAGCAGTTCGGTATCGGGGCCGAACATCGGATGGATCGAGGTGACCGCGATACCGGCGGTGCGTAGCGCTGTAAGCCCGGCGCGCAGCGGCGATTTCAGCGACCCCAGGTCGAACACCATGCCGCGCGGCCGGCGCTGCGCGATCTGCTGCAGGATGGTATTGGTCGCACCCAGCGGCGCGGCCACGACGATGAAATCGTGCGTCAGCGGCGACTCGCGCCAGTCGGCAATGGCCTTCACCCCGAGCCCTTCGGCTTTCGGATCCGCCACCTCGACCTCGAACCCCTGCGAGGTCAGGAACGAGGTAAACCAGCCGCCCATCTTGCCGGCGCCGCCGATCACCAGCGCGCGCCGGCCGCTGCCGCTGCCGTGCGCCACGACGCTGGCCTGCTCCTGCGTGGTCAGCGAGGAGCGGATCAGCAGCCTGATCACGGTCTCGGCAACATCGGGCGAAACGCCAATGGTCGCAGCGTTATTGCGCGCACCGACGATCACATCGCGCTCGCGCGCATAGTCGCGGGTCGGATAGCCGGTGGCGCGCTTCACGCGCGCGATCTCGCGGCTGGTCGCCTGGCGGTCGGCGATGATCTGCAGCAGTTTTCGATCCAGCTGATCCAGATGCCGGCGTAGCTCATCGAGCGTCATTGCGAAGGTCCTGTCGGATGCGGAGCGCCTTTGTATAGTCTTAACTGTACAGCCCGCAAGTCGAACGCGCGCCCGCCCGACCGATGCATGGCTTCGCCCGGGCGGCTACCATGTACCGATGGCGCTCCACAAAGAACACCTGCCGGACCCGCTGCCACCCGAGCCGCTGGCGCTGGTCGCGCAGTGGCTGTCGCAGGCCGCACGCGCCAACGTGCAGCCCAACGCCAATGCGATGGTGCTCGCTACCGTCGATGCGCAGGGCGCCCCTTCCGCGCGTGTCGTGCTGTGCAAAGAGATCCGGCCCGATACCGGTTACATCACCTTTTTTACCAACTACCTGTCGCGCAAGGGCACCGAGCTGTCCACCAATGCGCGCGCTGCGGCGGTCTTCTACTGGGACGTGCTGCACCGGCAGGTGCGGCTCGAAGGCGTGGTGACGCCGAGCACGGCGGCTGAAAGCGACGCCTATTTCGCATCCCGCGCCTGGCAGAGCCGCATCGGCGCCTGGGCCAGCGAGCAGAGCGCGCCGATCGCCTCGCGCGCCGAACTCGAACGCGCCACCGATGATGCCGCGCGGCGCTTTGGCGTACCCTCGCCGACCGCCAGCGATGACGTCGCGCCCGATCCCGGCGTGGCCATACCGCGGCCGCCGCACTGGGGCGGCTATCACCTGTGGGTGCAGGCGGTGGAACTGTGGGTCGAGGGCGTCGCACGGCTGCACGATCGGGCACGCTGGACGCGCAGCCTGACGCCCGCGGGCGGCGGCTTTGAGGGCTGCGCCTGGAGCGCGACGCGCTTGCAGCCTTGAAGCAGTCGCACCAGTCATGGCCATCGACCCAGTCCAACCCACCCCGCTGAGCGTCGCCGGCCTGTCGATCGCCGCCGGCGAGCGCACGCTGGTGCAGGATCTGTCGTTCGAGCTGCATCGCGGTGAATTCCTCGCGATCCTCGGCCGCAACGGCAGCGGCAAGACGCTCACGCTGCACGCGCTCGCCGGCCTGAACGGCGCGCATGGCGGTCGCGTGCTGCTCGATGGCGAGGACCTGGGCGCGATGCCGCGCCGCCGGATCGCACGCCGCCTGGGGTTACTGCTGCAGGATCGCGAAGAGTCGCTGGCGCTGAGTGCACTGGAATCGGCGCTGATCGGCCGCCATCCGCATCTGAAGTTCTGGCAGCGCGAAGGCGCGCAGGATCTGGCGATCGCGCAGGCGGCGCTCAGGCGCGTGGGACTGGCCGATTTCGCACGCCGCTCGGTGGCAACGCTGTCCGGCGGCGAGCAGCGCCGCGCCGCCATGGCGTCGCTCCTGACCCAGCAACCGCAGATTTTTCTGCTGGACGAACCCACCAATCACCTGGATCCGCATCATCAGATCGAAGTGCTCGACGTGTTTCGGGCGCTGTGCCGCGAAGGCGCGAGCGTCATTGCCACGCTGCACGATCCGACGCTGGCCGAGCGCTACGCCGACCGTGCGCTGCTGCTGTACGGCGATTCCCGCTATCGCCTGGGGCCGGTGGCCGACGTACTGACGGCGGAAGAACTCTCGGCGCTGTACCTGACGCCGATCTGCGCCATCGGCGCGCCGCCACGGCGCGCCTTCATCGCCGCATAGCGTCGAGGATCGGCGCGTGCAGCGCGCCGTTGGTGGCCAGGATGGTGGTGCTTGCAAGGCTGATCTCGCCCCCGGTCAGATCCGTCACCGTGCCGCCGGCCTCGCGCACGATCACGGTCAGCGCCGCGATGTCCAGGATAGTCACATCCGACTCGAGCACCACGTCGAGCGCACCGCGCGCCAGCAGATGGTAGTGCAGGAAATCACCGTAGCCGCGCAGCCGATTGACCTGCCCGACCAGCACACCGAAGCGCGACCAGTCGGCATCTGATGCCGCCAGCGTCTTGAGATTCCCGGCCGACAGGATGGCGCCGCCCAGCTCTTTCACCGCGCTCACGCGCAGCGGCTTTCCATCCAGCTGTGCACCGCCGCCCTGCTCGGCCCACGCCATCTCGCCATAGGCCGAAGCACAGGACACGCCGAGCACCAGTTTGCCGCCGCGCAGCAGTGCGATCTGGGTGGAGAAGAACGGGCAGTCGCGCACGAACGACTTGGTACCGTCGATCGGATCCACCAGCCAGATGCTGTCGGCATCCATCGCATGCCGGCCGGTTTCCTCGCCGTAGAAACCGTAGCCGGGAAAGCGTGCCTGCAGAATTTCCTTGATCACCTGCTCGGCGCGTACGTCGGCCTCGGTCACCGGGGACTTGTCGGCCTTGAGCGTGACTTCAAGATTGCGCCGGTACAGTCCCTGGATGACTTCAGCGGCGGCGCGAGCGGCGTCAAGCGCGGCCTGTAGTTCCTGGGATGCCATGATCGGTTACTTGTTCCATTCCTGGTAAGGACAATGGCGGCAGCGGTTGCCGCAGCAATAGCCGCGCCGCCGGTGATAGGCGGCGGTGAATACCATGCACCCGCCCTCCAGATAAAAGTCCCCATCCTGCAGCGCCAGCGCCAGCGCCAGCGGCGGCAGCGGCACTGCTGCCGGGGGCACAGGTTCGGGTGAATCGACTGGCGTGGTTTTCATGCAGTACCGCAGCCTGCTATAGCAAATTCATCTTGCCAAGCAGTGCGTCGAATCTCGGATCTGCGCGCAGGTTGCGAAGCGATCGATCCGAGCGCATCAGGCTTGGCTGGGCCTCACCATTTTCCAGGGCGCGATCCAGCCACTTGAAGGCTTCGTCTTTATCGCCGCGCAGCGCGTAGGATCCCGCGATGCTGTAGGCGTGGGAATTTCCGTACCTGGTCTGCGCTTCCGTGAGCAACGCGTTCGCCTCCGGGCGTTGGCCGAGTACCCACAACACGTCGCCCGTGCAAAGAGTACGGGCGGCCTCATCAGTCTCCGCGCGTGAGATCGCAAGGGCGGCATCGGGCTTGTCCTGCGCAACCAGCACCGCGCCCAATTCACAGTGCCCCCCGGCAAAGGCGGGATTAAGTTCCAGTAAAGTGCGGAAAGCGGCTTCCGCCTGCGGCAGTCGGTCAGCCCAGAACAGCGCCCAACCGGCGAACTCGCGTGCTGACGCATCGAGCGGATCCCGCTCGGCCAGCGATCCAAGAATGTCCGCGGCCTCGTTCGGCTCACCACGTGCCAGCGCATCCAGACCGGCAGCTCGTATTGAAGACGGGTTGCTGGGATCCAGTTCGTCAGCCCGCTTTTCCTCCGACCTCGCCAGCGCGAAATTGCGAGCGTAATTCCACTCAATCGCCGCCAGCACCCGATGCGCACGCGCCAGTTGCGGGTCTATTTTCACAGCTCGATCAGCGGCTTCTTTGGCCTTGGCGTAGGCCTCTTTGGGCAGCATCCAGCCGTCGAGGCCGCGCTCGTTGTACTCACCCGCAAGCTCAGCGAAGGCGAGCGCGTAGCCGGGATCAAGCCTGAGCGCCTCCTGGAACGCCGCGACCGATCGCTCCGAATCCTCCTGCGTTTCTTTCTGACGGAAAAATCGACCCCGCAAAACGGCCTTGTACGCTTCCGTATTCGCGGGGATTGCCTCGGGCGGCTGCGTGCCTCCGGCCATCGTGGCCTCGAGGGCGGTGACGACCGCGGCGGCAATCGCATCCTGCACTTTGAAGATGTCGCGCATGTCCCGATCGTAGGACTGCGACCAGCGGTGTGACCCGTCGGACACTCTGATGAGCTGCGCGGTGACGCGCACGGTCTTGCCCGACGTGCGTACGCTGCCTTCGAGCAGGTTGCTGACCCCCAGTCGCTGCCCAATGGTGCGCATGTCCTCGTTCTTGCCCTTGAACTGGAACGAGGACGTTCGGGCAATGACCTTCAGATCAGCGCTGTGCGCCAACAGATCGATCAGTTCTTCGGACAGGCCATCCGAGAAATACTCCTGATCCTTCTTCTCGCTCATGTCCACAAACGGCAACACCGCGATCGACTTGTCCGACACGGCCGGTATCGCGGCAACGCTCGCAGGCGTCGAGCTCGTCATCGCCGCCGTTGCCGGGACCGGCTCAGGTCTGCGTGCCGACAGCCAGAATCTGTCGGCAACGAACAGCACGATTGCCAGCAACACCAGTGCCGCCAGCGTCAGGGTCACGCGATTTACAGGTTGGCTGGCGGCTTTGTGAGCCGGGCCGCGCACATCGGGTGCAGCGGCCAGTGCGCCGGTCGACGCGTGGTCAGCGGGCGCCCCCGCAATGACGCGGCGCACGGCGGTCAACAGCCTGGGCAGCGCGCTGGCAAGCCCCTCGCTGCTCACATCCAGCCACTGCGAAGTATTGAGAAAATATTCGAGGGCCGCCGGCAGCGGCACCTGGTCGATGCGAAGCGTCAGCACCGGATGTCGTTTCGAGGTCGCGCGCTCCACTTCTCGCAACACATGAGGCGACACTACGGCGCTTTGCGACAGGACGATGATGATCGCCCTGGAGGCATCGATCGCGCGAACAATCGAGTCAGCGTAGAAATCCCCGGGCAGCACATCGCGCGGCGCAATCCAGCAGTTCACTGCCTCGCGTTCCAGGGCGGCACAGACAGCGTCGGCAACGGCGATATCCGGCGAGGCGTAGCTTATGAAAACGTCGGGCCTTGCTGATCGATCGCTCGGTACGGCGGTCGCGGCGCCAGGTACAGGTATGTCGCCGCCGCCTTCGCCCATGTTGCCTATCCCCAGGTGCAGGTCAGGGATGGTCGCGGATGCCCCGGGCGTTGGCAACAGGCGCTGAATCCTCCACGCGTTGACACCGACCACCATGCTTGCCTAAAGTCCGAGCCTCGACAGGTGCTCGGGAAGCCGGTGACGCGCGATCTTCGCGCCATTCCGGCGCTGCCCCCGCAACGGTAAGCGATACGACACTGCATCAATAGCCACTGCGCCTTGACGGCGTGGGAAGGCGATGCAGCTGGCCCCCGCAAAGGGCCGCGTGCGCAAGCCCGGAGACCGGCCTGGCGAACTTGTTCCCGGATCGCGCGGTGGGCGTCTCGGGCTGGCGCCATGAGCCTCCCCTTGTCATCCCTCGCCTGCGTCCGGGTGTCCATCGCTTCGGGCCATGCGGGCGTGCATGGAAGGGCTACCTACAATGATCTCTCACCGTACGGCGATCCTCATCGCCATCCTGACTCCCGTGATCAACTCCCAGGCCGCGCGCGCCGACGACGCCGGCACTCCCTTGAGCGAGATGATCGTCACCGCCACACGCGTTCCGGAACTCGCCGATCAGGCGCTGGAACCCGTGATCGTGATCGATCGGGCGGCACTCGAGGACTCCCTTGCCATCGACGTGGGTGACTTGCTGCGCTTGCATGCGGGAATCGATATCGGCCGCAGCGGCGGTCCGGGTCAACCGCTGTCGGTGTTCATCCGCGGGGCCAACAGCGATCAGTCGATCGTGATGATCGACGGCGTGCGAATCAATTCGGGCACGCAGGCACTGGCGCCGTTGATGAACATCTCGCCCGAGTTGTTCGATCGCATCGAGATCGTCGAGGGTCCGCGCTCGGCGATTTACGGCGCCGACGCCATCGGCGGAGTCATCAACCTGATCACGCGCACCAACGGAGCGTCCGCTGCCGACGTGATGCTCGATTACGGCCGCTACGGCACCGGTGAATTCGCCGTTGACGGCACCTATACGATCGACCAAACGAGCGTACAGGCGGCACTGACCGGTCAGCAGAGCGCGGGCTTTCCGACCTACGTGGGCGACACGATCGATAGCGGTTATAAAAACCTGTCGGGCACCGCGGCCATCACCACCCACCTGGGAGGCATCGAGCTGGGCGCGCGCTACTACCAGGCCACCGGCGCCACGCAATACGCCAACGCCGTCTACAACACCGACTTCACCGCGTTCCAATCCTTTACGCCTCTGAATGAGGATTTCTCCAACAGCCTGTGGGCGCTGCATGCCAGCGGTGACCTGACAGACATATGGCACATGCGGCTGACCTTGAGCCGGGTGGTGGACGATCTGCGCCAGCAACAGGCTGATCCGTATACGTCGGTTAATGCCAGTGACTTCGATTACACCTCGCGCGACACGATCGACTGGCAGAACGACGTGAAGATCGCCAGCGGCTGGCTCAACCAGACGCTGACCTTCGGCGCCATCGTCTATGACGAGAACACCAATTCCCTGAGCTACGGCACCGGCTATTCGATCGACACGCACGCGCAGACGTACTACCTGCAGGATCAGCTGGAAATGGGCAGCAATCGTCTGCTGCTCGCGACCGGCCTGGCACATTATCCGGGGTTCGGCGATCACCAGACGTGGAACGCCGAGTACGGCTACGCCCTGACCACGGGCACGCTGTTGACGCTGTCGGCGGGGAGCGCTTTTCGCGCCCCTACAGCGACTGACCGCTTCGGCTTCGGCGGCAATCCGGATCTGCTGCCCGAGAGTTCGCGTAATTTCGAAGTCGGTATCAAGTCTCGTATCGGCGAGCATCAGGAAATCACACTGGCGGCGTTTCAGGACACGATCGATGACCTGATCGTGTTCGTCAACGATCCCACCAACCTGCTCTATGGCGGCCAGAACGAGAACGTCGACCGCGCGCGGATCCGGGGAATCGAGGCAAGCTGGCAGCTGCATGCGGATCCGTGGTCGGTGCGCGCGGAAGGCAGCCTGCAGGACCCGCGCGACCTGGTCGACGACTCACAGCTGCTGCGCCGGACCAGGCACAGCTTCACGCTCAGTGGCGCACGCACCATAGGGCGCGGCGAGCTCGGCGTGGACCTGCTGCTCTCCGGCCCGCGGGCGGATATCGACGCCGTCAGCGGCGATCCGGTGCAGGATGGCGGCTACCTGCTGGCCGGCGTGCGCGGCAAACTGAATCTGACTCCAACATGGTCCGTGAGCGCCCGACTCGACAACGCACTCAACCGGCATTATGAGCTCGCCAACGGCTACAACACTGCAGGACGGTCGGCGTCGATCGCCACCCGTTACAGCTTCCATTGAGCATCCGCTGACGGCTTAGGTCCGCCGCGCTGTAGTAAAGTAGCCGCCATGGGCCATCGCCTCTCCAAGATCGTGACGCGCACCGGCGATGACGGCAGCACCGGGCTCGGCGATGGCACGCGGGTGACGAAGGATGCGCTGCGCGTGGAGGCCATGGGCAGCGTCGATGAGCTCAACTGTGCGCTCGGCGTGCTGCTGTCCGCGGGACTCGCCGTCGCCAATGCCCAGGACTGCCTGATCGAGATCCAGCACGACCTGTTCGATCTGGGCGGCGAACTGGCGATTCCCGGCACGCGGCTGATCGAGCCGCCCCGGGTGGCCTGGCTCGATGAGCAGATCGAGCATTTCAACGCCGCGCTGCCGGCGCTCAAGGAATTCGTATTGCCGGGCGGCGGCGCGGCCGCCTCGTCGTGCCACGTGGCGCGCGCCATCTGCCGCCGCGCCGAGCGTCGTTGCTGGGCACTGGCACGCAGCGAGAGCGTGGGTGCGCCGGCACTGCAGTATCTCAATCGCCTGTCGGACCTGCTGTTCGTGCTGGCACGCGTACTGGCGCGTGCGCACGGTGGCGGTGAACCGCTGTGGCGGCGCGGACGCGGGAAGGACGCAGGTCCAGACGACTCAGGCCAGCAGCTCCCTTAGCCGCGGCCAGTCGAACGCCTGCCCCGGGTCGGTCTTGCGGCCGGGCGCGATGTCGCTGTGGCCCACCAGGCGCTCGATGCTGAGCGACGGGTACGCGCGGCACAGCGAGCGCAGCAGCAGCGCCAGCGACTGATACTGCGGCCCGGTGTAGGCAATCGCATCCGTGCCTTCCAGCTCGATGCCGACGGAAAAATCGTTGCAGGCGGCGCGACCCCGGTAGCTCGACTCACCGGCATGCCAGGCGCGCGCCGCAAACGGCACATACTGCGTGATCGCGCCATCGCGGCGGATGACCGCGTGCGCCGAAACCCGCAGGGCCGCTATGCCGGCAAAACTCGGGTGCGCCGCCGCCGGCAGGTTGCCGGTGAACAGGCGGTCGATCCACGGACCACCGAATTCCCCGGGCGGCAGGCTGATGCCGTGCACCACGATCAGCTCCGGCAGCACTCCCGGCGGCCGCTGATCGAAATGCGGCGACAACACCTGGCGCACACCGGGCACAAGACCGGTGGCCACATCAATGCTGAGCGTCCTACGCATAACAGCCTCACATGATGCCAAAATGCGGCCATGAGCACAGTGACCAATTCCTCCCTGGCGGCGCGCGACCTGCAGCATGTGTGGCATCCGTGCACGCAGATGAAGGACCACGAAGATCAGCCGCCGATTCCCATACGCCGCGCCCAGGGGGTGTGGCTCGAGGATTTCGACGGCCGCCGCTACCTCGACGCCATCAGCTCCTGGTGGACCAATCTGTTCGGCCACGCGCAGCCGCGCATCAACGCCGCCATCACCGCGCAGCTGCAGCAGTTCGAGCACGTGATGCTCGCCGGCTTTACCCACGAGCCGGCGATCGCGCTGGCCGAGGAGCTGGTGCGCATCACCCCGTCCGGACTCACGCGCTGCTTCTACGCCGACAGCGGCTCGGCCGCGATCGAGGTGGCGCTGAAGATGAGCTACCACTACTGGCAGAATCAGGGCCAGCCGCGCAAGCGTGTGTTCGTGACGCTGAGCAACTCCTACCACGGCGAGACCCTGGGCGCACTCGCGGTGGGCAACGTCGAGCTCTACAAGAACACCTATGCACCGCTGCTGATGGACGTACTGACGGTGCCGTCGCCGGACTGCTATGCGCGCGAACCCGGCGAGAGCTGGGCCGAGTGCACGCGGCGCAAGTTTTCACTGATGCAGAGCGCGCTCGAGGGTTACGCCGAGGATATCGCCGCGGTGATCATCGAGCCGCTGGTGCAGTGCGCCGGCGGCATGCGCATGTACGATCCGGTCTACCTGTCGATGCTGCGCGCCGCCTGCGATCGATATGGCGTGCATCTGATCGCCGATGAAATCGCGGTCGGCTTCGGGCGCACCGGCACCATGTTCGCCTGCGAGCAGGCCCGCATCACGCCCGATTTCCTGTGCCTGTCCAAGGGCCTGACCGGCGGCTACCTGCCGCTGTCGGTGGTGCTGACCAAGGAATCGATCTACGAGGCGTTCTATGCCGAATTCACTGCGCAGCGCGCGTTCCTGCATTCACACAGCTACACCGGCAATGCCCTGGGCTGCGCGGCGGCGCGCGCCACGCTCGGGATTTTCTTCAATGGACCGGTGCTGGAGAGCAATCAGCGCCTGGCGGCACACATGGCGGAGCGCCTGGCGCCGCTGGCGGCGCACCCGCACGTGGCCGACGTGCGCCAGACCGGCATGATCGCCGCGGTCGAATTCGTGCGCGACCGGGCGAGCCGCGAACCCTTCCCGTGGCACGAGCGGCGCGGCCTGATCCTGCATCGCTACGCGCTCGAACGCGGCGTGCTGCTGCGGCCGATCGGCAATGTGGTGTATTTCATGCCGCCCTACGTCATCGCGCCGGCCGAGATCGATCTGATGGTCGAGGTCGCCATCGAAGGCATCGACCGGGCATGCGCCTGACGCGCTGCTATGTGCCGGCGCCGCTCGCCGTCGGCGACACCCGGCAGCTGCCGCAGGACGTGTCCACCCACGTGGCGCGGGTGCTGCGGGCGCGAGAGGGACAGGTGCTGACGCTGTTCGATGGTCGCGGCGGCGAATACGACGCGACGATTGTGCAGATCGACCGGCGCGGGGTGCGGGTGCAGATCGACCTGCATCGCGCCATCGAACGCGAGTCGCCGCTGAGGCTCACCTTATTGCAGGCGCTGGCGCGCGGCGAGCGTATGGATTTCATCGTGCAGAAGGCGACCGAGCTCGGAGTCGCGGCGATCGTAGCGATGGGCGGGGATCGCAGCGTGGTGCGGCTGGATGGCGCGGGGCTGGCGCGACGCTGCGAGCATTGGCGCGCGGTGGCGATCAGCGCCTGCGAGCAGTGCGGGCGCAACCGCGTACCGACGATCAGCGCCGTGGCCGATCTGGCGAGCGCCTGTGCGCAGTCCGATGCCACCAGCCTGCGCCTGCTGCTCGCCCCCGAAGCCGATCAGGCTCTGAGCGCGGTGGCGCGCCAGGCATCGAGCATTACTCTGGCGGTAGGCCCCGAAGGCGGCTTCAGCGACCAGGAACGCTCGCTGGCACAGCAGCATGGTTTCCGGTTCTGCCGCCTGGGGCCGCGGGTGTTGCGCGCCGAGACCGCGCCGCTGGCGGCGCTGGCGGCGCTACAGGCGGTCGCGGGTGATTTTCTGAGTTGACCGCAATCCGGGCGTGGCCGCGTTAGCTGGCCGGCGCGCCGGCGTCGCCTACAAGTCCCGCCGCCTGAACACCGGCCAGCGCGCAGGCCTCATCGTTGTCGGCCGAATCACCGGTGACGCCGGCCGCCCCGAGCAGCACGCCTGCCGCGTCGCGAATCAGCACTCCGCCGGCCACCGGCACGAAGCCCTGCGGCAATATGCTGGCCAGGGTGGCGTAGAACGCCGGCGCCGCCTGAGCGCGCCGCGCGGTTTCGCGGCCACCTAGCCCTAAGCCGAGGCAGCCGGCGGCCTTGGCGGTGGCGATCTGCGGCCGCGAAAACGACGCGCGCTCATCGCGCTTGAGCGCCAGCACATGCCCGCCGGCATCGAGCACCACGACGCACAGCGGCTTCAGCTCCGCCCGGTGCCCGTACGCCAGCGCGGTGTCGATGATGGTCGAGGCCTGCTCGAGTGTCAGCGTGGTCATGGTCAGTGTCCGGGTATGCTGCGATTTTGAGGCATGCTAGCAGGATGTCGGCCAGCGCCATCGAGGTGTTCCGCTCTTATCGTCGCCCGGCGTGCGATGAACGCGCCTTCGTCCTGGCCGCTGTGGGAATACCCAGCACGATTCACTTCGATGGCCTGCAGTTTGTGCTCGAGGTCGATGTGGCCGATGCGCCACGCGCGGCGACTCAGCTCGGGCAGTACGAACTGGAGCGCCGCCCGGCTCCGCCCCCGCCGCCACCGCCGCCGCTGCACCCTTATGCCTGGGTGGGTTGCATCGTCTATGTGGTGAC
>DATAJH010000075.1:0-6306 GCA_036262215.1 Steroidobacteraceae bacterium
GTGTTTCGAGCGCTTGCCTGACGTCTTCCAGCTGAATGCGCCCGCCCGGTCCCGACCCGGCGATGGCCCCCAGATCGAGGCCGCGCTCGGCGGCCAGCTTGCGAGCGACCGGAGAACTTCGAGTGCGCTCGGCAGCGCCCGTGATCGACGAGGTGGGCGACGGCGGGGTTGACTTGGGCGGCACAACTTCAGGCGCATCGGCCGGCGGCGTCACTGCCGATGCGCCTGCAGCTTGGGTCTCGCCCGATTCGATCCAGGCGATGCGGTCGCCGACGCTCGCCTCCTGGTCGACCTGCACCAGGATCTGCGCCAGGCGTCCACTGGTTGTCGCCTCGATCTCGACGATCGACTTCTCCGTTTCGACTTCCACCAGCGGCTCGCCCAGCGTCACGCTGTCGCCGACGCTCTTGAGCCAACGCACCACCTTGACTGCGTCCATCACCAGCCCGACTTTCGGTATTTCCTGAGCAACCAGGGCCACTTAATGCTGCTCCTGCGGTTTATCCGCCAAGACCGGGCATCTGGCACACCGCGCGTACGATGTCGTCGCTGCCCGGCAGCAGCGCCCGCTCCAGAACCGGAGCAAATGGAATTGGCGCAAACGGGCAGCCGACGCGCAGTACCGGTGTGTCGAGTTCGTCGAACAGCTCGCTGCCGATGCGCGCGGCGATTTCGGCGCCGAAACCGCCGTTGAGCACCGCCTCGTGCGCGATCAGTACCCGATGTGTCCGGCACACGGACGCCGCGATGGTCGCCATATCGAGCGGCAGCAGGGTTCGCAGATCGACGACTTCAGCCGAGAGCCCTAAGTCCGACAAGGTCTGCGCCGCTTCCAGTGCGCTCTGCACCATGGCTGAATAGGCGATCAACGTGACGTCGGTTCCGCCCCTGACGATCCGGGCCTGGCCGATCGGCGGCAGCGGCGTGTCATCGGCCAGTTCCTCTTTCATGGTGTAGAGGCGCTTGTGCTCGATGAACAGCACCGGATCGCCGAGCCGGATGGCACTTTTCAGCAGGCCATAGGCCTCGACCGGGGATGAGGGCGCGACCACCACCAGCCCTGGGACGTGGATGAACCAGGCCTCCAGGCTCTGCGAGTGCTGCGCGGCGGCTCCGCCGGCGGCGCCCGCCTGGGTGCGCACCACCAGCGGCACGGCGAGCTGGCCGCCCGACATGTAGCGGTACTTGGCGGTCTGATTCACCAGGCAATCCATCGCCAGCGTGGCGAAATCGATGAACATGATCTCCAGCACCGGCCGCAGGCCGCACAGCGCCGCACCGGTGGCAACGCCGGTGATGGCCGCCTCGCTGATGGGCGTATTGCGCACGCGGGCGGCACCGTGTTTCTCTGCCAGGCCGCGGGTCACGCCGAAGGCCCCGCCGGCCGCGACATCCTCGCCCAGCAGATGCACCCTGGCATCGCGCGTCATCTCCTCGTCGAGTGCACGACGCAGGATGTCGATGAAGCTGTGGATCATCGTGCGGGCTTCAGCCTGATATCGCGTTGAGAGCGGGTGACCGGTAGACGCCCTCGAGCACGGTTGCCGCATCGGGATGCGGCGCCGCGCGGGCGCGATCGGCCGCCTGCTGCACCTCGCGCCTGGCGTCGTCGCCGATGGTGTCGAGCTCATCGTTTGTGATGCCGCGCTCGAGCAGATGACGCTTCAGGCGCTCAATCGCACACTTGTCCCGATTCGCTGCCAGTTCTTCTTTGGATCGGTATTGCTGTGCATCACCGACGAAGTGACCCGCCAGGCGGAACGTCATGCACTCCAGGAGGTAGGGACCTTTACCATCTCGCAGCATGTCGATCGCCTCGCCGGCGCTGGCGTACACCGCCAGCAGATCGTTGCCGTCGATGGTCTTCGTTGGGATCGCGTACGGCGCGGCGAAGCTGCTCACGTGCGTGACCTTGGAATGTTCCTCGCGACTGGTGAACTCGGCATAGCCGTTGTTCTCGCAGACAAACAGCACCGGCAGTTGCCACAGCGCGGCGAGATTCAGCGTCTCGTGGAACGCACCGGCGCCGGTCGCGCCGTCGCCGAAGAACACCACGCTGATGTTCTGCTTGCCCTGCGCCTGGGCAGCCCACGCGGCGCCGGCGGCGAGCGACAGGTTGCCTGCCACGACACCGGTCGCGCCCAGGACCCCGTTGGCGGCATCGACCAGATGCATCGAGCCGCCGCGACCCCGGCACAGGCCGTCCTGGCGGCCGAGAATCTCGGCCAGGGTCGCCTGCAGATCGCTTCCCTTGGCCAGTACATGCCCGTGGCCGCGATGACTGGTGAATAAGACGTCGTCGCGCGACAGGTGCGCGCACACGCCCACGGCAACCGCTTCCTGCCCGGTCGACAGGTGCGGAAAACCGGGCACTTCGCCCACGGCGGCGAGCCGCTGTACCTGGTCCTCGAACAGGCGTATGCGCCACAGCGCGCGATACATCTGCTTCCACTCATCCAGAGTCAGTGCGGCCACGCTGCTCCCCGTGGTTGATCAGCGAATTACTGTTATTGGCCCGATCATATTTGAAAAGTCAGCGCGGCGGGGCGGGACTTTGACGTGCTCACGCATCGGCACCGCAGTAGGCTTCAAGTCGATAGCCGTCCGGATCCACTACAAAGGCTGCGTAGTAGTTGGGTGCGTAATGCTCGCGAATCCCGGGTCGGCCGTTGTCGGTTCCTCCGTTTGCGATCGCTGCGGCGTGGAAGGCGTCGACGCTGCTGCGGGTAGGCGCACTGAAACAGAAGTGCAGGCCAGAGCTGGGATGCGCCGCAACGGGAGCATCGGTCTGCCGCGTCGAGAACTCAACGCGTTCCTTTCCGTACCAGAGCCAGTCGTCCCGCGCCCGGAGGCATGCGTATCCGAGGGGTGCAAATGCGGCGTCGTAGAACGCCTTGGTCGTGGCAATATTGCGAACGCCTATCGACACGTGCTGAAGCATGTTCTGTTCTCCAATAGTGCGTTGCCGAAATACGAGTTGACCGGCAGCGAGAAGCCACCGGCGTGTTACTTGGGACTCTTGGTCGTGTACCAGATTTGCGGTGCGCCCTTGACCCCGGATTTTTCCATCGCGGCCTTCAACTCTGCTGAGGCGGCGAACGCCCTGGCCTTATCCAGACTGTGAAAATCGTGAATGACCGTCACGTCATTCGGGTCATCCGTCGATTGATAGACAGCCTTATATATAACGCCCTGCTTCTTCTGCATCGGTGCAAACGCATCGAAGGCCTTTCTCCACGTGCCATAGTCCGCCACTTCATGGCGCACGAACATTCGCACGTCCTCGGCACGCGCCACGCCGGCGGCGCCAAACACGGCGATCCCCAGTAAGCATGTAATCAACAAAGTCCTGATTTTCATTTGTTTCCCTTCATCATTTGCGTTGTTATGCGATCGCCCTACTGCACATTGAAGAAATTGATCACCGCCGCCAGACAGAACGGGGCCACCAGCGTGGCGTGGTAGGCTTCGAAGACGGCGGTGGTCCCGCCATCGGTCGCACCCTGCAATACAGCGGCTGCCGCGACTGCCTGCTTCGCGACCTGGAAAGCGGACTGCAGGCTGCCGTCTACGCCGGCGCTCGGGGTGCTCGAATCAAGATCCAGCACGCTGACCGGAGTTGCTGCCGGCGCGTATGCCGCCCAGTACGCCTGCATCAACTGCGTATTCTGGAAGTACACCTCCGGATCCTGGTCGCCGCCGCACAGCATCGTTGGCGCGAGGGGCGTCCAGCTTCGCAGGTCGTTCAGTTTCAGCGCCTGGCGCCATGGCACGACGGGGGCCGCTGCCGGCACGTCATTGGTCAGTGTCGGAAATCCGCCATCCGGATTGGTCTGCGCATCCTGGAGGTAGCTCAGACGATAGGCGTTGGTGATCAGACCAGCAGCGCCAAATCCCTGCGCAAACACCGGCGCCAGGACGGCCGGGACGGTAGCCGGTGTCATTGCGGCGTACGCCGGAGTGGGTGGGGTCGAGTCGAATAGCGCTGTTTGCGGCAGCAAGCCCGCGGCATAGATCTGGCTTCTCGACAGGGTGCTCGGCAGCAGCGTGGCAATGCCCGGGGCATACTGTGCTGCAAAGATATCGGTCGCGCTGCTATAGATGTTGCCGTAGGAATTCTGATACGCGGTGATCAACAGTGTTGCCACGACCGGGGCACCTCCGCTGACTTCACCTTCAAACTCCGCGTCGACAAAAGCCGCGAGTGCATACGGACCGGACATCGGCGCTGAGGCTGTGACCGTCATGCCCGCGGCCTGCATCGCGCGATGCGTCGCCATGGCCACGTAGCCGCCCTGCGAGTATCCGGTGATGAACAGCCGGCCATTGTCGCTGACCTGCGCGTTGGTCGACAGAACAGAGCGCGCCGCCGTCAAGGCGTCGATCATGTCCTTGGATTGCTGATCGGCCACCAGAAATGGATGATAGGTCAGCGTTGAGGTGTCATACCCCGCATAGTTGGGCGCGACCACGATGTATCCGCGAGCGGCGAAGAACGCCGCCAGAAGTATGCCTTCCGCGTTCTGCTGATTGGTCAGGTCTGCGATATTGAAGTTGTGTTCGGTGCTGGTTCCATGCGCGTACAGCACAATAGGGCGCGCGCCCTGGCATGATGCTGCGGTGCCGCTGGGCACCATCAGCGCGCCGGATGCCGTCGTGCTTTCGTTGGCGCCGCCTACGGTGTAGTACTCGACGTGATACACGTTGACATCGCAGGTTGGAACACCGCTGATCGTCAGGGCCTGGGCTAGCGCCTGGGACCCAAACGTTTGAGAACTGGCACCGGTGGTGACCTGCGCCAGCAGTTCCGAGGCGGAGACTGTGGCAAGCAGTGTGGGCGGATTCTGCACCAACATGCCGCGCCCGGTAGCTGAAGTGCCACCGGAACTGCTACTGCCTCCGGCATTATTGCCGTTGCTGTCGCTGCTGCCGCCGCAGCCGGCCAGCACAGACCCAGCCAGCACGATGATCAGGTTTGACTTGAAGCGCATAGCTAGTACGTTGAGGCAACAACGCCGCAACAGCAAGTGCGCAACGGATCTATCTGGCGTAGGCCTGCGACCGACATGGACAAGCGGCCAGACCTGTGTCCGCGCGCCCTCGATCTAAGTCGGCGCGCTGCCAGAGATCACTTTCATCAGCTCTTTCGATACGCGCTCGTCGATCTCCGCCTCGTGCTGCAACTGGACCGGATAGCGCACCAGCGCTTCTACGCCTGCGGCGGAGAAATGCAGCTGCACCTGCGGCATTGCCCCGCCGACGGAACTGGAAGCCGTGGTGGTTTCGATCTCCTTCGTCTGGCGCACGATCTCCTCGTGATAGTCCTTGACGACGTCGACCACCGCGGCGAGCAGCTTTTCCTTTACGGCCACGTAGTCGCATCCCGCAGGCAGCGTCAAGGTAGTCTCGTGCCACGCGAAGTTCACCCCGGGGATCTGTTTGAATAGACCGCCCGAGGGCTGGAACACGATCGAATTCGCATACGCGACCACCCTGCCGGTCGCCCCGAGAGGTCCCTGCGTGCTCAGTTCCATCAGATGCATTCGGACCAGGCCCAAGTCGATGACTTCGCCGGTCACGTTGCCGATCTGCACCCGGTCGCCGACACGCACGCCATATTTCCCGATCAGGAAAAAATAACCGACAATGGAGACCAGCACGCTTTGCATCGCCACCGCGAGGCCAGCGGTGATCAGACCCGCGAAGGTCGCAAACGAGCTCAATTCGGTAACGAAGCCGAATCCGGCAATCACGACCACCAGCGTCCAGGTGGCAATTTTTCGCACCAACTGCTGCTGGTATCGCCGGCGCGGGTCGTGGGTATACCGAATGACCAGGCGTCGCCACACCTCGGCGCCCGCGAACACGACCGCCAGCACTGCCAGCAGAATGCCCAGGCGCACTCCCAGGGTTGCGACAGCGTCCCGGTATTGATGCTTGACGGCGTCCTGCCAGCTTTTCAGGTTGTGACGATATTGCTGTAGCAGCACGCCTTCCTTACTCAACGGAATCAGGATGTCCGAGGTTTGCTTGAACAGCCATGCCAGCGTGTCGAGCTGATTGCGTACATCTTTCAAGGCCGCGCCCTGTGCAGTATCGGCCTGGGTCGCCAGCGCGTCGCTGCGCGCGGACAACGCCTTGAGCTGTTCGAGCGGTGCGCTGCGGATCTTCGCGAACGTGTCTCCCAGAGCGGCCGTACCGCGGTCGATGGCTTTGATGGTGCTGATCTTGTCAGACAGCTTGAACACGTTGGTGGCCAGCTCCCAGATTCCCATGCGCGCCGGCGCGGCGGGGCTGTTGGCAAAC
>DATAJH010000076.1:0-1766 GCA_036262215.1 Steroidobacteraceae bacterium
GATGTCGGCAGCGCCGCAATGGCCCCGGCGTCGGGCGCCAGCGCCGATGCGCTCGACAGCGGTACCACCACCGATTCGGAAGGGCTGCCCGGACCTCCGGCCGACAGCCTGGTGGTGGTCAAGCAGCCCGAGCTGTTCGCGCGGCTGCGTGCCGGGTTCCAGCTGGACGATGTCGACGAACCTGCGGTCGCCAGCCAGCTGAACTGGTTTGCCAATCACCCGGACTTTCTCGAGCGTACCTGGGGCCGCGCCGGCCTGTGGCTGTATTACATCGTCGGCCAGCTGGAACAGCGCAAGATGCCGGCCGAGCTGGCGCTGCTGCCCGTCATCGAGAGCGCCTTCGAGCCCTATGCCTATTCGCGCGCGCGCGCGTCCGGCCTGTGGCAGTTCATCTCCGACACCGGGCGCCGCTTCGGCCTGAAGCAGGACTGGTGGTACGACGGCCGGCGCGACCCGATCGAGGCCACCCGGGCAGCGCTCGACTATCTGCAGGCGCTGCACGACGAATTCGACGGCGACTGGCTGCTGGCGGTGGCGGCCTACAATTGCGGCGAGCTGGCCGTCAGCCGCGCGATACAGCGCAACCAGCGCCTGGGCAAGCCGACCGATTTCTGGCACCTGAAACTGCCGACCGAAACCCGCGGCTACGTGCCTGAACTGCTGGCCATGCGCCGCCTGGTGGCTAACCCGGAGCGCTACGGCCTGGAGTTCAGCCGGATACCGAATGAGCCGTATTTCGTCGCGATATCCACCGGTGGCCAGATCGACCTCAAAGTGGTGGCAGATATCGCCAGCATCAGCGTTGAAGACCTGTACGAGCTGAACCCGGCGTTCCACCGCTGGGCCACCGATCCGACCGGCCCGTACCGGCTGCTGGTGCCGTCCGACGCCGCCGAGGGCCTGCAGGATCTGGTGCTGCATCTGACCCCGGAACAGCGCATGCGCGTAGGCCACTACACGGTACGTCGCGGCGACACCATTGCGATGATCGCCAGCCGCTACGCCACCAAGCCCGACGTGATTCGCGAGCTCAACGACCTGAGTCCCAGTGACCTGCCGGTGATCGACAGCGAACTGCGCGTGCCCGCGCCCGACATCCAGCTGCCCGAGAAGGCCGCACGCGCCGCGATGCTGGTGGACTCCCCGGGGCGGCGCCTGCGCCGCGGCTCTCACAAGCCGAACATTCACGTGGTACGCCGTGGCGACACGCTGTACGCGCTCGCACAACGCCTCGGCACCGACGTGCAGACGCTGGCGCAGGCCAACGGCATGCGGGCCGGCGACCGCCTGCACGCCGGCCAGAAGCTGCGCGTCGGCGGCTCCGACTCCTTTGTGGCCGACGCCTCGCCCGGCGCCGGCTACGCGAGGTCTCTTCCGGCAACCGGCGCACAGGCACAGGCGCCATCCGACGGCGGCCGGCGCATGATCTATAAGGTGCGGCGTGGCGACACGCTCTATGGCATCGCGCGGCTGCTGCAGGTGAGCGTGAGCGAACTCATGGGCTGGAACGGCATGTCGGGCGAACACAACCTCAAGCCCGGTCAGACCCTGGTGGCATTCGTCAAGGCCCGTAGCGCAGGTTAGCGCGCGCTTTCCGGCAAGCATTCCCATGGCGAACCCTTGCTAGCGGGTTTGCTCGCCGTACCAGGGTATCGAAATACAGGGCGGATTTTTTAATTACAAAAAATCCGCCCTGTATTTCGATACCCTGTTAAGACGTCCAAAACCTCTCAAAGGCATTCCACATGGGGATACTTGCGGGAAAG
>DATAJH010000077.1:0-12933 GCA_036262215.1 Steroidobacteraceae bacterium
CAGGTTGACCACGTATTGCTCGGTCTGGTCCTCCACTGCCACATGCTGGTGCGCCAGTGCGCCCTGCAGTGCATCGTGAAAGTACTCGCGCAGACTTGCTACGGCCACGACACCATCGTTGTGTTCAGACTGCTGCATGACTTCTTTCCTCGGGGAAATCCGCTTCAATCCTCGACGCTTTGAGTTGACCATGAAAGCCGGCTAGCCTTAGATAACTTCATCACGATTCCTACAGTGCAAGAACTCTGCCTGGCTGGCAGCCGCACCTGGTGACTGCTAATACACGGTAAAAACATGTCCGAATTCACACTTGTCATCGGCAACAAGAACTACTCGTCCTGGTCGCTGCGTCCCTGGATGCTGTTGCGGCACCTGCAGCTGCCGTTCCAGGAGCAGTTGATCGTGCTGTCGCAGCCGGACAGCAGCGCGCGCATTGCAGAGCACAGCCCCGCCGGGCGCGTGCCGGTGTTGAAGCACGCCGGCCAGACGCTGTGGGAGTCGATCGCAATCGGCGAGTACCTGTGTGAGCTGACCGGCCGGGGATGGCCGGCCGAGCGCAGCGCCCGGGCGCACGCGCGTGCGGTCAGCGCCGAAATGCACGCCGGCTTTGGCTCGCTGCGCGAGCAGTGGCCGATGAATGCCCGCGCCATCGGCAGGCGTACCCCGATGACGCCCGGGCTGCGGGCCGACATCGGCCGCATCGACGCGCTGTGGAGCGAATGCCGGCAGCGCTTTGGTGCGCATGGCCCGTGGCTGTTCGGCGATTACTCGCTGGCCGACGCCATGTATGCCCCGGTGGTGCTGCGTTTTCGCAGCTACGGTGCAACGCTGTCGCCGCCGGCACAGGCGTACCTGGAAACGGTGCTGCTGGATGCGCCGCTGCAGCAGTGGCTGGCCGCCGCTGCGCTCGAGCCGTGGAGCATCGCCTACTCGGAGGTCGGTCTGACGGGTGGCTAGCCTGACGGGTGGCTAGCGCCCGGCTTCGCGCTTGCCGCTCAGGCCGATACGCAGCGCCACGGTGGCGACGAAAACCTCGCGCAGGAACATCAGCAGGCCGCCGATGAAGCTGAACATCGCGACGATGAACAGCGTCGCGATGATCAGCGACACGTGAAATCTCACGAAGGCGCCCAGAAACAGCGTCACCACGACCATCGACACCAGCAGCGCGCAGATGGTGCACAGCGCGATCGCACGGCCCAGCAGCCGCGCACGTTGCTCGAGCGTGCGCAGCGCGCCATCGAGCACATGCATGTCGCTCTCGTGGGTGTTGCTCTCCTTCAGCTCCAGTCCGCGCGCCCGATCCACCACGCGCGCCAGGCGGCTGGTGAGCATGGTGAGTGTGACACCCACACCGGACAGCAGGAACACCGGGGCGACGGCGGTGCGAACCACCTCGCCGATTTCCTGGATCTGCCCACCGATGCCTGCCGTATCCATCGGCTCGCTGCTACTTCTGCGTCGGGCCGGAGCGACGCTGGAACCGGTACGACGATGCGGAGTCGGCGCTGCCTTCGAAGCTGCCGCCGGGGCCGGACAGCTGCTCGTTGAGCAGCAGGTCGGTGCCACGCAGTTCGGCACTCTGCTCGATCAGCAGCCCTTCGGCGCCGGCCGACGCGCTGCAGTCTTTCGCATTGGTGGTGGCCGCGAAGCCGTAATCGCTCTTGCTCCAGATCAGCTTGCAGCCCGTCAGCGACGACAGATCCTGCTCGATTAACGATTGCATGAGATACGGATCGTCCACCGCGTGCAGCCAGCGCATTGGTTCCTTGAACAAATAGACCGACTGCACCAGGTGTTCACCCTGCTTGTCGAGCTCGAAAGTCCAGATGTGCTGCGCCAGTATCCGTCGCGGATCATCGGCGGCGGTCTCGCGCTCGAACATCACGACCTTACCGATCGCCAGCGAGTTCACCGGGTTGATCACCAGTGCTACGGCGGCGTGTTGACCGCTGGCGTCGCTGTTGGCCTGCGCACGATTGTCGTACTGACCCGGCAGGGCCTGCAGCAGCTTGTCGAATTCCTTCTCGTGCTTGCTGGCCCCGGTGGTGCAGCCCGCCAGCAGCAGCAGCAGCGCCAGCGCCGCGGCCGGTGGCATGGTGGTCAGGCCTCGATTGTCAGCCATTGAAGTCGCGCCATTCCACGCGGTAGTTGCGGCCCAGGGTCATGATGCGCTCGAGCAGCTCGCGGTAACCCATGCCGGCGGCCTGGGCTGATTCGGCGAAGTCCTCCTCGCGCGCCAGGTTCGGATTGGGATTGGCTTCGAGCATAAACACACTGCCGTCGCTGCGCACGCGAAAATCGATGCGGGCACAGCCCGACAGATGCAGCGCGCGGTAGATGCGGCGCGACAGGCGGTCGAGCTGGTGCAACACCGCCGGCGGCAGATCATCCGCGGCGCGGGTGGTGATGTCGTAGCGCTTTTGATACGCCCGGTCCCATTTGACCTTGCGGGTCGCGATCGCCGGCAGCGACTCGGGCAACGAGCCAAAGCGCATCTCCCATACCGGCATTCGCGTCAGCCGCTCGTTGCCCAGCATGCCGACGTACAGCTCGCGGCCCTCGATGTACTCCTCCACCAGGGCGTCGGAGCCGATCTGCTCGTGCATGAACTGCACGCGCTCGCGCAGCTTGGCGATGTCGTCAACCACCGAAGCCTGGGCGATGCCGAGCGAGGCGTCCTCGGTCGCGGATTTCACGAACAGCGGCGGCCGCAGCCGCCGCGGCACGGTGACGCGCTGGCCGCGGCGGAATACCGCAAACTGCGGTGTCGGGATGCGATGAAACGCCAGCAACTGCTTGCACAGCACCTTGTCACGCGATAGCAGCAGGCCGCGCGGATTGCAGCCGGTATAAGGTGCGCGCATCAGCTCCAGGAAAGCGACCACGTGCTGATCGTAGGTGACGATGCCATTGAACTCTTCGAGCAGATTGAACACCAGCTCCGGTTTGGTTTCCAGCAGCGCGGTACGCAGCTCGGTCAGCGAGTCGAGTACACCGAGCGCCTGCACCTGGTGTCCGGCCGCGCGCAGCGTCGAGATCACGTCATATTCGGTGCGCCACTCGTCGATCTCCTTCTCCGAGAAGCCCGCAAGGCTGTCGGGCGGTACCAGGCTCGAGTGCACCACCACCAGCGTGCGCAGCTTTTTCATGCGCGCAGACGCAGCCCCTGGCTGCGCATGTACAGCCGTACCAGACGGCGCAGCATGATACGGGTGGCACGCAGCGATGTGCGCTGCGAGCCGCGCACGAACAGTTGCAGACGCTCGGCGCGATCGATGGTGGTGCGCAGCACCTGGTACGCCGCGTAGCGATCGACGCCGCTGGCGCGGATCAGCGACGCCAGCAGCTGCGGCTTGTTGGAGCGCAGCAGCGTCGCGGCGGTGAGGCCGCGCGCGCCCGGTTCGGCGCTAAACACGCCCTGAAGCAGCCGGTCGGCCAGCATGCCGCGCCGCGTGCGCGCCCGTGCCAGCTTGCTGCGGTAATACTGCGCCAGGGTGCGCTGATTGCGATCGAGCGGTTCGATCCGATCGCGGCAGCGCACCGGCGGGCGATGGGCGCCGAATTCACCGGCCACCTGCTGTACGAACCGCAGCTTGCGCAGCGCCGGCCACGACGCGTAGCGGCGCTGCCAGCCCGAGCGCGGTGCCAGCCAGACGGCAAAAGTCTCGGCGAAATCCTCGGTCGGGTGGCTCTGGGCGTACCAGTCGCCGAGGTGCTGCACATGGTGGCGGCTCGCAGGTCGCGCCCGGTAGCCCGAGCGATACGGCTCGGATGCCGGGCCGAACAATGCGCGCCAGTGCGCCCGGCGCCGCAGCCGGTACGCGGAATCAATCGCGTGGCCGGCCTCGTGGCGCAGGATGCGCATCAGCCAGTTGACGTTGCTGCCCTCGACTTCGCGCGTCATCTTGCGCTCCAGGCGCATCAGTCGCGGGTGGGCCAGATAGAACGGGACCGCGATCCCGGGCACCCCGTCAGGGGAAAACCACTCCTCCGACAGCCACACGTGCGGCCGGAATCGAATGCCGCGCCCGTCGAGTTCGCTATACAGACGCCGTACGTAACGCTGCAACGGCGAGCGCCGCAGGTCCAGGCGCAGATCGCAGATCCGCAGCTTGAGCAGTTCCTGGTCGCTAAGGCGCGTCCAGTCGAGCCGGCGTGCCCGGGCGGCCTGCAGGCGGCGCGCGGAGGTCGTGGGGAGCGTGGAGCTCATCGCCCCAAACTCTAACCAATCGGCGGCGCGCTGTCCGCTGGCGCTTAGGGCGTGGCCGCGGATGGATCAGGTGCAGCTGCCGGCCAGCCAACCCTGGCGCAAGGCCTTCGGGTCGAATGGCTACGATCGCGCCGGCATCTCCGGCAAAAACCGGCCGCGCTAGAGGATGGCGGCGAGGTCCGGGTGGCCATCCGGTTGTGCCTCGATCGCCAGCGACTGTTCCTCCGCGTCGCTCATGAACGCCGCAGCCACCGGGACCGCTGGCGGCGGCGGCGCCCGGCCCGCCAGCGCGCGCAGCCCGGCAAAATCGAACTGGCGCGGATCGGCGAGCGTGCCGGGCTCCACATGCTGCAGGGCCGAGAATATCGACTGCACGCGCCCGGGATGCGCACGCTCCCAGGCGGCCAGCATGCCCTTGATGGCATTGCGCTGCAGATTCGGCTGCGAGCCGCACAGCCTGCAGGGGATCAGCGGAAAATGCATGCCACGTGCGTAACGCGCGATGTCGCGCTCGGCAATGTAGGCCAGCGGGCGGATCACGATGTGCCGGCCATCGTCGGAACGCAGCTTGGGGGCCATGGCCTTGAGCCGGCCGGCATTGAACAGGTTCAGGAACAGTGTCTCCACGATGTCGTCGCGGTGATGCCCGAGGGCAATCTTGCTGATGTCATGCTCCGCGGCGAAGCGGTAGAGCGCGCCGCGCCGCAGCCGCGAGCACAGCGAACACATGGTGCGACCCTCGGGGATCACCCGCTTGACCACGCCGTAGGTGTCCTGCTCGATGACGTGGTGGGTGACACCCAGCGAGCGCAGGTAATCGGGCAGCACCTGCTTTGGAAAGCCCGGCTGCTTCTGGTCCAGGTTGACCGCGATCAGCTCGAACTGCAGCGGCGCACTGCGCTGCAGTGAGCGCAGCAGATCCAGCATCGTGTAAGAGTCCTTACCGCCCGACAGGCACACCATGACCCGATCGCCCGGTTCGATCATGCGGTAATCATGGATGGCTTTACCGGCCAGGCCCCGCAGCCGCGCCGCCAGGCGTCGCATCGTGGCCGAGGTTTCACTCACTGCGGGTCCTCGAGGTACTTGGCGTCGAGGTAGCGCAGCAGCGCCGTGGCCGACGGCGGCTGGCCGGTGGCGTCTTTCATCAGCTCCTTCACCGTGACCTTGGCGCCGAGCCCATGTACGTGCTCGCGCAGCCAGCCGAACAGGCCACTGAATTCGCCGCGCCCGATCTGCTGCTCGATATCCGGCAGGTGGGTGCGCAGGCTCTCCCATAACTGCGCGGCGATCACGGCACCGAGCGCGTACGAAGGAAAGTAACCGAACGAGCCCAGCGCCCAATGGATGTCCTGCAGGCAACCATCGGCGGCGCCGGTCGGCCGAACCTCCAGCCGCTGCTCCATGCCGCTATTCCACGCCTCGGGCAGTTCGCGCACCGCGAGCTCGCCCGACAGCAGCTTCTTCTCCAGCTCGTAGCGCAGCAGGATGTGCAGCGGATAGGTCACTTCGTCGGCATCCACACGGATCAGGCTGCGCTGCACGTGATTCAGCCGGCGGTAGATATTCTCCGGTTCCCATTCCGGTCCGCTGACGGCAAAATGCTTCTCCAGCAACGGCCGCAGGTAGGTGACGAAGGCGCGGCTGCGCCCCACGATCATCTCCAGCAGCAGCGATTGGCTCTCTTCCAGCGCCATGCCGCGATCACGCCCTACCGGCTGGTCGCGCCAGGCCTGCGGCAGGCCGAGGTCGTACATCGCGTGTCCGGTTTCGTGCATAGCCCCGAGCAGGCCGGAAAACGGATCGGCGCTGTCGAAGCGCGTGGTGACGCGGATGTCGCCCGGCACGCCCTCGGTGAACGGGTGTTCGCTCTCATCGATGCGGCCGCGATCGAATGGAAATCCGATCGCCCGCATCACTTCCACCACCAGTGTGCGCTGCTTGCCGGGCGCAAACTTGCCGGTGATCGGCAGCGACGGCCGCTGTGCCTGCAGCGTCAGCGTCTCGCGAATCAGGCTCGGCAGCCGGCGCGACAGCGACTTGAAGATGGTGTCGATGTCGGCGGCGGAGATACCGGGCGAGAATTCGTCCACCAGCGCGTCGTACGGCGGCAGGCCCAGCGCCTGGCCCAGCAGCGCTGCCTTGTCGCGCACCAGCTGCACCACTTCCTCCAGATGCGGCGCGAACAGATCGAAATTATTCTGCCGCCGGGCCTCGGCCCAATGCACCTCGGCGCGCGAAGTCGCCCGCGCCAGGCGCGAGATCAGCGACACCGGCGTGGCGATGGCGTAGTCGCGCTGGCGGCGCATTTCGTGCAGGTTGGCGAGCTGCCAGTCC
This sequence comes from Steroidobacteraceae bacterium, assembly GCA_036262215.1. Lineage (GTDB taxonomy): Bacteria > Pseudomonadota > Gammaproteobacteria > Steroidobacterales > Steroidobacteraceae > FEN-1191. The sequence goes on from DATAJH010000077.1 coordinate 6,551, forward strand.
TCCAGCCCCTGCGAGTTCGCCTGCGCCCGATCCAGCAGCCGGGTGATTTTGGGCGTAGTCAGCAACGCATGGTATTCGGTCTCGAGCGCCGCCAGCTGCTCACCGCGCACATCCGCGCTGCCCCGGGGCATCATGACGGCCGCGTCCCATCGCAGCAGCGACAGCGCGCCATGGAAAGCATGCAGACGCCGCCATTCCTGCTCGAGTTGCACGTACGGGGTGGTAGACATGATGGTTGACTGCGCAGCGTCGCAATCAATGGCCCGGCGGCCAATTGGCCGCGCACCAGTGCGCCCATCGGCACCAGCTCGGCCAGTTGGAGGCAACGAAGCCGACCCCGATCGATACCACGAGCAGGACCAGGAGCGTGAGATAGACCGCCAGCGAGCGCATGACGCCATGATAATGGCTTCACCAACGGCCGTCTCGCGCTGCGGTAAGATCCTGCGATGCCATTGAAAATCTGTTTTGCGTCGGCCGAGGTGACCCCGTTCGCCAAGGCCGGCGGCCTCGCCGATGTGTCCGGCGCTCTGCTCAAATACCTGCACGCTGATGGCCACGACGTTCGCCTGTTCATGCCGGGGTACTCCAGCATCCAGCGCGAAGGCCTGGAGATCTACCCGGTCGACTTCCTGCGCAACTTGTCGGTAGTGCTCGGCAGCCATCGATACGATTTCTCGGTGTCGACCGCCCAGCTGCCGGATTCCAGCGCCTTCGTCTATCTGGTCGATTGTCCGGCCGCCTATCATCGCGCCTCGCTCTACACCTCGGAAGCCGACGAGCATCGGCGCTTCCTGCTGCTTACGCACGCCGCCTTCATCTGCTGCCAGCGCATGGCGTTCGCACCGCAGATCATGCATTTCAACGACTGGCACACCGCAGCCGGCACGCTGCTGATGCGCGCCACCTACGGCTGGGACCGCCTGTTCCAGGGCGCGCGCAGCGTGCTGACGGTGCATAACATCGGCTACCAGGGCATCGTCAGCAGCGCGGTGCACGCCGAAGTACTGCCCGGAGGGCCGGTGTCGATGCTCGATCAGGCGGATTTTGCGGCCGGACGCATCAATCTGCTGCGCACCGGCCTGGCCTATGCGGACCGCATCACCACTGTCAGTCCCACCTACGCGCGCGAACTACGCACCGCCGAGTACGGCATGGGCATGGAGACCCTGTTGCGCAAGCGCACCGATGCCATCGTCGGCATCCTCAATGGCGTGGACTACGACGAGTGGGACCCGCGCCGCGACCGCTATGTGTCGCAGCACTACGGCGCCAATCAGCTCGGAGTGAAGACCGAGATCAAGGACCAATTCCTGCAGCGCATAAAACTCGGCAGCGGCCCGCGCACGGCGCTGATCGGCATCGTCAGCCGGCTGGCGACACAGAAGGGATTCGATCTGCTGTTCGACTGCATGCCGGTGCTGCTGCGGGCGCGCGAATTCAATCTGGTCGTGCTCGGGACCGGCGAGCCGCGCTATGAGGAATTCTTCACCGGCCTGCAGCGCCGGTTTCCCGACCGGGTGCACTTCGAACGCCGCTACAGCGACGAACTCGCGCATTGGATCGAAGCGGCCAGCGACATGTTCCTGATGCCCTCGCGCTACGAACCGTGCGGACTCAATCAGATGTACAGCATGCGCTACGGCACGGTACCGATCGTGCGGCGCACCGGCGGTCTGGCCGATTCGGTGCAGCATTTCGATCCGGCCACCGGCTCCGGCACCGGCATCGTTTTCAACGACTACAACGCCGAGGCGGTGACCTGGGCGCTCAACACGGCGCTGGATCTATACCAGAACCGGGGATCGTGGCGCCGGCTGATGCAGAACGGCATGGCGCAGGATTATTCGTGGAGCCGCCAGGTGCGCGGCTACGTTGAACTCTACGAAAGCTTAGTGCCGACCTGACACCGGGTGCCGACCTGACACCAGGTGCCGACCTGGCTCACAGCCGAACCCTGCCTTTCTGGTCGAACGGGATGGTGCGCACCACGCCGCCCTGCAGGTGGACCTTGCCGTACACGCGATAGTCCACCGTGTGGTGGCCGAATCCGCCGGCGAGCGCGGCCAGCACCGAGTTGAGATTGGCGGTCAGGTTCAGATCGAAGTCGGCTTGCCCCAGGGCTGGCAGCGTGAAGGCGGCATCGGTCGTCCCCTGTGCAAACGCCGCGCCCTCGAGTTCCAGGTTGCATTCGATGCTGCGGATCGCGATGGCGCGGTCGTTCGGGTTGGTGGCATGAAACGTGAGCCTGATCTGCTGCGCCTGACTGTTGCCCCCGCCGATGACCACTGTGGTGACGGCCAGGGTCGGTGCTTCCAGCTTGGGCACTATGCTCGCGCAGCCGGCGAGCGCGACTGCCAGCATCGCCGTCACTGCCGCCATCTGTAGCCGTGAAGTTCTCATGTTTGCACCCCGCTGACACGCCCGAACACATGGTTCAGCGGCGCGAACTGCTGTGCCTGCGCCGCCGTCAGGCTGCCGCCCGGCAGGCGCCAGCTCCAGTTACCGCTCACCGTGCCGGGAGTATTGAAGCGCGCCTGCGAACCCAGTTGCAGCAGGTCCTGCGCTGGAATGATCGCCAGCTGAGCGACCGAGCCCAGCACGGCGCGCGCCATGCTCTCGGGCAGGGCGGCGGGCGCGGCGCCCAGATAAAATTCCACCCGCTGCGCATCCGCGCGCTGCAGACTGCGATACCAGCCTACGGTGGTGTCGTTGTCGTGCGTGCCGGTGTACGCCACCACATCGCGCTGGTAGTTGTGCGGCAGGTGTGGATTGTCGGGCGATCCGTCAAAGCCGAACTGCAGCACCCGCATGCCGGGCAGACCGAACGCGATCCGCAGCTGTTCGACGTCCGGAGTAATGACGCCCAGGTCCTCGGCGATCAGCGGCAGTTCGGGAAAATCGGCGGCCAGCGCCTGAAACAGCGCGCGCCCGGGAGCCGGACACCAGCGGCCTTCGCGCGCCGTCGTGGCCCCGGCCGGTACTGCCCAGTAACCGGCCAGGCCGCGAAAGTGATCGATGCGAACCAGATCGAAGCGCTGCAGTTGGCGCGCGAGCCGCATGCGCCAGAAGCTGAACTTGTCGCGCTCGGCCTGTTCCCAGTTGTAGAGCGGATTGCCCCAGAGCTGCCCGTCGGCGGAAAAATAATCCGGCGGCACACCAGCCAGCAGCAGCGGCCGGCCATTGGCATCGAGCTGGAACTGTGCGCGTGCCGACCATGTCGCCACCGAGTCCGGCGCCACATAGATCGGCAGATCGCCGAACAGGTACACGCCGCGTGCCGCCGCGTAGCTGCGCAGCGCGCGCCATTGCCAGTCGAATTGCCACTGTTCGATGCGGCGGCGTTCCAGCTGCTCGCGCATCTCGCGCGCGAAGCGGTACATGGCCGCCGGTTCGCGCACCCGGTAGGCTTCCGGCCAGTCCCACCAGGCGGTCTTGAAGCGATCGGCCAGGGCCTCGAACAGCACGTAATCCTCGAGCCAGTCCAGCTGTGCCGCGCGGAACACTTCGAAGTCGGAACGCTGGCTGTTGAGGTCCGGCAATTCATTGCGATCGATCATAGTGGGCTGGCCGGCGAAATCCGAGCGTGCCCAGTAGGGCGAGCCGCCGTCGCCAGGCGGTCCCAGAGGCAGCACCTGCCAGATCGAAAAACCCGCTTGCACCAGCCAGTCGATGAAGCCGCGCGCCGCCGCGCCCAGCGCGCCGCGGGCGGCCGCGCCCTCGCCGCTGATCAGCGAAGTCGGATGCAGCAGCACGCCCGAGCGTCGCCGCTCCAGCAGCCGCGCGGCGACGCTCATGCGTTACTGGGGGCGAGCTTCGCCAGCATGTCGGGCGTCACCAGCACCACGCCGTTGTCGGTGACGTGAAACCTGGCGGCGTCGGCCACGCGGTCGACCCCGATCTGCATGCCGTCCGGGATCTCGCAATTCTCGTCGAGAATCGCCTGCTTCACGCTGCAGCCGGCCCCGATCTTGACGTTCGGCAGCACCACCGCGCGCGAGATGCTCGAGCGCTCCTCGACCCGCACATTGGAGAACATCAGCGACTGGTCGACGATGGCGCCGGAGATGATGCAGCCGCCGGAGACCATGGAATTGACCGCCGTGCCACGCCGGCCGACTTCGTCCAGCACGAATTTGGCCGGCGGCTGATGCAGCTGGTAGGTCCAGATCGGCCATTCTTCATCGTACAGATTGAGCTCGGGCGCGACGTGCACCAGTTCGATATTGGCATCGTAGAAAGCATCCACGGTGCCGACATCGCGCCAGTAGTTCTGGGCGCGCGTCTTGACGTCGGTAAACGGGTAGGCGACCACGTGCAGCAGGTCGATCGCCGCCGGGATCACGTTCTTGCCGAAGTCGTGCGCCGATTTGTCGTCGCTGGCATCGGCGATCAGCAGCTTCTCCAGCAGCCGGGCGTTGAACACGTAGATGCCCATCGAGGCGAGCGCGACATCGGGCCGCGAGGGGATGGTCTCCGGCTGCTTCGGCTTCTCGGTGAATTTGGTCACGCGGTTCCAGTCGGTGACCGACAGCACGCCGAAGTCCCGGGCACGTTCCGGCGGCACTTCGACCACGCCGACGGTGATGTCGGCGCCCTTCTCGACGTGGTAGGCGATCATCGGGCCGTAGTCCATCTTGTAGATGTGATCGCCGGCCAGCACCAGCACGTGCTTGGGACGCAGCGCGCGAATCAGATCGAGGTTCTGATAGACACAATCGGCCGTGCCCCGATACCAGTGCAGGCCGACCTGCTGCTGCGCCGGCACCACGTCGATGAACTCACCGAACTCGCCGCGCAGGTAGCTCCAGCCGCGCTGCACGTGCTGGATCAGGGATTGCCCTTTGTACTGAGTCATCAGGAAGATCTGGCGGATGCCGGAATTGACACAGTTCGACAGCACGAAGTCGATGATGCGGAATTTGCCGCCGAACGGGGTCGCTGGTTTGCATCGATGCAGCGTCAGGTCCTTGAGCCGCTCGCCGCGGCCGCCGGCCATGACGACGGCCAGCGCGCCGCTCGTCAGGCGGCTGACGTAGCGTCCAGAGGAAGCCCGCGACTGCTGCTTGGCCATAGGTTCGAGTGGTGACGGGTCGCTATGAGTATAGTACGTTGAACAGCGATCGCGGCTGCAAGTGCAGCGGATTATTTGCCGCGGATCCCGCGGGCGCCAGCGCATGATCGCTGACTTGGCTGTAGGAGCATCCGCGCCGGATCGCCGACGCCGGCGTGGCGCAGGATCGGTGCGCTTACAGGCGCCGCAGCAGGCCCATCTCCAGCGGATGCGCCAGCATGTCGTGCCAGGGGAAAATCCGGATCTCGAAGGCGAACTGCCCGCAGTTGGGCGGCGCGGCGTGCAGCTCGTAGACCGCCGAGCCGTCGCTGTCGATCTCGCCGTTCGGGCGCAGCAGCGCGCGCCAGGCGTCGTCGTGGCTATCCGTGCGGAATGAGGACAGCGGTGGCAGTTCGGATCGCGAGCGCGGCAGCACCCGTCGCGCTACGAATTCCACGCGCACGTCGCCCGGCGTGAGACCGTTGAGCGCCGCGGCGACGCGCACGTTGAGCGTGCCGGCGCGCGGCAATTCGCGTGGCGTGTCGGTGAGGCGGCGCAGTGCCACGCCGGACCATCGCTCGCGCACGCGCTGCTTCCAGCCGCTCAATTGCGTGGCCGCCGCCGCACCGCCGCGCATCAGGCGCTGGTGGTGTTGCGCCGCCGGGTAGTACACGCCGCGCGCGTAGTCCTGCACCACGCGGCCCATATTGAAGTGCGGAATGACCGTCATCATGGCGCGCTTGCAGCGCCGCACCCATTCCGGCGAGAAGCCCTCCGGATTGCGCGCGTAATACAGCGGAACGACCTCTTCTTCTATTGCATCGAGCATCGCGGCCGAGTCGAGCGCGTCGCGCCGCTCCGTGTCCTGTGCATCGGAGGCGGGGATACCCCAGCCATTGTTATGGTCGAAGCCTTCGGCCCACCAGCCATCGAGAATGCTGACGTTGAGCCGGCCGTTGACCGCAGCCTTGATGCCGGAGGTGCCGCTCGCCTCGAGCGGGGCCACCGGGTTGTTAAGCCACACGTCCACGCCGGTCACCAGCCAGCGCGCCAGCTGCAGATCGTAATCCTCGAGGAATACCACGTTGCCGGCGAATTCGGGCGTCAACATGAGCTGCTTGATCTCGCGCAGCACCTGCTGGCCGGGATGATCCGCCGGATGAGCTTTGCCGGCGAACAGAAACAGTACCGGACGGTCTTCCGACCCGATCAGTCTGAGCAGACGCTCGCGATCGCGCAGCATCAGCGAGGCGCGCTTGTAAGTCGCGAAGCGTCGCGCAAAGCCGAGCGTCAATACATTGGGCCGCTCGGGATCGAGCAGCCGCGTAAT
>DATAJH010000078.1:0-19414 GCA_036262215.1 Steroidobacteraceae bacterium
CGATGTGCACGACGCGCCGATCAGCGGGGCGGACGCGACCGCGAGCGATGCCGCACTGGAAGCCGGTGCCGGTGTGATCATCGTCGGCCGCGGGCGGCGTGGCGCGCGGGTCGGTTTCGGCACGGTTCGGGTCGCCGGCCCGGCCTGGCGTTCGCGGCGCGGGGGCGACATTGCCCAGCGCCTCGAATTCGAAGCGGCAGTCGACGGCCGCTTCGAAGGTGCTCTGGTCGCCGATCTGGCGGGAGTGCCCAAGGCGATGCTGGTGCCTGGACCCCACGGCCGCCTGCTCGGCATTCCGGCGGCAACCATCGACCGGATCGTCGCGGCGGTGGAGCAGCATGGTTATCTGCCCCGGCCGTATCTGGGGCTGCGTTTGCAGGCCTTGTGGCTCGATAAGGTGACTCGCGGACGCTGGGGACGCTCGGCGCGCAGCATGGCTGCAGTAGCGGGCGTGGAGCCTGCGTCACCCGCCGAGGCCGCCGGCATTGCGCCGGGTGATCTGCTGGAGGCAATCGACGGCGTGGCGATCGATGACGTGGAGGGATTTGCTGCACAGCTGGCCCAGGCCGGCCCGGGCCGGGTGCTGGAACTGCGGCTGCGCCGCGGCGGCCAGCCGCAGACGCTTGCCATCACGGTGGGCGAATCGCGCCGGCCCCGGGGCCAGGGGCCTTGCAGTCGGCCGCCGACGCCACCATAACCGACACGGTGAACCTGATCGTCCAACGAAGCTCAGTGCGCCTGAGTGCGCGCGAGCGCGAGGTTCTGGCTCTGGTAGCGGCTGGAATTTCGAACAAAGGCATCGCGCGCGAGCTGCAGGTATCGCCGAATACGGTGAAATTCCATATCGCCGCGATACTGGAGAAGCTCGACGCAGGCACCCGGGCCGAGGCGGTGGTCGCCGCCCTGCGACGAGGAGAACTTTCACTGTGAACATGCTCGCTGTCCAGCCTGATGACGCCGTCCAGCACCCGGATCAGCACCCGAATCGGGACCAGCACCATGATGATGATTCTGATGAGCGGCTGCTCGACGCCTACTCGCGCACCGTCACCAGCGTCGCTGAGGCCGCCACACCGGCGGTGGTCGCGATTCATACGCGGCGCACTTCCGCGCCGGCTGCCCAGGGCGGCAGTGCCTCGGGTTTTGTGTTCACCCCCGATGGCCTGATTCTCACCAACAGTCATGTGGTGCACGGGGCGAGCGCATTGCGCGTCTCCACGGTGCGCGGCGAGGAATTCGAGGCCGATCTGCTCGGGGAGGACCCGCATACCGACACCGCCCTGATCCGGGTGAGCGCCGCGATGCCGGCGGTCACCCTGGGCCGTTCGCATGCGTTGCGGGTCGGACAGGTGGCGATCGCGATCGGCAATCCGCTCGGCTTTGATTGCACCGTGACCGCCGGCGTGGTGAGCGCTCTGGGCCGCTCGTTGCGCGCCAGTTCCGGGCGCCTGATCGAAGATGTGATTCAGACCGATGCCGCGCTCAATCCAGGCAATTCGGGCGGCCCGCTGATGGACTCGGGTGGGCGCGTCATCGGCATGAACACCGCCATCATCGCCGGCGCACAGGGGATCTGCTTCGCCATCGCCATCGACACCGTGCAACGCGTGGCGCTCGAGCTGCTGCGTCACGGCCGCGTGCGACGCGCCAGCATCGGCATTGGCGGGCAGACGGTCGCCGTGCCGCAGCGGCTGCGGCGGCATTTCGAACTGCCGCAGGTCGCGGCGGTGCGGGTCATCAGTGTGCTCGAGGGCGCTGCTGCCGCGCAGGCCGGGGTCGAGTCGGGCGATCTGATCGTGCGCTTCGACGGTCAATGGATCGGCGGTGTGGATGATCTGCACCGGCTGTTGATCGATTCGCGCATCGGCGCCGCAGCGCCGCTGGAAATCGTGCGCCGCGGCCGGCGCCTGACGCTGGATGTGATTGCGCGTGAGAGCGATCCCGGCTAGCGGCCGGCCGCGCGCTCAGCTCAGCGGCTCGATGTCATGAAACCTGGTGTAGTCGAAATGATCGACGCCGTCGGCGTCGGTGCTCAGGATGTCGACGTAACCGTAATTCCAGCGCAGCGCTGACGCCGGGTACTCCTGCCGCGCCATCAGGCTCTGGCCGGTAGTCTCATCGGTGCCGATGACCGTCAGCAGCAGAAAGCCACGCGCCGCGCCCAGCGATTCCGCGGTCTCACCCGCCAGCGGGCTGTCGGCATCGATCACGTGCATGATGGTCCATCCGAACAGGAATACCGGATGGCGGTTGCGGATCAGCGGCAGGTCCTGGATGCGGCGAAAGCGCACCCCCTCGGGCGTGATTTCGTCGCGCAGCAGGCGCAGCTGCGCTGCGGCCTCCATCACGATATTCTGGCGCGCGTTAGCCGAGCGCACCATCAGCGTCAGTGCGCCATTGAGCGGCCGGACGACGGCATGGTGGGCGAACACGAAGCGCGCCGTCGGCTTGGAGAAGCGCGCGAACATCATGCCGGTGATCAGCGCCAGACTCATCAGGCCGACGAAGATCTCGAACGCCGCGACAATGTGCGCGAACGGCGTCTGCGGATGCATATCGCCGTAGCCCACCGTCGCCAGGGTCTCGACGCTGAAGAAGAACCTGCCCCAGTACCCGGAAGGATTAAGGTTGGCGATGTCGTTGTCCTGGAACGAGTAGACGCCTGCAAACAGCAGATTGAACACCAGGAAGAATGCAAAAAAACTGGCGAAGATGGTCGGCCAGCTGACGGTCATGAACTGGTGGTAGAGGTCCAGCAGCAGCCGCCGGCGCATGCCATGGGTGATGAACTGCCGGCCGCTCGCGCTGCCGATGAGTCTGCTGTGGCGGTACGGTGCGGGCACGTGCGAAGTCTAGCGCGGATGCCGCGCGCCCGCCGCTCATCCCAGGACGATTCGTCCGGCACGTTCCCAGGCTGCAGGATCGGTCACGGCGACGAAGGCGAGACCGGCCAGCGCGCCGTCGAAATGCGCGTCATGATTGATCCGTCCGCGCTGCGCTCGCGCGGCGTAAAAGGTGTAGGCCAGGTAGCCGATCGCAAACAGCGGCGCCGGGATCGGCAACGGGATCGGCATGATCATGATCGACTGGCGCGGAAAGTAGACGATCGAGGCGAACAACACTGCCAGTATCGCGCCCGACGCACCCAGGCAGGCGTAATCAGCATCGCGCCGGTGCTTGAAATAGGTCCCGGTATTGCTGGCAACGAGACCGATGAAGTACAGCGCCGCGAAACGCGGTGTACCGATCACCCGCTGCAGCGGAAAGGCAAAGAACCAATAGGTCAGGCTGTTGAACAGCAGGTGGCCGAGGTCGGCGTGCACGAAACCGCTGCTGACGGCGGTCCAGTACTGGCGGCGCGGCAGAAACCAGAACGGCCGGAACAGATTGCGCTCGATGATCGCGGGGGCGGCCCATAAGCCCAGCAGGCTGACCATGATCGTGGCGCCAAGAATGATGGCAGCTGCCATGCACTACCCCGGGCGGCGCCGCAGCATCAGCACGTTGCCGGCCACGCACAATGCGACGCCGCTGAAGGTCGCGAACTGCCAGCGCATTTGCTCGAACACGCTCGACAGCAGCAGCGCGACCACCGGAATGGCCACGGCGGTGTAGGACGCACGATCGGCACCAATGCGTCGCATCAGCGTGAGATAGGCGCCGAACGCCAGCGCCGAACCGAACAGCGAAAGGTAAAGCAGCGAGGCGACATAGGGCCAGGAGACATCGAAAGCGAAACGCTGTCCGCTCGCCAGGGCAACAAGGCCGACGAAAACGGCGCCGTACAGCATCGCCCAGGCATTGATCTGCATCACCGGCAAGCGCCGCCGATGAATGCGCGCGGCCACCATATTGCCCAGCGACGCCGTAGCCGTGGCCCCGAGTGCCAGCTCCAGCCCGTGCAGCTGTTCAGCGGAAGTCGAGAAACTGCGTAGCTCCGGCCAGAACACCAGCGCTACGCCGACGACGCCGATGAGGGCGGCGACAATGGTGGTCGCGCGGATCGGCTGGGAAAAAAACAGCCGCATGCCCACGGCGTTCATCGATACCACGATAGAGAATACCACCGCAACCAGCCCCGAGGTCAGATACTGCTCTGCGAGGTAGACGCCGATGTAGTTCAACCCGAACATCAGTACGCCCTGCAGGGCGATCCACAGGTGATCGCGCGCACTGAAGATGAGCGGCCGGCGTCTGAAGGCCGAGTAGGCGAGCAGCATCACTGCCGCCAGTGCGAAGCGCCACGCCACCGACACCACCGGTGATACCACGCCGAGCTGAAATTTGATGACCAGCCAGGTCGAGCCCCAGATCAGCACCGCGACGGTATACAGCCCGAGATTGCTCATGCTGACGCCCGCGCTAGCTGACGCTCTCGGCGCTGTAGCGTGCCAGCAATCCGCTGCGTACCGCGTAGCGATAGATGGCTGTGAACGACCACGCCGCCAGCAGGATATCGAGCAGCGCCAGGGCGATGCCGGTCAGCAGTCCGTTGCCCGAATAGCCATGGCCGCCGACCACCGAGCGCATGCTCTCAAACACGTACGATGGCGGCAGCAGGTGACCGACGGCGCGCATCCAGGCCGGCAGGGTCGACAACGGATAGAACACGCCGACGAATGGCGACAGCAGCGCCGGGATCGGCCACACCAGCCACTCCGAGGCCGGACCAAGACGCAGCACCATGGCGCTCGCGAGCACCCCGAGAGCGATGCCGAACAGAAACAGCACCAGCAGGAACGGCAGCAGCAGCAATCCCAGCGAAAAGAACGGCAGGCCGAACAGCCAGGTGGCCAGCACCAGCATCACCAGCAGCCCGACCAGGCTGGTGGTGACCCCGGTCAGCACCAGTCCGGTGAGGTATTCGGAGATCAGCAGCGGGGTGGCAAACACGTTGATGAAATTGCGCGACCAGACGTCCTCGAAGAACGCCATGGTCACCCCCTGCATCACCCGGGTAAAGAAATCCCAGAACAGCACCGCGCCGAGCAGGCTCGATATGAAATTGATGCCGCTGGACGTGACGGTGTTCAGGTAACGCGAGATGAAACCCCACAGGATGATGTCGATCGCCACCCAGGCGATCATCGGCAGCACCCGCGTCGGGCTGCTGCGCATCAGATAGAACTGGCGCAGAGCAATCGCGGCGATCGGACGCAGCTTCATGGCGCTGCCCCGGGCGCCGCAGGCGGTTCGGCCGCCAGCGGTTCACGCGCCAGGCGGATGAACAGCTCCTCGAGCGAGGAGGCGCCGTGTGCACGCGGCAGGCTCCTCGGATCACCTTCCAGCAGTATTTTGCCGCGCGACAGGAACAGCACCCGGTCGCAGGTCTCCTCGACTTCGTACATGTTGTGCGAGGTCCAGAGAATGCCGCAACCGGTGCGCAGCGCCATGGCGCGAATGCGCGAGCGAATCAGGTCGGCGGCGGATGGATCGAGCGAGGCTGTGGGCTCATCGAGCAGCAGCAGGCGGGGCTGGTTCACCATCGCTTTGGCCAGCGCCAGCCGTGTCTGCTCGCCCGAGGACAGCACACCGCTGCGGGTATTGCGCAGGCGCTGCAGATCGAATTCGTCCAGCAGCTGTTCGATCCGGTTCGAGCCCGCGGGCACGTCGTAGATCAGGCTGAAAAAGCGCAGATTCTGATAGACCGTCAGATTGCCCGGCAGGGCGGCGTAGACGGCGGAGAAGTTAGTGTGCGCCAGCGCCTGGGATCGGTGCCGCGCCAGCTCGATGCCCTCGATGCGGATGTCGCCGGCGTCCGGCTGCAGCACACCCAGGACCATGTTGATGGTTGTGGTCTTGCCGGCTCCGTTGGGGCCGAGCAGTCCGACGATTTCCCCGGCACGCACGCCAAAGGAAATGCCATCCACGGCGACAGTAGCAGCGTAGCTTTTACGCAGACCGTCGGCGCGCAGCGCATAGTCCGGCGCCGCGCTTGGAAGTGCCGCCCCTGGAATTGCCGCCCCGGCCGCAGCCTGCACGCTCATGCGCCGCGGGACTCGCCGCCCACGGCCGCCACTGCCGCGCTAATGCGGCTCGCCACCCGGATGCGAGTCTTCCATCGGAAAGGTATGCACATCGCCGGAGTTGGCAGGAGCCGGCGGCGCGGCGGCGGGCGGTGGTGCGGCGGCGGCCGGCGTTGGTCCGGGCGCGGTCGAGGCGTCAGCGTTGGCGCCGCCGGCCACCGCGGCAACGAAGCGTCGCGCCGACTCCGAATGCGTGGTTACCTTGTTGCGGGTGATCATCGACGTGGTCACGTCGTCATCGTTATAGAACGCGCGGTTACCGCTGCGGTCGAATGCGATCACGGTGCCGTCGAGCGCAACGCCGGCAAACAGGCCACGCGAGCGTGAATAGGAGTAGATCTCGGCGGCTTTGCCGGCCGCGGCCTCGGTCTGGCGGCCAACCGGCCCGGCGGCCACCGAGACGTCGGCGCCGAGCGTGAACTTGCCGCGCGCGAAGTTTTCCACGCTGCGCGGGGTCACGAATACCAGCACAACGTCGGTCGAGGTGGCGCCGATCTGGGCGCCGAAGCTGCCGCCGCCCAGCCGGATGAATATCGGATTGCTGAATCTGCCCGAACTGGCATCGCGCACGCTCAGCACGCCATTGCCGTAGCGGCCGCCGAAGAAGAACGCGCCCTTGATGACCTCAGGCACCACCGCGACGCCGTAGGCGCGCTGCATCAGCCAGTCCGGGACCCTCTGGTCCGGCGTGGCAGCCAGCTCTTCCAGCACCTGGGTGGCGGTGATCAACGTCGCCTCCTCGCGCGAGGGTTCGCCGCTTTGCGCCAGCGCCCCTTGCCAGGGTGCCGCGAGGGTGACAGTGCAAAGGATCGCCAGCAGAAAATTGCTTCGGGTCATGATTCGCCTCCAGGGCTTTTGAGCCTAAGGGGCGGATGATCGTTCAGTACCAGAAGGAAATAAAGAACTGCATGACGTTGGCGTCGAGCGTGTAGAGCGGCTCGTCCCCGGGTATGGGGCTGGAGATCAGATTGTTGTGAAAGTCCTGGTAGTCGATGCGCATGTGATCCAGGTTGAGATTCAGCGTCCCCTTTTCCACCCAATGCGGCCACGGCGGATGAAACTCCCAGCTGGCACCCATCCCAAGGGTCAGGCTGTGGAACTGCGCCAGCTCGCGGTCGCGGGACATGAAATTCTGCGAGTTCTCATATGGGAACAGGTCGCTGTAAAAATTAGCATGACCCTGCCAGTAATAGCGCGCACTGGCCTCAAACGTCCAGTCCGTGAACAGCGGCTGGGTGTAGCCGACCTTGACGGTATTGGCCAGGATGCCCCAGGTGTCGCTATAGATGCGGTAGTTGCCGTCCAGGGCGGCGTGCCACGGCAGGTAGTACTTGAGCTGCGCCGAGGCGGCATCGCCGGTGCGGGTATTTGGGGATACCGCCGGTCCGAAGGTGTAGCCGCGCGCGACCGAAGGGTCGACGAAGCGTACCCCGCGATACGGGTTCTGCAGGTAACCGTCGCTCTCGTCGGCCTCGAAGTTCAGGCCCAGCAGCAGGTTGCGCGTCAGCACCTGCGACACACCGATCGACCAGTTGCGATGGTCGGCGTCCTTGGAGAAGGTACGCACGACGATGCCGTGGTCGACCTCGCCGACCTTGTCCCAGCCGCGCGTAAAACCGAAAGAGATCGTGGTCAGGTCGCCGAACATGCTCTGGCTGATCGAGAAGAACCCGGTATTGGATTTGTAATCGGGCTCGTTGCTGTTGATGAAGCCGACGCTGTAGAGCGTATTGCCGTGCAGATAGTCGAAGCCCAGATTGTTCTGGGTGCGCTTCTCCTTGTAGGCGCTGGCCTGCGACACCACGTCGATCGAAGCGCTGGAGATCAGGTCCTCGTAATATTGATAGGACATCGAAAACGAATCGCCGAACTTTTTTCGTACCAGCACCGATGGTCCCTGGACGGTGAGACCGCCGCCTTCGTAGCGGTGGTAGAGCACATCGGTGCGATCCTCTGGCAGCACGTCGGCCCGGCCGACGGCGCCCAGCCCAAACACCGCCGCGGCCAGCCAGCGCGCCTGCAGATGAAACGGTGTCATCACGAGCGGCGTGGCGCTAGTTGCAGCCGCATCCGCCACCGACGCTGCCGGTGGCGCCGTGGGCGCCTTCGCGCACCTCGAACACGTGATCGAGGTAGCCGGCTGAGATCGGATTGCGGTCGAACGACATGATCGGGTCGGCCAGGTGCTCGCGCTCATAGGGTTTGACCCATGGCTCGATCGGGCTGCAGCCGCTGAGCAGCATGCTACCCAGCAGCAGCGCCGACGCGATCCTCCAGCAGTGCATGTTCGACATCATCACTCCCGTGGCCGGATCACTCGCGCAGCAGCGTGCGGATCTGATCCTGATAGTCGCTTTCGTCGCCGGGTTTGTAGCCGTGGTGAACGTAGCGCACGGTGCCCTTGCGGTCCACGATCACGGTGCTCGGCATGCCCGAGACTTCATACAGGGTACTGACCTTGCTTTGCGTGTCGAACAGTATCGGAAAAGAGACAGGAGTTGCCTTGAGGAAACCGAGTGCATCCACCGATTTGGGTTCCACGTTCACACCCAGCAGCGTGAATCCAGCGGCCTTGTACTTGCGGTACAGCTGGTCGAGTATCGGCATTTCCTGGCGGCACGGACCGCACCAGCTGGCCCAGAAGTTGATCAGCACCACCTGGCCCTTGAGCCCCGCCAGGCTGACCGGGTCGCCGGCTGCTGCCGGCAGCTGGAATGCGGCGGCCGGCGCACCCGCGGTCACATTCGCTGCCGGTATGGCCGGTGCGATCGGGAGCGCGAGGCCAAGCATCAGCACAGAAACCCTGAACGTATCAGCTTTCATGACTGCCTCCATTCAATGCGATCTGGCACCCACGGCGCAAGCTCGCTAGAAGAACACGGTCGCGCCGATCGTCGCCTGAAGGTTGTTCTTCAGCTGATAGATCCCGATGTCGTTGGACTTGAACACCAGGTCCTGAACGTCGATATGCAGCGCCAGCCAGTCGGTCGGCAGCACGCGAAAGCCGGCGCCGAAATTCACGGCGAAGTTCTGATCGCCGGCAAATTTGACGTTGCCGATGCCGCCAATCATGTACAAGGCACTCGTCATGGCGAGATTGCGACCGATAAATACCTCGCCCGGTAGCAAGTTGTAGCCCAGCGACAGGTTGTAGTACGTGAAGCGCCTCTCAGCGTCGGAAAGTAGTTGCACGTTGCCGCTCAGCAGCTCAAAGCTGGTCTTGCCGCCCTTGGCTCGCCCGTAGGTCGCCTCGACGAACAGATCCTCGCTGATGTGATAGTCAAGGCGCCCACCCTCGACCGGCTGGGCGCCGAAGTCCTGGATCGATATCTCGCCGTAGTAGGCGCCCAGTTCAATGTTCTTGGCCCTGATTTCCGGTACCTTGACCTTGCGCCGCTCCACCTGCGGTTCGATTACCGACGGCGGCGGGGCATCGCCATCCTCGGTGCTCGCCGCTGCGGCATCGGTCTTGGGGTGATGCCATGGCCAGTGCATCGACGCGCAGCCGCTGCATGCAGCTACGGCGATGCTCAGTAGAAGAAGCCGAATCCGAGTCTCCATTCCTCGTTGACCTCGTTTGCATTGGTCCTGGTGAACACGACGTACTTGCGGAAGTCGCCGCGCAGAAAGAAGCGCCGCGCCAGATAGAAGCGGGCGCCGACACCGTAGTACCCCACCTCATCGCTGCGATCCACCGGCGTGGCCAAGGTGGCCTTGGGCTGCACCCATCGATAACCGGTACCCAGATCGACCAGCGGCGAGAAACGCCACTCGGGCATGAATACGTGCGCAAGGCCGATCTCGGCCAGCTCGCCGTCAGAGACGTTGCCGGTATACTGGGAAACCCCGACCTCGATCTTTAAATTGTCGGTGACCGACAGCGCACCATAAGCCGAGATCAAAGTGGCGCCGGCGTAGTCGCCGGCAAACACCCCGCTCTCCCAGCGATGCGAGGCGAAGCCGGCGCGGTCGCCCATGTTGACGCGAAACGGGGTGCCGTCGGCCAAGCTGGTCAGCGTCAGCTCGCGCGCCGAGGCCCAGCCTTCCACGCCGCGCTCGGTGCGCACTTTGAACCAGTCGGTGCGGCGAAACAGCACGTCCACCGATTCGCCGCGGGCCACCACCTGCGTCACCGGGTAGCCGCGCCCCGGCCCGGTATGCAGCTCCAAGTAGGGCTCGGTAACGAACAACTGCAGTAGTTCGTGTGCGGCGCGCGCCGGCGTCGACACCAGCGACAGCGCCCAGAGCGCGAGCACGATCCCGTACTCAATTCGTCGGAGCGAGAAACGGATTGTTGTAGTACTGGGCGCCAATGTCTACCCATTCTGACAGCAGCCGCAGCTCAGCGGGAGATAGCAGGCCGATATGCGTGGCGTCGGTGACGAACACCTGGAAGAAGTGGGAGCCGAGCGCGTCGCCGGAAATGAACTCCTGTCCGCGTACGACGGTTTGCGTGGTCGCCCCGGTGGTGGGATTGGTCGTGGTGACACTGAAGGGCTGCAGCAACTGCTGATAGGCATTGTCCTGGTTGGCATCGGTAGCCGAGGCACCGTCGGCCAGATCCAGATAGCCGGTGGCCGCTGTAGACGCAGTATGGCAGTTGACGCAGGTATTGGCGCCACGGAGTTTGTCCCATAGCGGCTGGATGTTGATCGGATAGCTGATGATGACGCGACAATTCGAGGTCCAGCCTCCCGGCAGCGCGCAGGCCTGCGAGGTCGGCAGCGGCGTGGTGAACGTCGGATCGTCATAGGACAGCAACACCGGTTCATTGCCGGCACCGCCGCCGAACCACGGGTCGTTGAAGACGACATTGACGCTCGGCGTCGCTGCCGCGGTGGCCGAGGTACCGCAATTCCAGCCGACCAGTGCCTCGGCCATGGTTTCGCCGGGACAGGTGGCGTACGAGCCCTGGGTGCCGGGGAACGGACCGGTCGATGTCGATCCGGTCCAGGCGGAGGCGAAACTACCCGGGCGGCCATGAGAATAGAAGCTGCCCCCGGGCACCGGGTTCTGCTGCGCCGGTGGCAGGTGACAGCCGTTGCAGCTCAGCACCTCCCCCGGCAGCAGCTGCAGCCAGGCGCGATGCAGCGGAAATATCTGCTGCGCGTTGGCGTTGACCACCGAGATCTGAAAGGCCACGTTCGCGGGCACTGTTACGCGCACCGAGCCGTCCGGCTCGATCGGGACATAGCCGAGAATCTGGCGCATGTAGTTGCCGGCGGCGCCGAATGCGGTGGCTTGATCGAAATTGAGGGTCTGCTTGTCGGGGATCGCCACCGCTTCCACCAATCGCAGAAAGCGCGCCGGGCGCTGATCGGCATCGGTCTGCGCCATGGCGGCAATGCCGCCGGCGCCGGTCCCGCTCCACGGCGCTCCGTCCCAGTCGTAGACGCTGCGGATGTCGATCACGCCTAACGGTGGCGTGCTGTTCGTGTAGCTGTCGGAAATGTAGGCGGGTGGAGCGGGGCGCGGCTGCAGCGCCACGATCTCGGTGACGAACACGCCTTCGGTCGGCGTCACGATCGGCTTGAAGGTGTCGGCGACCGGATCGAACATCCATGCACTGTACAACACCGGTGCCGCGGTGAGCGTCGCGTTGGCCGCGCTCGCGGTGGCGAGATTGGCGGCGGTGCACGCCAGGATGGTGCCGGTAGTATCCTGCAGCCGGCATTCGCTCCAGGTCACCAGAATGCGCCCGGTGCCGTCCCACAATGGAAACGCCGAGGAGAAGCGTCCGCCGGGCGAGATCACCGGGATGTTCATGGTGGTGTTGACCGCAGTCAGCACCGCGTTCTGCGTTGCCGCCTGTTCGGCAAAGCTGGTGGTGGAATAGCCGGCGTTGTTCACCGTGTCGGGGTAAGCCTGGTTGTTCTCGACGTAGTTCTGCACGTCGATGATCATGAGATTGCCGCCGTAACCAGCCTCGTCGAATGGACGCACCAGCGCCAGCACTTTGCCGTTGGGCAGCTCACGTGCCTTCACGAACTGCACCGTGCAGTCTTCACCGGCCGCACAGGTATCGGTTCCATTGGGGTTGGTGCTGAGCGTGTTGTGGCTGCCGCGGCCATACAGCAGCTCGACGTCGGTGCCGTCGGGGTTGCTGGTGTAGAGGTGAATGCCGCTGTTGCCGTTGGCGTGATCCCAGCGGCTCCACATTACGCGGCCGTTATTCAGCACGGTAGCATCGACATCGTGGCTCGGGTTGTAGGTGATCTGGTGCATGTCGGTGCCGTCGGGGTTCATCACGTGCAGCACGAACGCCGACTCGTCCAGGTCCTCGGTCTGTCCTTCAAACTCCGGCTCGCCTTCATTGAGCAGAATCGCGCCGGAGCCGATCTGTCGCGTGGTCGCAAACAGGATGCGCCCGTCGGGCAGATAGTGCGGTGAGATGTATTGCGAGCCGGTGCCCAGCGGGTCCGAAGTCGGCAGTACGGTGTGCAGGTCGTTGGTCGCGACCACGTATTCCCAGATATTCCAATTCGGATTATTCCGGTCTTTCTGGTTGGGCATCAGCGGGCCGCGCATTGCAAAGATTACACGCGTGCCGTCGCTCGACACATCGACGTCCTTGAGATCGTAGAACGTGCCCTTAGGGGCGGTTGAGGTCACTCGCGTCGTGATGTTGACCTCATGGCCGCCGGCACTGGTCGGATTCAACAGATACAGGTCGGCCTGCGGCAGAAAAGTGCGGCGCAATCGCAGGTCGTCCTGGGTCGCCGGCGTCGTGGGCGGGGGCACGGAACGTTTGACGTAGACCATGCCGAAGTCGGTGGTCTGCGAATCGGGGGGCTGGGAGTTGGCAATAGTCACCGAACCGCCGCCGCCGTTGCTGCTACACGCCGCAAGCAGCACGACGCCGAGCAGCGCCGCCGGCCACAGCACACGCGCCGGTCGTAGGACCGGCAGCGCTGCGGGTAGGACAAACTGACGGGTACGCATTTTATGTTCCATCCTCAATCCTAAACGCCGCCAAACGCGTCACGGTATTCGCGTGTGGTTCGGAGTCTGCTCTGCAAGGCATCGATATGAGACCAGACGCACAATTCTGAAACCGTGCGTTGGGTCGTGTTCGGGCGATCGAATGCAGGCGCTACACCGCTTTTTCATGGCGATAAGCATAGGACTATTGACGTAACGGCACGGAGCGTCGGCGTGCGGCGACATTACGCGCGCGGCTTCAACGTGCATATGATGGCCGCCAGATTCATCGTGGTCTCATAGTAGTCGGATAGCACTCGCAACGCAGGCAGGAGCTTAAAGGCAATGTTCGTCCGCTCAAACATATCTGGTGTGCGCAAGGCGCTCGCAATCGCTGCGGCTCTGCTGCCGGCGCTGCAACCCATTACGCCAGTGCTCGCCGGTCCGAACGAACAGGCCGAACGGCTGTTCGGCCGCATCACCGGCAGTGAGCCGAGTGCGGCGGTGCTGACGCAGATGTCGAGCGACATCAGCGGCAGCAATGCGATCGGCGCAGCGCAGCTCGCGATGCAGGATCCGAGCTTCTACAACGTCACGCTGCGCAACTTCGCCGCGCCGATGACCAACAAGGCGCAGTCGGTGTTCGTACCGTTGAACGATTACACCGCCACCATCATCGGCATGATCCGCGACAACGTTCCGTTCAACACGGTGCTGTCGGCCGATCTGGTCTACACCGGTAACGTGTCGGGGGCGCCGGCCTACTCGCCTGCGAACAACAATCACTACCAGTACCTGGATACCAACGGCGCCGATCTGTCGAAGGTGCTGGTGCAGCAGACGCAGTCCGCGCTGGTGGGCATCCCGTCGGCGGCAACCGCGGGTGTCATGACCACGTTGGGCGGGGCCTCGGCCTTCTTCTACAAGGGCACCAACCGCGCGATGGTGCGCTTTACGCTGATCAATTACATGTGTGATGACCTGAACACGATCATGGACATTACGCGGCCGCCGGACCGGATCCGCCAGGATCCGTCGCGATCCCCGGGCGGCGACAGCCGGGTGTTTCTCAACACCTGCATCGGCTGTCACTCAGGCATGGATGCGCTCGCCGGCGCGTTTGCCTATTACGAATACAACGTGACCACCGGCCAGATGGTCTATACGCCCGGCCAGGTGCAGGGCAAGTACGCCATCAACACCGGCAATTTTCCCTATGGCCACGTCACGATCGACGACAGCTGGATCAATTACTGGCGCAGCGGCCCGAATGCGCTGCTGGGCTGGAACAGCTCGCTGCCGGGCAGCGGCAACGGCGCCAAGTCATTCGGTCAGGAAATCGAGAGCTCGGCGCAGTTTGCCACCTGCCAGGTGCAGAAGGTGTTTCAGGCGATGTGTCTGCGCCCGCCGAGCAATGCGGCCGATCGTGCGCAGGCGGCGAAGATCACCTCTGACTTCGTTTCGTCGAACTACAACATGAAGACGGCGTTTGCAGAATCCGCCGTCTACTGTATGGGCCAGTAGGAGGCCGCGCCGTGAAAGCCCCGACGACACCGATGACGGTACCCTCCCTGCTGGCAGTCATGATGACACTGCTGCTGGGCGCCTGTTCCGGAGGCGCGCCGACCACGCAGAGTCCGAACGTGCTGGCGACGGCGCAGGTCGATACCTACAGCGGTCCGCCGCCCGGCAGTGCCGATGTGCAGGCGTTCGAGACCAACCTGTGGGTCAACATCTCCCCCAGCAGCCGCTGCGGCAATTGCCACAAGGCCGGTGGCCAGTCGCCGATGTTCGCGCGTTCCGACGACATCAATCTGGCCTACAGCGCAGCGCTCACGGTGGTCAACCTGTCGCAGCCTGATACGTCGCTGATGGTGCAGAAGGTCGCCGGCGGCCACAACTGCTGGCTTGCAAGCCCGCAGGCGTGCGCCGACATTCTGACCACCTGGATCAGCAACTGGGCCAGCGGCGGCACCGGATCCGCGGGCGGTACGCAGATTCCGCTGACTGCGCCGCCGTCACAGACGGTTGGTGCAACCAAGGTGTTTCCGGCCGATCCGACGCTGTTCAGCACCACGGTCTATCCGGTAGTGCAGCAGTGGTGCGCGCGCTGCCATTCAGATACCGCCTCCACGCCGCAATCCCCGTACTTTGCCAGCAGCAACCTGGCCCTGGCCTATAGCTACGCGCAGCCGGAAATAAGCCTCAATACACCCAACAGTTCGACCTTCTATATCCGCCTGGCGCAGCAGTCGCACAATTGCTGGGGTAATCCGGTGAACTGTCCGGCCAGTGCCGCCGTCATGCTGGCGGCCATCCAGGCATTCGCCAACGGCATCGCCGTGACCCCGGTCGATCCGACCTTGATCGTCTCGAAAGCCCTGACGCTCACGCAGGGCACCGTGGCCTCCGGCGCCAATCGCTACGATGCGCACGACATCGCCAAGTGGGAGTTCAAGGAAGGCACCGGTTCGATCGCCTACGACACCAGTGGCGTGGATCCGGGGATGGACCTCACCCTCAGTGGGGATGCCGCCTGGGTCGGCGGCTGGGGCATCAGCTTTACCACCAACGGCCGGGCCCAGGCCAGTACCGCCACCAGCTCGAAGCTCTATAACAAGTTGAGCGCCAGTGGCCAGTACAGCGTTGAACTGTGGGTCAACGCGGCCAACGTGACGCAGACCAAGGCCTACATGGCCAGTTACTCGGGCGGCGACACGCTACGCAATGTCACCCTGGCGCAGAATGCATTCCAGTACCAGGCATTCGCACGCAGCAGCGTGAGCGACCTGAACGGCGCACCAGCGCTGTTGACCAACGCCAACAATCAGCTGGCACAAGCCGCGCTGCAACACGTGGTGTTGACCTACACCGCTACCCAGGGGCGCCGGCTGTACGTCGACGGTGTCTTCACCGGCGACATCGATAGTTCGACCGGTGGCGCGATCAATAACTGGGACAGCAGCTTTGCCTTTCTGCTGGGCAATGAGACCTCAGGCGATCACCCGTGGCAAGGCTCGATCCGCTTTGCGGCGGTGCACGACGTGGCGTTGACACAGCAGCAGATTCAGCAGAACTACTCCGCCGGCGTCGGCGCGAGCTACTACCTGCTGTTCGATGTCAGCAGCCTGATCAACACGCCGCAGTCGTACATCATGTTCACTGCCAGTCAGTACGACAGCTACAGCTACCTGTTTGATCGGCCGACCTTCATCAACCTCAATCCGGCGTTCAGCCCGAGCAGTAACATCCAGATTGCGGGTATCCGGATCGGCATCAACGGTGCGGAAGTGCCGGTTGACCAGGCCTACATTCCGCTCAGTGTCAACATCGACAGCGCCGACTACTCGCCCACCACCGGGCAGCTGCTGTCACCGATCGGCACCGTGATGCCAGTGCAGAACGGGGCGGCTTCGGATCAGTTCTTCCTGACGTTTGCACAGATTGGAACCAACACGCGCGCCTATACCACGCCCACTCCGGTGGCGCCGGCGCCGGTGGATCTGCCGGCCTCGTCCGATATCGGCGTGCGTGTCTTCAATGAAGTCAACAGCACCATGGCGAAGCTGACGACCGTCGCGGCGACCACCCCCGCGGTCAATGCGACCTACCTATCGGTGCAGACGGGATTGCCGACGGTGTACAACATCCAGAGCGTGAGTTCCGGTGCGCAGATCGCCAGCGCGCAGCTGGCGATGCAGTACTGTCAGGCACTGGTCAATGACCCGACGCTGGGGCCGGCATTCTTCCCCGGCATGAACTTCACGGCGGTGCCGAGCGCCGCGTTTGCCTCCACCAGTGACATGGACCAGGTGGTACAACCGCTGATCAACAACCTGATCGGCCCGAATCTCGCCTCACAGCCGGCCTCCACGGCGGTGAGCTCCGAGCTGTACAACCTTATTACCGGCCTGTCCGCCTGTGGTGGCGGCACCTGTCCGGCGGGCCGCACAGCGACCATCAGCATGGCGGCGTGTACCGCGATTCTGTCGAGCGCCACGACGGCGATCAAATAGCCATGTTGACCGCCAACCTACTCAGACCTTAGCAGAGGCCGACCCCATGAAGAAGCATCCGCCCCGTCGCCCACCGAGTCCGCATGCGCTGCGGAACCTGGATCATCGGCCGCCGGTGACACGACGGGAATTTCTCGGGCGCGGCCTGATCGGCACCACTGCCACGGTGATCGGCATGTCCTCGTTCTTCAGCATGTTCGCCAATCCGCGCAAGGCTTATGCGACGCTCGCACCTGACATTCAGGCGCTGGTGACCTCGCCCTGCAACATCCGCGCCGGGGCGGGCAAGGTGCCGTTCATCGCCTTTGACCTGGCCGGCGGCGGCAATATTGCCGGCTCCAACGCGCTGGTCGGAGGCGCGGGCGGGCAACTGAATTTTCTGACTACCGCCGGCTATAACAAGCTCGGTTTGCCCGGCAACATGATTCCCAACTCATCCATCGGTGCCGGCAACTTCGTCAACACGTCGCTGGGTCTGGCGATGCACAGCGACAGCGCTTATCTGCGCGGCATCTCGCAGCGCGCGGCCGTCACCACCATGAACAACGTCAATGGCGCGGTCATTCCCGCCATCAGCCAGACCGATACCGATCTGAATCCGCACAATCCGATGTATGGGATTCACTCGGCCGGAGCGGCCGGCGACCTGCTGGTGCTGATTGGCACCGAGGCCACGGCCTCGGGTGGAAATTCGATGGCACCGGCCTACATGATCGACCCGACCGTGAATCCGACCGTGGTGACGCAGCCCTCGGACGTCACCGGGCTGGTCAACACCGGCTCGCTGGTTGGCCTGCTGGACCAGTCCGATGCGGTCTCGGTGCTCGAGTCGGTGGAGCGGATCAGCGCCGCCAAGCTCGGACAGGTGAGCACCAATATCCCGGCTCAGGACGTGGCCATCAAGAATCTGGTGCAATGCAGCTACGTCGATGCGGCCTACCTCGTGGATAAATATGGCAACGCACTGGCGGCGCTCGATCCGACCCAGGATCCCAACATCACCGGCAGCGGCGGCATTTTCAGCGCGACCGATCTGCAGGACTCGGACTTTCTGGCGACCGCCTCGGTCATGAAGATGGTGGTCAACGGTTACGCCGGCGCCGGCACCATCGAGATGGGCGGGTTTGACTATCACGACAGTACCCGCGCCACCGGCGAGACGCGCGATTTCAAGGCCGGGCAGTGCATCGGTGCCTGTCTGGAGTACGCCGCGCGCGTGGGTGTGCCGCTGATGATCTACGTATTCAGCGATGGCTCGCTGGTGTCCAACGGCATGCCGGATAATTCGGTCGCCGGCCGCGGCAAGGGCATCTGGCTGGGCGATAACACGGCGACCGCAGCCTCGCTGATGCTGGTGTTCGATCCGAAGGCCAGACCCGCGGCCGTCATGCAGCAGATCGGCAGCTACAATTCCGACGGCTCGGTGAACTCGACCTCAAGTCCTGCGGCGAATGCGGTCAATCTGCTGGCCGAGACGGTGATCCTCAATTACATGGCGCTGCATGGCCAGGCGGGCGCGTTCCAGACGATGACTTATGCCAGCGGCATCGGCACCGGGCTGGGCGCGGCCGCAAGCTACGACAGTCTGATAGCCTTCGGCCAGCTGTCATCGGTGGTCAACGGCGTCATTACGTGAGGACGGCGCCCTGCGGCCGTCCCGCGGGCTTAAGCTCGCGTCAATCACTGTGACAGGACGACGCTCGCCCTCGCTGCGTAGCGAGTGAAATGCGAGCGGTGTCATGTATTTACGGTTTGACAGTCGCCGCGAGCCGGCGAATGATGTCAAATTGGCAGCGATGACAGCTCGTACCTCGTCAATGCGTCGCCGGCTGCCCACCGTCCTGGGCGTTGTTGTACTACTGGCCGCGCTTGCCACGGTGGCCGCGCGCGCCGCTGACGCCAGCCTGATCGGCCGGACGGCACCGGATTTTGCGCTGCCGGCTGCCGTTGGCAGCAATGTGCGGTTGTCGGAGTATCGTGGCCAGGCGGTCATCATTTCTTTTTGGAGCAGCCGATGCAGTGTCTGCGCCAGCCAGCTCGCGCTGCTCGATCGACTCTACAGCACCTATCGCTCCGCCGGGCTGGTAGTACTTGCGGTCAGCGTGGATGACGAGCCGATGCACGCCGAGCAGTACGCGCGCGCGCACGCAGCCGGCTTTCCGCTGCTGCTCGATACCACCAAGGCGGTCAGCCGTGCCTATGCGATCGATCGGCTGCCCTCGACCGTGCTGATCGACCGCTCCGGAGTGGTCCGCTACCGCAACAACGATGATCGGGCTGACGATGCCTCGTATGTCGCACATATCCGCGCACTGCTGGACGACGCCGTGGCGGCGCCATGAATTTCTCTGTAGACGAATAAAAACCCATGAATACACCGCCCCTGAATTGCTTGCCAGGCTTGGTCTGCTCGCGCTCGCTGCTGCTGTCGCTGCTGCTGCTGGTCGGCGT
>DATAJH010000079.1:0-50116 GCA_036262215.1 Steroidobacteraceae bacterium
CAGCAGCTGTTCATCGGCCGCATCGCCGTTGAGCACGATGGTGTTCTCGAGCAGCTCCGATATGCGGCGCGCGCGTCGCGCGTCGCGCTCGATCACTTTGACCTGATTGCTCTTCTCCAGCGTGCGCGCGAGCCTGAAACCGATGTTGCCGCCGCCGGCGATCACCAGGCGCCGTACCGGGTCCTCGCTGCGGCGCAATTCGGCCATCACGCGCCGCAGATCGTCGGACGCGGCGACGAAGAAGATTTCGTCGTTTTCCTCGATCACGGTGTCGCCGGCCGGCTGCACCAGGCGGTCATTGCGATAGATCGCAGCCACGCGGGTCTCGGTGTCCGGCAGGTGCTCGCGCAACGTACGCAGTTCCCGGCCCACCAGCGGGCCGTCGCGCCGCGCGCGTACCCCGACCAGCTGCACGCGCCCGTCGGCGAAATCCACCACCTGCAGCGCGCCCGGATACGACAGCAGCCGCGCGATGTATTCGGTCACCAGCTGTTCCGGGCTGATCCACACATCGACCGCGAGCGCGCCATCGGTGAACAGCTGCGCGCGCGTGGTGTATTCGGGCGCGCGCACGCGCGCGATCTTGGTCGGGGTGCGATACAGCGCGTGCGCGATTTCGCAGGCCACGATATTGACTTCATCGCTGCTGGTCAGCGCCACCAGCACGTCGGTGTCGGTGATGCCTGCGGCTTCGAGCACGGCCGGATGGGAGGCGTGGCCGGCCACGGCGCGGATGTCGAGCCGGTCCTGCAGATCGCGCAGGATGTCCTCGTTATTGTCGACCACGGTGACTTCGTTGGCCGGCTCGCGCGACAGGTGGTAAGCCGCCGTCCGGCCAACCTGGCCGGCCCCCAGTATCAGGATCTTCATCAGCGCTTGCGCTCCGTCGCCGCTACATCACTTCCAGATTCGCGTATTGCAGCATGAGCCATTTGGAGCCCTGCTGCTCGAAATTCACCTGCACGCGTGCGTGCGGCCCCTGGCCCTCGACCGTGAGCACCACGCCTTCGCCGAACTTGCCGTGGCGGACGCGGGTGCCGAGCCGCATGCCGTCGCTTATCGATTCCATCAGCGGCCCGCGCCCCAGGGCGCGCCGGCCGCCTGACGCGGCGATGTCGGATGTCGGCGCGTGCGCAATCCGGATGCGCGGCCGCACTTCTTCGATCATCGCCGGGGGAATCTCCTGAATGAAACGCGACGGTGAGTTATAGCTGTCCACGCCGTGCAGCCGCCGCTGCTCGGCGTAGGTGAAATACAGCTGCTTCATCGCCCGCGTCATGCCGACGTAGCACAGGCGGCGCTCCTCTTCCAGGCCATCCAGATCGTTGATCGAGCGCTGGTGCGGGAACAACCCGTCCTCCAGACCGCACAGGAACACCAGCGGAAACTCCAGGCCCTTGGCCGTGTGCAGCGTCATCATCTGCACGCAGTCCTCCCAGGCGTCGCCCTGGGTGTCGCCCGATTCCAGCACCGCGTGCGACAGGAAACTCTGCAGCGGCGGCAGGTCGCTCTCGGGCTCAAAGCCGCGTGCGGCGCTGACCAGCTCGTTGAGGTTCTCGACCCGCGCCTCGCCGCGATCGGCCTTGTCCTTCTGATGGTGCTCGAGCAGGCCGCTGGCGTTGATCACGTGATCGACCTGCTCGTGCAAAGCCAGTCCGACGATCGCGATCGCGAGCTGCTCGATCAGCTGCATGAAGCCCAGCAGCGCCGCCGCCGCGCGCCCGCCTTCGCCGGCCGCAACCGCGGCACCGGCGGCGCGCCACAGTGAACTGCCTGCGCCGCGCGCGGCGTCGCGGATGTTGTCCACGGTCTTGTTGCCGATGCCGCGCGGCGGCAGGTTGACGATGCGTTCGAACGAAGCATCATCGTCGCGATTGGCGATCAGGCGCAGATACGCCAGCGCGTCCTTGATCTCGGCGCGCTCGAAGAAGCGCAAGCCGCCGTAGACACGGTACGGCACGCGGGCAGTGATCAGCGCCTCTTCGAAGCTGCGCGATTGCGCGTTGGAGCGATACAGGATCGCCGCCTCGCGCCGCAGGCCGCCGCGCTGGGTCCACTCGAGGATGCGGGTCACCACGAAATCGGCTTCGTCGCGCTCGTTGTAGGCGGCGTACAGCTTGACCCGATCCCCACCCGGACTGCTGGTCCACAGCGTCTTGCCCAGGCGCCCGGTGTTGTTGGCTATCAGTACGTTGGCGGCATCGAGGATCGCTGCCGTGGAGCGATAGTTCTGCTCCAGCCGGAACAATTTCGCCTGCGGAAAATCCTCGCGGAACTTGTGCAGGTTCTCGACCCGCGCGCCTCTGAACCTGTACACGGACTGGTCGTCATCGCCGACCACGAACGCCGCGCCTTCGGAACCGACCAGCAGCCGGATCCACGCGTATTGAATTGAATTGGTGTCCTGGAACTCATCCACCAGCACGTGGCGGAAGCGGGCCCGATAGTGGCGCAGCAGTTCCGGCTGGTCGCGCCACAACTCGAAGGCGCGCAGCAGCAGCTCGGCGAAGTCGATCACACCCGAGCGGGCGCAGGCTTCCTCGTACTGCTCATACAGCTTGATCAACTGCAGCTGCGTCGGATCGCCGCCGCCCGCGACATGCTTGGGCCGGCGGCCTTCATCCTTGTGCTTGTTGATGAAGTACTGCACTTCGCGCGGTACCCAGCGGTTCTCATCCAGGTTCTGCGACTTCAGCAGTTTCTTGATCAGTCGCAGCTGGTCTTCGGCATCCAGGATCTGAAAGCCCTGCGGCAGCCCGGCTTCGCGCCAGTGCAGGCGCAGCAGCCGGTGCGCGATCCCGTGAAAGGTACCGAGCCAGAGCGCCGAGCCGGGACCGCCGAGCAGCTGTTCGACCCGGCCGCGCATCTCCCCGGCCGCCTTGTTGGTGAACGTCACCGCGAGGATGCTGTGCGGCGATACGCCCTCGGTCTGGATCAGCCAGGCGATGCGGTGGATCAGCACCCGGGTCTTGCCGCTGCCGGCGCCGGCGAGCACCAGCACCGGTAGCAGCGGCGCCGTCACGGCTTCGCGCTGGGCGTCGTTCAACGGGTTGAGGATGGGGGAGAGGTCCATGAGGGCCGCGAATTCTACCCCAGGAGGCCGCCTGATTACTCGACGCAAGTCAGGTGAAACGCGCAGCGTGTCTACCAGCGGTTGCGCAGCTCCCGCAGTGCGAGAAACACCTCGCGTGGGCCCGGATCCGACTGCCAGTCGGACCGCACCTTTCGCAGCTCGGCGATCACTTCCGGGCTATCGAGCCGGAAGAACACGTTGAACTGCTGTTCCTGCGCCAGCGTCGTGACCGGCATGGCCTGGGCGGCCAGCTGGAAGCACTGGCGCAACATGTCGCGCGCCGCGGCGTTCGATGGTTCGCGGTCAAGTGTAAAATCCAGATTGCGCAGCAGGTACTCATGTCCGGGAAACACCCGCGTCGTGGCCGGCAGGTGCGACAGGCAGCCGCTGAAGGTGTCATACAGCAGCAGCGGGTCCCCGCCATGGATGCAGTTGCCGGCGCCGGCATTGAACAGCGTGTCGCCGGAGAACAGGGCCGGCGGCTCATGCCCGGCGGCCTCGCCATACAGGCACAGATGCGCGCGCGTGTGGCCGGGCGTATCCAGGCAGCGCAGCTGCACCGAACGGCCGACGCGCACCAGGTCGCCGTGCTTAAGTCCCTGGGTAACGCCGCCGATGCGCTGCGCCGCGGCCTGATGCGCCAGCACCGGCGCGCCGGTGGCGGCGACCATCGCGGCGTTGCCGCCGGTATGGTCCAGGTGCTCGTGGGTATTGAAGATCTGGCGGATGTTCCAGTCGAGTTCGCGCGCACGTGCAAGACAGGCTTCCGCATTGAGCGGATCGACCGCGAGCGCCTCGCGGGTGTCGGGGCAGGCGATCAGATAGTGAAAGTTACGACCCTGGTTGGCCGCCCAGACACGTTCGATCAGCATGGCGCATACCTCGCTGTGCCGCCGCGACGCGTTACCATGACCGCCCCGGCCGGCGATTGCCCGCCGTCAATTGGCCAATGATAAGCCCATGAGCCGCGTTGTCATCGCAGACATTGCTGAGACAGCCGCCAGCTTCAGCGGCAGCAGCGCCGGCCGCATCGGCTGACCGATGCCGGCACACGTCGTTTACATCGTGCTGTTCGCGGCGCTCATGAACGCCGGCTGGAACGCCCTGGTCAAGAGCGGCGGCGACAAGCTGCTGACCACGATCATGATCACCACCACGGCCGCAGGCCTGGCCGCACTGGCGCTGCCGTTCCTGCCGCAGCCCGCGCCCGCAAGCTGGCCGTTCATCGCCGCCTCGGTGTTGCTGCAGACGCTGTATTACACGCTGCTCGTGGCCGCCTACCGCCACGGTGACATGAGTCATGTCTATCCGATCATGCGCGGGGCCGCGCCGCTGATCGTAGCCGCGCTGAGCGCCGCGCTGATCGGCGAAGCGGTTTCGGGCGCGCGCTGGCTGGGCATCGGTCTGATCTGCGGCGGTGTGCTGGGATTGTCGCTGCACCGCCCGGAGCATTCGACATCGCACCGTACGGCGACCGCGTTTGCGCTCGGTAACGCCTGCGTGATCGCAAGCTACACGCTGGTCGATGGACTAGGCGTGCGTCGTTCCGGGGCACCGGCGGCCTACGCGCTGTGGATCTTCCTGCTCAACGGCAGCGAGCTGCTGCTGTGGGCATCGATCTGGCGCCGGCGCGAATTCGCCGGCTACGTCAGCGGCCGCTGGCCGCAGGCCCTGGCCGGCGGTGCCAGCACCGTGTTGTCCTATGGCATCGCGCTGTGGGCGATGACGGTGGCACCGGTGGCCCTGGTCGCAGCACTGCGCGAGACCGCGATCGTGTTCGCGACCGTGATCTCGGCGCTGATGCTCAAGGAACGGGTGACGCTGCAGCGGCTGGCCTGCACCGTCGTGATCATCGGCGGCGCGGTGGCATTGCGCCTCGCCTGAAGGCCCGCTCAGGCCAGTGTCGTCGGCAGGTAGTGATCCAGCAGCAGCGCCAGGAACAGCCACATCAGATAGGTGATCGAGAAGCGGAACATGCGCATCGGCAACTCGTCGCGGGGCGAGAATTTCAGCGCGATCGCATGCCACAGGAAGCGCGCGTCGAGCAGCAATGCGGCGGCCAGATAGATCAGTCCGCTCATGCCGGTCATGTACGGCAGCAGCGTGACCAGGCACAGCAGCACGGTGTAGAAAAGAACGTGCAGGCGCGTGAACTCGACGCCGTGCGTGACCGGCAGCATCGGAATATCCGCCTTGGCGTAGTCATGGCGGCGCGCGATCGCCAGCGCCCAGAAATGCGGCGGCGTCCATGCAAATATGATCAGAAACAGCAGCAGTGCCTGCGGGTCGATGTGGTTGGTCACCGCGACCCAGCCCAGCACCGGGGGCGCAGCGCCGGCGGCGCCGCCGATGACGATGTTCTGCGGTGTCGCGCGCTTGAGCCACACCGTGTAGACCACCGCATAGACGATCAGGGATGCGAACGTCAGTGCCGCGGTCAATACATTGACGAACGCCACCAGGATCACCATCGAGATCACGCCCAGCAGCAGCGCGAACGCCAGCGCCTGGGTCGGCGCCAGATGGCCCGAGGGCAGCGGACGCTTGCGGGTGCGTGCCATGCGCGCATCGATGCGCCGATCGAGCACATGATTGATGGCGGCGGCCGAGGCCGCCGCCAGCGCGATACCGAGGTTGCCGAATATCAACGCATCCAGCGGCGGCAGGCCGCGCGATGCGAGCAGCGTGCCGACCACCGCGGTGAGTACGATCAGCGCCACGACGCGCGGCTTGGTCAGCTCGAAGTAATCGCGCCAGCTGGCGCTGGCGGCAATGACCTGGACGTCGGGCTGGCTCATGGGCAGTGGCGGCGAAGACTATCCGGTGAAAGTGGCCGGCGCGGATGATGGCCGTAACGACCGATTCAGCGCCAGGGTGGCTAACAATAGCAGGGCGGCGCCGGCATTGTGCGCGGTGGCGAGCCACAGGGGAAAGCCGCGCAGCACCATTGACACCCCGATGCCCAGCTGCAGGGCCAACAGCAGCAGCACCCCCACGGCGGCGGCAGCAGGGGCGCCGCCGAGGCGCAGGGCCGCGATCGCGGCCGCCAGCAGGGCCACGCTCAACGCGAGCGCGCCGACGCGGTGGCTCAGGTGAATGGCTACCCGGGCCGGATTGTCGAGCACGCCGCCCTCGTAGTTGAGCTGCGCGCCGGCGCCCGCGCCCTGCGATAACGCGAACGCTGCCCGAAAGTCGGCCTGCGGCCACCAGCGGCCCTGGCAGGTAGGCAGGTCGGGGCAGGCAATGGCGGCGTAGTTGCTGCTGGTCCAGCCCCCGAGCGCGATCTGCAGGCTGATGGCAATCAGGCCGACCAGCGCCAGGCGTCGCGCCCCGACAGGTACGGCACGGGTGGGTGCGCGCCTGCCGGCGCGGGTTCGCCACAACGTCAGCACCAGCCACCACAGCAATGACAGCGTGGTGAAGCCGAACAGCAGGTGCAGGCTGACGAACAGCGGCCTGAGCTGCCGGGTCACGGTGAGCATGCCCAGAGTGCCCTGCAGCAGCACGATCGCCAGCAGCGCGATCGCGAACCAGGGCGGCACGATGCGCTCGCGCCGCCACGCCAGGCTGATCGCGGTGAGGCACACGATCAGGCCACCGAGCGTGCCGGCGGCATAGCGGTGCAGCATCTCGCGCCAGGCTTTGCCGATATCCAGCGGCCTGCCTGCCAGCGGCGCGCTCGCCGTGCGCTCATCGGCTGCGGCGCCGGCCGGTGTCAGATGACCGTAACAGCCGGGCCAGTCGGGGCAGCCCAGGCCGGCGTCGCTGAGCCGCACGTAAGCGCCGAGCACGACCACGCCCAGGCACAGCGAGAACGCAGCAACGGCAACGGCGCGGACCCATGCGGAATGACTCATGGCGCGCTATCCGATGTGCGACAGAGCCAGCAGCTTCTTCAGGTCGTTGCGCAGCCCCTTGGGATCATCATGGGCGTCGTAACGCATCATCAGGTTGCCGCGCGGATCGACCACGAAGATGCCCGAGGCGCGCCGCTCGGGCGGGAACAGCGCCAGCAGCGCCGCGCCCGCGGCGCCATCCGCATTCAGGGTAATCAAGTCCGGCTGCTCGCGCGCCAGGTAGTCGCGATCACAACAGCCGGCGGTCACCAGGAAAACCCGCTGCACGCGCGGCATCAGATTGGCGAGTCCAAAATGCGTCTGGCGCATGAAATAGAGCGTATCGCGGCAGTCGGCGTCGCAGTCACCGCGACCGGCGTAGACCAGTGACCACTTGCCGGTCAGTACATCGGCTGCCGCCGGCGCGTCGCCGCCCGGCGCGGCACTCGGCGCGGCACCCGGCGCCGCAGCCGGCGCCAGTGCAACCTGGGGCAGCACGGTGAGCGGCAGCGTGCGCGCCGGTTCGATCAGCTGGCCGTGATTGGTGCGGCCGGTGGGGCGCCAGCCGGAACCGTAATACAGCACGAACGCCAGCAGCAGCGGCGCGAAGAACAGCAGCAGCAGCAGCAGCAATACGCCGCGCTTCGGGCGCGCAACCAGGCCAGGGGTGTTCATCGCGCGTTCCGGTGCCAGTTCATGTAGCCGTAAAGGCCGAGCGCCAGCGCGCCAAACGCCCACCATTGGATCGCATAGGACAGATGGCGCGCCGGCCCAGGGCCGGGCGGATGCCAGTCGCGCACATAGCCCAGCGGCTGATCGGGATTGAGCAGCAGCTGGCGGCTCTGCAGCGGCTGGCCGAGTGCCGCCGACAGATCGGACATGGTCGGAAAACTGGTGAGCTTCGGCCACGGCGTACCCGCGGCCGGCGGCACATGGCCCAGGGCGATGCCCGCGACCGGCAGATCATCCAGCCGGCCGACGGGCGTCTGCGGCGCGGCGAAATCGACCGTCACGTCCGGCAGCTGGCTGCGGCTCGCGGTGAGCGGCAGCCAGCCGCGATTGACCACCACGGTGCGCCCATCGGGAAGCCGCAGCGGCGTCAGCACCTGGTAACCCGGCTGACCGTCGTGCGACATGTTGTCGAGCACAAACTGATGCTCGCCGTCGTAGCTGCCCTGCAGTCGCAGCTGCGTGTAGCGCGGAAATTCCGAAGTTGCGCGCGCACCGAGTTCAGCCACCGATCGGCCCCCGGCACCAAAGTTTGCGGCCAGTGCCTGCTTCTGCTGCGCCCGGTGCCATTGCCAGCGTCCGAGGTTGACGAACAGCACCAGCGCCGCCAGCGTCAGCAGCGTCATGGGCCAGGTCGCAGACCAGCGGAAACGGCCGAATTCGAGTGTCAGCGGCAAGCCAGGTGCTCCGTCGGGAATCGCGCATTGTGCAGTCCGGGCGCAATCGAGTACAGGTTTGCCGCTCGCGCGCCCTTATAATTGCCTGATGCAACTGATTCGAATCCTGATCGTGTGCCTGCTGGCGGCGATCCTCGCCAGCCTCGGCACGGCGCTGTATCACCTGTCCACCGGTCGCGGCGACTCGGACAAGATGCTGCGCGCGCTGACGCTGCGTATCTCGCTGTCGGTTGCATTGTTCGTGCTGCTGATGATCGCCTGGCGTGCCGGCCTGATCACCCCGCACGGGCTCGAGCACTGAGGGCGCGAACGCAAGCCGCCCGAACGGTTAGAGTGTCCGGCTATGACACCTGAAGCTGCTGCCGAGCGCAAACGCCTCGCCATACTCGATGAGCTCAAGGCGCGCGAGCCGGTGTTTCATCGGCTTGAATCCGGCGCCACGCGCGCGGATCTGGAGAACATGACGGACGCGGAGTTTTGCGAGGTCGGCGCCTCAGGCCGCCGCTACGGCCGTGAGTACCTGCTGGACCTGCTCGAAAAGCGATTTGAGAATCCGGGCGAGGACGTGTGGGAAGTCAGCGATTTGCGCTGCCTCGAGCTCGCGCGCGACACCTACCTCGTCACCTACACGCTGCTGCAGCAGAAACAGCGGGTAACCCGCAGATGCAGCATCTGGCGGCGAAGCGGCAGGCGCTGGAAGATCGTCTATCACCAGGGAACGGTGGTCGAGGCGGATTGACTACTCAGTTACCTGCACCGTGTCGACGAAATATTCAGTCTCGCCGAAGCACGAGCTCGGCAGCCACTTGTGCTGCTCGTAGTGCATCGCCACGCGCTTGCCGAGGCTGGCATTGATCTTGGCGGCGACCGCGTCCTCGGGCACCGTGAAATAAAATTTCTCGGACACGGTTCCGGGCATCGTGACCATCGCCATCTCGCCCTCCCAGGTCTTGCAGAGCCAGCCTTTCTTGGAAAGCTTCTGCACGAAACCCGCACGTTCGCCGGTGGCATAGGCCCAGTGCAGCGTGAGCCAGCTGTAGCCGGCAACGCCTGCGATCGCCAGCACCAGGAATATGACCAGTATTTTCATCATTGGCCGCCACCTCCCGCTGTGCATGCGGATAGCAGCGCGATTATGCCTGCACGGCGGCGTACACTGCCATGGCCAGTGATTCAGGCGGAGTGCGATGGACCGTTCCACTCAAGCATCCACAGCGGATAGCGACGGCAGCGCCGACGATCATTCATCGACGCGCGCGCTGCTGCACGACGCGGCACAACGCGCCGCAAACTACCTGGAGTCGATCGGCCAGCGCGCGGTAGCGCCGAGTGCCGCCGCCGTGACGGCGCTGCTGCGGCTGGACGGGCCGCTGCCGGCACAGGGCATGGATGCGCAGCAGACACTGGCGATGCTCGATGAGCTGGTGTCACCCGCCACCATGGCGATGGCCGGGCCGCGATTCTTCGGCTTCGTCATCGGCGGCTCACTGCCGGCAGCATTGGCGGCCAACTGGCTCGCCGGGGCCTGGGACCAGAATTGCTGCTACAACAGCATCACCCCGGGGGTGGCCCGCCTGGAGCAGAGCGCGCTGCGCCGGCTGGTCGCGCTGTTCGAACTGCCGCCGCAGACCGCGGCCGGATTCGTCACCGGAGCCACGGTGGCGAATTTCACCGCGCTGGCCGCGGCGCGCCATGCGGTACTGGCACGCGTGGGCTGGAACGTGGAGGCCGATGGCCTGTTCGGCGCGCCGCAGATCACCGTCATTGCCGGCGAGGAAGCGCACCCGACGCTGCTCAAGTCGCTCGGCATGCTGGGCCTGGGCCGCTCGCGCATTGTGCGCGTGGCGGTCGACGGCCAGGGTCGCATGCGGCCCGATGAGTTGCCGCAGATCGCAGGTCCCACGATAGTGTGCCTGCAGGCCGGCAACGTGAATACCGGCGCCTTCGATCCGTTCGGCCCGCTGATCGAGCGCGCACATCGCGATGGTGCGTGGGTGCATGTCGATGGGGCCTTTGGCCTGTGGGCCAAGGCCACCGCGTCGCTGCGGCATCTGGCGGACGGGCTGGAAGCCGCCGATTCCTGGGCCACCGATGCGCACAAGTGGCTCAATGTGCCGTACGACAGCGGCCTGGCACTGGTACGCGAACCGCAGGCGCTGCAGGCCGCCATGGCGATCACCGCAGAGTACCTGCCGCAACCGGGCGCGGAGCGCAATCCGAGCGATTTCACCCCCGAGCTTTCCCGGCGTGCGCGCGGCGTCGAAGTATGGACGGCGCTGCAAACCCTCGGCCGCGCCGGCATCGCCGACATGCTCGAGCGCAATTGCCGCCAGGCGCGCCGCTTTGCCGCCGGCCTGTCCGCAAAAGGCTACGCGGTACTGAATGACGTGGTCCTCAATCAGGTGCTGGTGTCGTTCGGCGACGATGCACGCACGCGGCGTGTGGTCGCAAAGTTGCAATCCGACGGCACCTGCTGGTGCGGCATCACCGTGTGGCAGGGTCACACCGCGATGCGCATCAGCGTCAGCAACTGGTCCACCGGCGACGCGGACGTCGAACAAAGTCTCGAGGCGATGCTGCGCGCCGCTGCGAGCGCCTAGCCGCAGTGGACGAGGCGAGCGCGACCGGCGCGACCGGCGAGGCGAGGATTGTCGAGTCCTGGCGCAGCAACGCGCAGGCCTGGGCGGCCGCGGTGCGCGACCGGCGCATTGAAAGCCGCACGCTGGCGACCGACCGGGCGATCGTCAAAGCGGTACTGAGCCGCTCGCCACGCTCGGTGCTCGACATTGGCTGCGGTGAAGGCTGGCTCGGCCGCGCGCTGGCCGCAAGCGGCGTCGAGCTGCTCGGCATCGATGCCGTTCCCAGCCTGATCACGCAGGCGCAAGCGGCCGGCGGCGGGGAGTTTCGCGTCGCCACATATGCGGACGCTGCCGCCGGGACACTCGGGTTCACTGCCGACGTCGCGGTGTGCAATTTCTCGCTGCTGGGAAAGGAATCGGTGGAAAGACTGTTCGCCGCGATACCGTCGCTGTTGAACACCCATGGGACATTCATCGTTCAGACCCTGCATCCGATGGTGGCCTGCGGCGAGGCACCGTACCGCGACGGCTGGCGGGAAGGATCCTGGGCCGGGTTCAGCTCAGATTTCACCGATCCGGCCCCGTGGTACTTTCGCACGCTGGCCAGCTGGCTGGAGTTGTTTCGACGGCACCGGCTGCGCCTGCTGCAGCTGCGTGAACCGCTGGATCCGCGATCGCAGCGGCCGGCATCGGTGATTTTTATTGCCAGCGTGACGGAGTGAGCAAAAGCGGCCCTGCAATCGCCTTAAAATGCCCCGGTCCTGAATTACAACAGCAACTGCCATGGCGAAGCGAACCTACCCGCTGCGAATAGAACCGTGGAGCGCGGTCAGGATCGCCACGCACGGCGAGACCTGCGCCAGAGCGGTGGCGATGCGCGACAAGCGCCTGCTGGCGCGCGATGCGCCGGCACTGCCGTTGAAGGGCTGCACGATGTCGGCAGCCTGCAACTGCATCTACCGCCACTACGCCGACCGCCGAGCCGGCGCCCGGCGCGCGGATGCGGCGACCGAAACCTGGTCGCCCGCCACGCCCGGCGAGCGGCGCGGCTCCCGTGGCCCCCGCGGCCGTCGCGGTCCCGACTAGTTGCCAGCTGCCAGCCATCTGAAATTCTCAGGGGCAACCCGCGGGCAACGCGGCGGCACTCACGGCGGAAGCTCGTCAGATTCTTTTGTGGAACGCTATCATCAATGCAGCGTTACTGCGCATCGCGGTGGAAATTTCCGGTGACAAGCAAACATCGTATCCCGGCTGTTGTCGTGTCTCTGGGCCTCGTCACCGGCGCCGCCGCCGCAGCATGGAGCGCACAGCCTGCCGCGCCCGCGGGGCCCGGGACCACAGCCCTGATCTCGGGCATCGAATCGCAGTACGCCGATGACAGCGTTCGCATCCAGGACGATTTCTATCAGCACGTCAACGGCAAGTGGCTCACGACGACGCAGATTCCCGCCGACAAGAGCGCTTATGACTCCTGGTACCAGCTGGCCGACGACGCCGAGACTCAATTGCGCGGCATCGTCGAGGGGCTGCAGCAATCTGCAGACCACCCGGACGCCGAGCGCCCGGACCCGGATCAGCAGAAGATCGCCGACCTGTACACAAGCTTCATGGACGAGGCAGCGCTCGAGCGGCAGGGACTTGCGCCGCTGGCCGCGGAATTTGCCCGCATCGACGCGCTGCGGAGTAAGCAGCAGATTGCCTCGCTGATTGCGCACTTCAATCAGATCGGCGTGCCTGCCCCGTACTCTCCTAATGTGCACCAGGACGCGAAGGACTCCACCAGGTACGTGTTCGATCTCGGCCAGGACGGGTTAGGGCTACCGGACCGCGACTACTACCTGCTGAACGACAAGCAGCTGCAACAGACGCGCGTGCTGTACGCCCAGCATGTGCAGAAAATGCTGCGCCTGGCCGGCGACGACCAGGCGGCGCAGCACGCCAGGCAGATCGTCGAGCTCGAGACCGCGCTCGCCAGCGTGCAGTGGACCAAGGTGCAGAACCGCGATCCGGTGAAGACCTACAACAAGGTCGCGTTCGCCAAACTGTCGCATCTGGCTCCGGGCTATGACTGGCAGGCGTACCTCTCCGACTCGGGAGTGGCGGGCCGGACTGATTACCTGGTGATCGATCAGCCCAGCTATCTGACCGGTTTCAGCGCATTGCTGGCATCCACACCGCTGCCGGTGTGGAAAAATTATTTCCGCTGGCACCTGCTGAGCGAATTCTCGCGCTACCTGAGCAAGAGCTTCGTCGACCAGCGCTTCTCCTTCTATGGCACGTCGCTGCGCGGGATCCCGCAGATCAAGCCGCGCTGGCAGCGCGGCATCGAACTGTTGGAGCAGTCGATCGGGGAAGGCCTGGGCCGCATCTACACCGCGAAATATTTTCCGCCCGAGTCCAAGGCGCGCATCGACCAGCTGGTACACAACCTGCTTGCCGCCTATCAGGCCGATCTCGAGACGCTCGACTGGATGAGCCCGGAAACCAGGCGCAAGGCGCTGGCGAAGCTGGCCACGTTCACGCCCAAGATCGGTTACCCCACGGTGTGGCGCGATTACAGCGAATTGCAGATCAGCAAGGATGATCTGCTGGGCAATGTGCTGCGGGCCAGGGTGTTCGACTACCAGCGCAATCTCAACAAGCTGGGCAAGCCGATCGACCGCAGCGAGTGGTTCATGACGCCGCAGACGGTCAATGCGTACTACAACCCGGAGATGAACGAAATCGTATTCCCGGCCGCGGTACTGCAGCCGCCGATGTTCAACGCCAGGGCGGACGATGCGGTGAACTACGGCAGCATCGGCGCCATCATCGGCCACGAGATCAGCCACGGCTTCGATGACCAGGGCAGTCAGTACGACGGCGACGGTAATCTGCTCGGCGTGCCCGGCTGGTTCAGCCAGGCCGACTTCGACAAATTCAAAGCCAAGACGCACGCGCTGGTCGAGCAGTACGGCGCGCGCGAACCGCTGCCCGGCTATCACGTCAACGGTGAATTGACCCTGGGCGAGAACATCGCCGACAACTCCGGCCTGGCCATCGCCTACAAGGCCTACCGGATTTCACTCGGCGGCACGCCGGCGCCGGTGATCGACGGCCTCACCGGCGACCAGCGCTTTTATATGGGATGGGCCCAGGTGTGGCGCGGTCTGACCCGCGACGGTGAAACCATCGTGGAGCTCAAGACCGATCCGCATTCGCCGGAGAAGTACCGCGGCAGCATACCGCTGATGAACCAGCAGGCGTTCTACGACGCCTTTGACGTCAGGCCCGGCGACGGCATGTACCTGGCGCCGGAGAAGCGCGTCAGTCTGTGGTAGCGATGCTGCCGTGGCAGCCGCGGCACCGGCGAGCTGCGCATTCAGCCGTCGAGCGTATTCAGCCGTCGAGCGCAGTCACAGCGACGTCCACGAACAGACTTGCGCCCGGCTGGCCGAAAAACGTACCGGCGACCGGAGACACCACGTCGGGCCGGCGCGCCACGGCTACGGCAATGTGTTTGCTGCCCACCATCTCACCCAGTGTGGGATCAAATCCTTTCCAGCCTGCGCCAGGAAGGTAGACCTCCGCCCAGGCATGGGTGGCGCCGCTGCCGCTATGCGGCGCATCGAGATAACCGCTGACAAAACGCGCGGCCAGCCCCAGGCAGCGTGCCGCGAACATGAACAGACTGGCAAAGTCGCGGCACGAGCCGGTGCCGCGCGACAGCGTCTCGGCGGCGGTCTGTACGCCCGGATATTCGCGCGCCTGATATTTCAGCGTCTGCTTGATGTCGCCGGATAGGCGCTTCAGCAGACTGTAGGTCTGCACCTGTTCGCCGAACCGCCAGCGCTGGCTGAGCCAGCTGCGCAACGCCTCCTGCTCAACCGGCGCCTGCGCATCCACCAGGTAAGGCCGCAGCACCGCGGCGGTGTCGGGATCGTAGCGGAACGGATAGTTCACGGCCTCGTCCGCCACCACGAAGTCCAGCGGCGCTTCGTCGAAGTGCTGCACCACCACCTCACTGTCGATCATGAGCTGCGTGGCGGGCAGCGCGAAGGTCGCTATCGCTACCGAATTGTCGTAGATATCGCGCAGCCAGTGCACCGTGGCCACCGGTGAGGTTTCGAGCAGTGAGGACTCGATATGAAGTTCGTGGCCCTCGCGCGGGCGCAGCAGCAGCCGGTGCGGACCCAGTCGCACCGTTTCGGGAAATTCATACCGGGTGCGATGGACGATCTTTAAGCGTCGCATCGGCGATCAGCAAACATCGACGGGTTGCTTATAGCTTTCGAGCCCGCAGTCGACCGCGCAGCTTGACCACTTCGGCACGCAACTCGGCGTTCTGCTGGCGAGCGTTATGCTGTCGCCACCAAAGAAAGGCGCTCGCGGCAACCAGTATCACCAGGCAACTTTCAAGCAACACGGGATTCAAGCCTCCGACGACCGCAGCGCTTGAGTTTACTCCTAATTCCAGCCAGTGACGGCGCCGCTGCGCGCTGCGCTGCCGCGCAAATCAGTCAAGCCCCTGCTCCTGGCGGCTATTTGTTAAGCTGGTTCGACCGAGCTCCCGCCTGCAATCCACGGCAGGGGTTCCAATGTCCTACAACAATCATCTACCCAACCCGCTCTGATGGATGGTCTGCCCACC
The DNA here is from genome assembly GCA_036262215.1 of Steroidobacteraceae bacterium. Classification (GTDB taxonomy): domain Bacteria; phylum Pseudomonadota; class Gammaproteobacteria; order Steroidobacterales; family Steroidobacteraceae; genus FEN-1191. Next base: position 15,525 of record DATAJH010000079.1, read on the forward strand.
CCGCGTCGCTACCTGGCGATACTGGCGATATCCTGCGGCACTGCGCTGGCGGTCATCGACGGCTCGGTGGTGACCGTCGCGCTGCCGACCCTGGCGCACGACCTGGGCGTGCATCCTTCCGCGGCGGTATCGGTGGTCACCGTCTACCAGCTGGTGCTGGTGATGACGCTGCTGCCGTTCTCTGCGCTCGGCAGTCGCATCGGGCTGCGGCGGCTGTACCAGTACGGCCAGATCGCTTTCCTGGTGGCGACCGTGCTTTGTTTCTTCGCCAGGAGCCTGGCGTTCCTGCTGCTGGTGCGCGGGATCCAGGCGCTCGGCGCGGCGGCCTCGCTCAGCGTGTCGAGCGCACTGATCCGCTCGACCTATCCGGCGCGCCAGCTCGGTCGCGGCCTGGGCATCGGCAACGTCGTGGTGTCGAGTTCGATTGCGATCGCCCCGACGCTGGGTGGACTGGTACTTTCGGTGGCGAGCTGGCCGTGGATCTTCGCCGCGGCTGCGCCGTTGGCGCTGCTGTCGCTGCTGCTGGGCGCTCGCGCACTGCCAGAGCCGCAACCGCGCGACGATCCTTACGATGTGCGCGCCGCGCTGCTGTGCGCGCTCACTTTCGGACTGATCATATCGGGGCTCGAAAGCGCAGTGCATGGCGGCTCGCCGCTGATCGCCGCCGCGATGGTCGGCTGCGGCGCGCTGATCGCGGTGGTGTTCGTGCGGCGCGAACTGACATCGAAGATTCCCATCCTGCCGGTCGACCTGCTGATGCGGCCGGTGGTGGGTTTGTCCGCGCTCGGGGGTCTGCTGGTATTCATCGCATCGATGACGGTGATGCTGTCACTGCCGTTCCGGCTGCAGCAGCACTACGGTTTCCTGCCGGGTGAGGTCGGTGCGATGCTGACCCCCTGGCCGCTGGCGATCCTGCTGATCGGGCCGACCGCGGGCATGCTGTCGGATCGCTTTCCGGCCGGCATACTGGGCGGCATCGGCATGACGATCGCAACCATCGGACTGCTGACGCTCGCTTTTTTGCCGGCGCATGTGTCGCACTTCGATCTGGTGTGGCGCATGGCACTGTCGGGGGCGGGCTTCGGCCTGTTCGTGGCGCCAAACGCGCGGCTGATCATCCATGCGGCGCCGCACGAGCGCGCCGCCTCGGCCGGCGGCCTGATCTCCACCACGCGATTGACCGGCCAGACGCTCGGAGCGACGCTGCTGGCCGCGCTGCTGTCGGTCGGTGTCGGCACCGGGCCGGTTCCGGCACTGCTGGCCGCGGGCCTGGCGCTGCTGGCCGGAATCTGCAGCGTCGCGCGCCTGAGTTCAAAGCTGAGCGAGTCGTCGCGGCGGGAAGCGGGTCGGGCCTGACTACGCCCCGACCGCGGCGTCGGTCTCGAAGTGGTAGTCGACCTTTCCTGCCGGCTGGCCGGCTTCGTCCCAGCTCCATTCGGTGAAGCTCACGCGGCCGTGCCGGTCCATCAGCAGGATGCTCGAACAACGTGTGCCATATCCAGGCGCGCGAATGAAGGCGCTCGACAGCAGTCGTTCCCACGCCAGGCTCACACCGGTGCGCGGCAGCTGCGCGTCGTCGGCCTGGCGTTCATCGCGCAACAGATCCAGCAGCGCCTGCTCCTCCGGCAGGCGCGCCAGCGCCGCACCGAGCGCCGACTTGGCGTGCTGCACCTTGGGCCAGGGCGTATCGAGCAGGTGATTCGACAAGCCATAGACACCAGGAGCCAGCAAGCGGCCATCGCCGGCAACGCTCTCGAACACCGCCAGCTGTTCGCCGTCGCTGAAGATCAGGTTGAAACCATTGTAGTTGCCGGCGCTGCGACGCAGCTGCTGCAGCCACCGCTGGGCCGGCAGCCTTGCGGCCAGCGTCGCCGGCACCAGTTCACCGCGACTCGGAGCCGCGCGCTGCGGCAGCGTCGGATCACGAAAATTGGTCAGCGCCGCAAACCGGCCGTCGCGCGCCACTGCCAGCCAGGTGCCGCCGGCGGCGAGATCACGCCCGGCCAGGATCGGCGGCTGCGGCCACCAGGCCGCCGGCGCGGCGGCGCGTGCGTGGTATTCGTCGCGGTTCGCGGCCAGCAGCAGCGGATATTCCGCATGAGCGCGCCACGCCACGAGGATCAGGCACATGGCGCGCTCACGGCGTTGCGGTGTCGAAGGTGTCGCAGTCCGCAACCCGCCCATTGGCAAGCCCGCGCTTGAACCAGCCAACCCGCTGCGCGCTGCTGCCATGGGTAAACGTTTCCGGCACCACGCGGCCCTGTTCCTGCCGTTGCAGCGCGTCGTCGCCGATGTGCGAGGCGGCATTCAGGGCCGATTCGATATCGCCCTGGTCGAGCCAGTGTTTTTCGGCCTGCGAATGGAACGCCCAGACACCCGCGAAACAGTCGGCCTGCAATTCGACCCGCACCGAAGTCGCGTTGGCCTGTGCCCTGCTCTCGCGCGCGCGCAGCGCGTCGACCTTCGCGGTGGTGCCCAGCAGATTCTGCACGTGATGACCCACTTCGTGGGCGATCACATAGGCCTGGGCAAAGTCGCCGGGCGAGCCGAGCTGGTTGCGCAGCGTTTGGTAGAAGCCAAGGTCGATGTACACCTTGCGGTCCTGGGGACAGTAGAACGGGCCCATCGCGCTCTGGCCGGTACCGCAGGCGGTCGGTATCGCACCGCGAAACAGCACCAGCCGCGGCCGCTCATAACTGCCCCCGGACTGCGCGAATATCTCGCCCCAGACATCTTCCGTGCTGGCGAGGATCGTCGATACGAAGCCGGCCAGCTGGTCGTTGGCCGGCGGCTGATGAGCCGGTTGGCTCGGCGCGGTTGCCGTGGCGCTGCCATCGCCGCTCAGCAGCCCCAGTACCGCCATCGGATTGACGCCGAACAGCCAGCTGCCCAGCAGCACGATGACGATGCCCCCCAGGCCGAGGTGGATGCCGCCGAAGCGCATGCCGCCGCCGCCTGAGTCATCACGCCGATCTTCAACGTTGTCGCTCTCGCGGTTGTCCTGCCAGCGCATGCGGTGGCAAGTCCGATCAGCGGGTCTGCGGGCGATCGAATTCGTAGAACTTGCGGGCCGCCCGGATGTACGACTGCGGCGCTTCTTCGAAAAACAACAGTGAAGTGCCGGTGGTGAAGCAATACAACTTGCCGTCATCGCCGCTGACCCAGTTCATCGAGCAGTCGGTTTTGATGTGCTTGCCGGCCGCCAGCCCGACCGGGTCCTCGTTGGCGAATTCGCCGTGCATCGCCGTCGGCGGTACGACGGCTTTCCAGATGCCCCCGGGCGCGGGCTGGTCGACTGCCAACGCGCAGCTGCCGGCGATGTACAGGGCGGCGCAAGCCGCCAGAGAAAGTAGCAGGCGATGGCGGGTAAAGCGTCTCATAACGGCTCCGAACTGATCCAGTGTTGCGATGCCGCTAGTTTGCGCCCATCCGCCGGCCCGATTCAAACCGCAGCCTTCAGCTGCGCCATCAGCTTGCCGCCCTGCGCTTCGAAGCGTTGGTACGCGGGACGCTGCGACAGGCGGCCGAGATAGCTTTGAAACGCCGGCCGCGGCTCTATGGTCCTGGTCATCATGCCGAAGCCGATCTGCGAGCCGAGGTAGACGTCGGCGGCACTGAAGCGCTCATGCAATATGTAAGGTCCGGGGGTGATCGCCTGCTCCAGCGTTTCTATGACGTCTTCATATCGACCGTAGCCCAGTGCCGAGGATTTATCCGGTATCGGGCGTGACAACATGCGATCAACGAGCGCGCAATCGATACAGCCGGCTCCAAAAAACATCCAGCGCAGGTAGCTGCCGCGTGCCGGCTCGTCAGCGCGTGGGGCCAGTCCCGCCGCCGGGAACACGTCGGCCAGATAGACGCAGATGGCGCCGGTCTCGGTGATGACGCTGCCCCGATGCACGATCGCCGGCAGCTTGCCCATGGGATTCACCGCCAGGAACGCCGGTTTTTTCTGTTCACCCTTCTGCAGGTCGACCAGCTGGATGCGATACGGCGCGCCCATTTCCTCCAGCAGCCAGTGCACCGTGCGGGCGCGTGACATGGGGTTGTGGTAGAAAACAATTTCATCGTTCATACGACGATCTCCCTGGTTCGCGAACAGATACGCTTCATGGTCGCCGTTTCTGCACCGTCCGTTCAGCTACCCAGGCGATTGGGGTCGCGCCACACGCGCTCGAAAGGCAGCCGCCAGGCATGCGGCGCGATGAGCTGGTGGATCGCGTTCGGCCCCCACGAGCCCGGGGCGTAGGGACGAACCGCGGGCGGCCCTTCCAGCAATGGAGACGATACCTCCCACAGCCGCTCGATGCCTTCGGCGGTGGTGAACAGCGTGTGATCTCCGCGCATGGCGTCGAGTATCAGGCGCTCGTAGGCTTCGAGCACATCGCCGATGAGGCCGGTGTCATGCATGGCGAACTGCAGGCTCAGCTTGTCCAGACGCATGCCCGGCCCGGGGCGCTTGCCGTAAAACGACAGCGACATCTTCGAGGCGTCCGCCAGGTCGAAAGTCAGATGATCCGGGCCTTGCGCGCCGACACCGGAACCGGCGGGAAACATGCTCTTTGGCGGCTCGCGAAATGCGATGGAAATGATGCGCTGTCCCTCGGCCAGTCGTTTGCCGGTGCGAAGAAAAAATGGAACGCCGGCCCAGCGCCAGTTGTCGATCGAACATTTCAAGGCGATGAAGGTCTCGGTGTCCGACTCCGGAGCAATGCCTTGCTCGGCGCGGTAGCCGGTGTACTGCCCGCGCACGACATCGGTCGGCCTGATCGGCAGCATGCTGCGGAACACCTTGTTCTTCTCCTCGCTGATCGGTGCCGGTTCCAGGGCGGTCGGCGGCTCCATCGCCATGAACCCGAGGATCTGGAACAGGTGAGTCACCACCATGTCGCGAAACGCGCCGGTCGCTTCGTAGAACGCGGCGCGTTTGCCGAGCGCCAGCGTCTCCGGTACGTCGATCTGCACGTGATCGATGAAGTTGCGGTTCCATATCGGCTCGAACAGGCCGTTGGCAAATCGGAAGGCGAGGATGTTCTGCGCCGGCTCCTTGCCCAGGAAGTGATCGATGCGGAAGATCTGCTGTTCGTCAAATACCTCGTGCAGCCGGGCGTTCAACGACACCGCACTGGCCAGGTTGGTGCCGAAAGGCTTTTCCATGATGATGCGGGAGCGCTCGACCAGACCGGCGTCTCCCAGCATCCGCACCGCGGACAGGGCGCCACTTGGCGGCACGCTCATGTAATGCAGGCGGCGACTTTCACCCGAGAAACTCTGCTCCGCCTGATCCACCGCGGCTCTGAGCGCCCCGGCGCCCGCGGCCAGCGGCAGGTAGTCCAGATTCTGTGCGAAGACGTTCCAATCCTCGTCGGTCACCTTGCGGGTCGAGAACTCGTCGAGGGACTTGCGGGCAGCGTCACGAAAGCCGTCCCGATCGATCTCGTCGAGCGAGACGCCGATGATGCGGCAGCCGGGGATGAATCCGGCGGTGGACAGATGGAACAGTCCCGGCAACAGCTTGCGGCGCGCAAGGTCACCGGTGGCACCTACCAGGACTACGACTTGCGGGTGGCGCGGACCGACGCCCGGTGGAACCTTCTGCACGGTGCACTTCCTCTGGTAGTGATTGACGTCGCCGTCGAAGCCCGCGGCAGCGACCGCGTAATTAAAGTTATCGGTTGTCACCGGTCCGCGCCACCAGATCCTGGAAAGCACGCCGCGGATGCCTGGATTTTGGGATACTGGAGCGGTGGAAACTGCTCTCAAGGTGCCGCCGATGCCAGACCGCCGGTCGCTGCTGCTGGCCGCCACGCTGCTATTGGCGGCTTGCGCCAGCGCGCCGAGCGCGCCGGCCCATGTGGATCCTGCGCTGGCGGCAGCGGTCGCGAGCCCGGGGAGACTGGCGACAGCGGTCGCACGGGATGCGGCGCGACATCCGGTCGGGGAGCTGACGTTCTTCGGCCTGGCGCAATCTGAGACGGTGGTCGAGCTGTGGCCCGGCGGCGGCTACTGGACGGATATCCTGGGTCCGTATCTCGCACTCCACGGCCACTATTACGTCGCCCTGTCGGCGCCGGGCGATGCCGACGAGGACGCCTCGGTGGTGCGGTGGCGTAAGCGCTTTGCCACGCAGCCGGAGCGCTACGGCACGATCATCCAGACCACGCTCGGGCCGGGCCAGTTCGATATCGCCCCGCCCGGATCGGCCGATCTGGTGCTGACGTTTCGCAACCTGCACAACTGGATGGATGACGGCTATGCGCGCGAGGCGCTGGCGGCCTGCTTTCGCGCGCTCAAGCCGGGTGGGATCCTCGGCATCGAGGAGCATCGCGGCCGCAGCGACCGGCCGCAGGATCCAAAGGCCAAGGACGGCTATGTGCGCCAGGACTACACGATCGCGCTGGCGCAGCAGGCCGGCTTCGTGCTGATCGGCTCGTCCGAGATGCTGGCCAATCCGCGCGACACCAAGGACTGGGTGGACGGCGTCTGGACGCTGCCGCCGACGTTGTCGCAGGGCGACAAGGATCGTGATCGGTATATCGCCGTCGGCGAAGCCGACAATTTCGTGCTCAAGTTCTTAAAGCCCGTGCACTGACGGCGATCAGCCGGCGCGCGGCGCCTGGCGGTCCACGGCGCGCACCGTGTAGCCACCGGATTTTTCATCAGCCTGCAACTCGAGGAAACCGCGCTTCTGCGCCTCGGCCAGCAGATCGTTAAACGAACGAAATCCATGCGCGCGCTCGTTGAAACCCGGATGCCGCCGCTTGATGGCCTGCTTGATCATCGATCCCCAGATCGGCTCGTTCTCGCCGCGTTCCTCGGCGACCGCCTCCAGGGTCTCGACCACCAGATCGAGCGCCTCGGTGCGGTCGGGACCCTTGTTGTCACCGTTCTTCTCGCCGTTCGCAGCCGGGTTGGCGGATGCCGCGGCTGCCGTACGCCGGCGCGCCTTCGACGGCTCCTTGCGCACCAGGTCGTCGTAGTAGATGAATTCATCGCAATTGTTGATGAACAGGTCCGAGGTCGAGTTCTTGACCCCTACGCCGATTACGGTCTTGTCGTTCTCGCGCAGCTTGCTCACCAGCGGCGAAAAATCCGAGTCGCCGCTGATGATGACGAAAGTGTCGACATGGCCCTTGGTGTAGCACAGGTCGAGCGCATCGACGACCATGCGGATGTCGGCCGAGTTCTTGCCCGACTGGCGCACGTGCGGTATCTCGATCAGCTCGAAGGCGGCCTCGTGCAGGCCGCGTTTGAAATCCTTGTAGCGATCGAAATCGCAGTAGGCCTTTTTCACCACGATGTGGCCTTTGAGCAGCAGCCGCTCGAGCACTTTCTGGATGTCGAAGCTGGGATAACTGGCGTCGCGCGCCCCGAGGGCGATGTTCTCCAGATCGAGAAACACGGCCATCGTGGTGTCGGTGGTCCTGACATTCATTCGGTTTTCCATGGCGGGTTGAATCATGATCTGTCCGGCGGCTCATGGCGAGCCGCGAATTGGTCTTTTTGCTGCTGCCTGCTGCTGGCGCAAGCCATGACCGTCCGGGCCAGGAGGTCCACTTATCCGCCCGGCCGCGCCGCGTTGTCAATTCGGGCTACGGGAAATCCTGCACCGCACCGAAGCTGCCCGGGGCAGCAGCATTTTGCAGCAGCACGCCCGGATGGTTGGTGATCACACCGTTTACGGTCGGATGCGTCGGCCCGGTGGCGATGACGATGTCGACCAGCCCGTCGCCGTTGACGTCGGCAATCGCGATCTGGTTGGCGTTCGAGACCGTGTAGCTGGTCGCCGCGAGGAAGGTCCCCGGGGCCGCGGCATTTTGCAGCAGTACGCTGACGGCGTTATCGCCGCCAATGACGATATCCGGCAGCCCGTCGCCGTTCACATCGGTCACGATGATCGAACGTGCCAGACTGCCCATGGCAGTGGCGTAGCTCACCGGTGCCAGGAACTGGCCGTGATTTGCCGGATCCTGCATCAGCACCAACACGGTCGGTGTTGCACCGCCGGGCGGCCCCGGATCGGTGATCACCAGGTCGTTCAGGCCGTCGTTGCTTAGATCGGCGATCCCGATCAGGTTGGCACCGGCAATCGAAGTGATGGGTTCGGTATAGACCCTGACCGGCGCGGCATAGGTGGTGGCCGCGGCCACTCCGGTGTGGAACAGCAGCTCGACCCCGATGTTGTCGGTCAGCGCCACATCGGGCATGCCGTCACCGTTGAGATCGCCGACCGCCACCCAGTTGGCACCGCCGGTATACAGCGGGATCGGACTGGCGAAGGTGCCGGGGGAGGTCTGTAGGAATAGTGAGACGTTGTAATCAGCCGAAATGAGGTCGGGTAGACCGTCGCCATTCATGTCCGCGATGGCGACCTGCGAGGCGCCGGGGGAAGACAGTACCAGCGGTGAGTTGAAAGTTCCCGGGCTCGCCGCGTCATTGAAGAACACCGACAGCGCGCCATCCTCGAAGCTTGCCGAGACGATATCGGGCAGATGATCGCCATTGAGATCGGCCGTGGCGAGATAGAGCGGGTTGTCACCGGCGCTGGTGAGCACCGGCGCCGCGTAGGTGCCCGCTCCGGTGGAAAGATAGGCCTTAAGGTTCCCCGGGTAGGGTGCAAAGCCGCTCTTGACGGTACTGGTCTGCACGATCGAGGCCAAGCCGTTGCCAGTGAAATTGCCGGCCACCAGTCCGTAGGAGACTTCATACGGTGTGTAGTTTGGCGGCGGAAAGTAGCAACCGCCGCAGTTGTCATCACCGCCGCAGCTGCTGAGCCCGGCAACGACGCCGACCAGCGCCCAGCGGCGTAACGCCCGAGCCGGCTGCGCCGGCGACCTGTTCAGTACGGTTGTCTGTGACATGAAACCTCTCCCGGCACGATCGCCTCGGATGATCCCAGACCGATAGCGAACTATAACGATTCAACCCTGATGGCGTTGACCGGAGCTGAGGGCCAGTACGTAGCAATCCGGCGACAGCGGTAAACCGGCGGCATCAGTGCGATCATGCGCGCATGAAAAAGACAGCGCCCGACACGGCCATTCTAGCGGGCAGCGCCCGCCTGCGGCCCCGGGGCTGCAAGCTGCTCGGTGCGGCACCGCCGCAAGAGCGCATGCAGGTGACGGTGCGCATCCGCGCACGCGAGGCCGCGCAGTCGCTGAGCCAGCACGTGGGCGCGTTGGCGTTGCAGGCCCCGAGACAACGGCAGTATCTGTCACGCGAGGAATTCCTCGGGCGCTTCGGCGCTGATGCCGCCGACGTCGCGATGGTGGAAGCCTTCGCGCATGAGCACGGACTGACCGTGGTGCGGGTCGATATCGCAGCTCGCAGCCTGCGCCTTGAAGGCAGCGTGGCGCAATTCAGCAGCGCCTTCGGCGTCAAACTCAGGCGCGCCAGGCTCGAGCGCGGCACCTTGAAGCCTGGCATCTATCGTACCCGCAGCGGCGATATCCGCATCCCAAGCGGGCTGCAGGGAATCATCGTCGGTGTTCACGGGCTCGACAATCGCCCGGTCGCGCGCCCGCATTTCCGCCTGCGGCGCAAGGCCGCCGCCGGTGCCACGGCGCGTGCCGCCGCCGCCAGCTTTACCGCGCCGCAGCTAGCGGCGCTGTATGACTTTCCCGGCGGCCTCACCGGCGCCGGGCAGTGCGTGGCGATCATCGAACTCAACGACGCCGACAGCAGCGGCAAGCCCACGGGGACCGGATACCGGACTTCCGATCTGCTGGCATACTTCAAAAAGCTGGCCATACCAATGCCGGCGGTCACCGCGATTGGTGTCGACGGCGGTGCCAACCTGCCCGGCAAATCGCAGGCGGACGGTGAGGTCGTGCTCGACATTGAAGTCGCCGGCTCGATCGCGCCCGGAGCCGCCATCGCGGTGTACTTCGCGCCCAATACCACCAGCGGTTTCATCGATGCGGTCAAGAGCGCGGTACACGACAGCGTGCGCAAACCCTCGGTGGTGTCGATCAGCTGGGGCGGTCCTGAGGATCCCAACGGACAGCTGGCCACGCAGTTCCTCGACGCGCTGAACGAGGCACTGCAGGAAGCCGCCGCGATGGGGGTCACGGTGTGCGTCGCCGCGGGCGACAACGGTTCGGCCGATATGAGCAGCGATTGGGACGGCAAGCCGCACGCGGATTTTCCGGCCTCGAGCCCCTACGCGCTGGCCTGCGGCGGTACCACACTGGTGGCCGCGGGCGGCAGGATCAGCGCCGAATCGGTGTGGAACGATGGCCAAAGCGGCGGCGCCACCGGCGGCGGCGTCAGCGACTATTTCGCGCGTCCGTCGTATCAGGGCGCGGTTAGCGTGCCGTTGTCGCCGACCGGCTTCAAGGGCCGCGGCCTGCCCGACCTGGCCGGTGATGCCGATCCGAACAGCGGCTACCAGATCTATCTGGACAGCCAGTGGCAGGTCATCGGCGGCACCAGCGCCGTCGCGCCCCTGACCGCCGGATTGCTGGCGCTGATCAATCAGCAGTTGCAGCAGAAATTCTCGAAAACCGCCGGTCAGATCAATCCGCAGATCTATGCGCGCGCTGCCGCCGGCACCTTCCGCGACATCACGGTCGGCAACAATGACATCGAGGGCAACCTGAACGGTGAATACAGCGCGCTCACCGGTTGGGACGCGTGCTCGGGATTCGGTGTGCCCGACGGCGCCAGGCTGCTGCAGTTACTCAGCGCCTGACCATGCCTGAAGTCGACTTCGCCATTGCCGGCGCCGGTGCGATCGGCTCCATCATCGGTGCCCACCTGGCCCGTGCCGGCCAGTCGGTGGTCATGCTGGTGCGAGCGCGGCGCGCGCAGCAGATTGCGCAGCATGGACTCTCCATCAGGGGCCTGGTCGAGTTCTCGCAATCCGTGCCGACCATAACCGAGCCGTCCCGATTGACCAGCGCCGCGGTGCTGATCGTTGCCACCAAGACCTACGCCACCGAGGCGGTTCTCGCATCGCTGCGCGGCGCTGCGATCGGCGCGGCGTTCTCGGTTCAGAATGGAATGATGAAGGATGATCTGCTGGCCGCTGCCTTCGGCCGCCAGCGCGTGCTCGGTTCCCTGGCCGACCTGAGCGGAGAGATGTTCGGCAGCGGCGAGGTGCTGTTCACCCGCAACAGCAATCTTTTTGTCGGCGAACTCGACGCTAGCGATAGCGCCCGCGCGCGTCACATTGCCGCCAGCATCGATGCTGCCGGCGTGCGCACGGTCGCCGATCCGGACATTCTCAGTCTCGAGTGGTCGAAATTCGCAGCCTGGGCCGCGATGATGGCGTTGTCCGTCACCACGCGTGCGCTGACCTGGAAGTACCTGATCGATCCGGGAACGGCGCAGGTTGCGGTACGCGTAATGCGCGAAGTCGGCACGCTCGCGGCCGCCTGCGAGGTCCGGCTGTCAGACCGGGCGGTGCTGCCGGTGGCGAGCATCTGCCGCGAGTCGGAGCAGGACGCGATCGCGCTGCTGGCAAAATCCGGACTGCAGATGAAGTCGGCCGCACCGCTGCACCGCATGTCGACGCTGCAGGACCTTGAAGCCGGACGGCCGCTGGAAGTGGAAGAAACCCTCGGCCACGCGGTGCGCAAAGCCGCCGAGCTGCAGCTGTCGTTGCCGCTGCTGAGCAGCCTCTACAGCCTGGTGGCGGGAATCGACCGGATCCGCGGCTAGCGGCCGTGTGCATACGCGCCGTTGTTATTGCCCTTGCGTTTCCACGTACCGCTTGAGTTTCGCGAGGGTGCGCACATTCTCCTTGCGGAACGCCCACAGAATATAGGGTGACGCCAGCTTGAACAGGCCGCGTAAATTCATCGAAAGGTCGAGTTCGCGCAGGACAAAGGTTGCACCTTGCCTTGGCTCAAGGGTGTAGCGGATACGAGCATCGATGTCGGTGTTAAGCGGGCCACGCCGTATGAGCACCGTGTGGCGAAAGGCGATGTGGTTTGGCGGATCAAACTCGGTGACCGAGCCGGGTTTCTCGACTGGTCCGGCGTCGAGGTACGTGGTTCCGAGACGGACCGGATAGGGCGTCACTTCGACGGTGCCGCCAAACACCGCCGAGTCGGGCAGCCAGCGCGAGTAGTTCGGCAGGTCAGCGACCAGATCAAAAACGAGCTGCGGCGAACCGCCAATCAGAGACCTGAACGCCAGATGCGAAACAGACATGCGGGGCTCCTTCAGGCGCACCGGTTTTTGGAATCTAACTCACCGCTGGCGCGGGAGTGATTGTAACGTTAAAGATACAATATTTAGAGAAACAGACTTCTCCAGTCTGATATAGATACAAACTCCCGATGCATGCCAGGCCGATCGCGTCGCCGCGCACTGGCGCCAGCTCCCGCGACGCCGTTCCTGTTGTGACCCGGTTCGCGATTTTTTAGCTGCGAGCGCGGTTTTGATATTTCGTTAAAAAAACTGCGCGGTTGCTGCCGACAGCACGCCGCTGGCGTCGGCTAAGGTCGAATAAGAAGAACGGGCAACATCGGGTTGATAGTGGGAACAAACAAGCGGACCAGACCTTCGCTCCCTCTACGGCTGGATGCTCTTCGATCATGGCGCGTCTGGCTCGCGGCCGCATGCCGTCAGCAGACATCGTTGGTCTGAAATCCGCACCTTCCCATGTCGACTTCAAAGGCTGAAGAGCAACGCATGCAATTCCGGAGCGACCCGCGGCGCAGTGTGCTGATCATCGATGATGATCCTGCATTCACGCTTCTGGCCAGCGAGACTCTGCAGCAGGCCGGCTTCGAGGCCAGAATTGCCAGCAACAGCAGGCAAGCCGTGGCCTCATTCGAGAGCCATAAACCCGACCTGGTGCTGCTGGACGTCGAGTTGCCGGGCAGCAACGGTTTCGAACTGTGCGCGACCTTGCGCCTGATGAGCCCGGGAGTCGACGTTCCGATCGTCATGGTCACCGGCCACGACGATACCGCATCGATCGCCCAGGCCTATCAGGTCGGGGCAACCGATTTCATTCATAAGCCGGTCCTGTGGCCGACGCTGCCGCATCGCATCGGCTTCATCCTTCGCGCCCGGGACAACATGCGCGCGCTGCAGATCAGTGAGCACAAGAACCGCGCCTTGCTGCAGGCGCTGCCCGATACGATCTTCATCGTCGATCGCGACGGCGTTCTGTTGCAGCACATCACCGGCGATGACAAAAGTCATCGCGCCAGTCTGGTCGGTAAAGCGCTGGAAGAGGTGCTGCCGGCGGGCGTGGCGCGCGCCGCCCGGCAGGCCGCCAGCGGCGCCAGCGGCAGCGATCCGACCACCTACGAGTTTGCCGTCGGTCGCGGCAAGGAACAGAGATCCTTCGAGGCACGACTGCGTCCGCAATCCGATGGCACGCTGCTGATCGTGACCCGCGATACCACCGAGCGGCAGAAGGCAAAGGCCCGGATTGAGTATCTTGCCTACTACGACATTCTGACCGGCCTGCCGAATCGGCAGCAATTCGTGCGCGAGGCGGGCGGCGCCACCCGCGCCGCGCGCGAAGCCGGTCGCGGGATGGCGCTGCTCTACCTGGATCTGGACCGCTTCAAGCGCATCAACGACAACCTCGGTCACTCGGTCGGTGACGCCCTGCTGAAGAACGTGGCACGCCGACTGGAGCAGAGCACCAGGCCTTCCGACCTGGTGGCTCCGCCGCCCGACGGCCAGCGCCCTGCCCAGGCACGCGTGGCGCGCCTGGGCGGCGACGAGTTCGTGGTGCTGCTGACCGATGTCACCGACGAGGCACAGACCGCCGCGGTAGCCAACCGCATACGGCAGTCTCTGGCCGAGCCGCTGGACTGCGGCGGCCATCGGCTGGTGGTGACGCCGAGCATCGGTATCGCGCTGTATCCGCAGGATGGCAGCGATATCGAGGACCTGCTGGTGAAGGCCGACATGGCCATGTATCAGGCCAAGGACCAGGGCCGGAACGGTTTTGCGTTTTACGGCCATTCGATGGCGGTGCGCTCGCTGGGCCGCCTGGAGCTGGAAAACGATCTGCGCAGCGCATTTCAGAGCGGCGACTTCCAGATTTTCTACCAGCCGAAAGTCGAGCTGGCGAGCGGCGCTATCATCGGCGTTGAGGCGCTGTTGCGCTGGCATCACGCCACCCGCGGCTGGATTGCTCCCGATGTATTCATCCCGGTGGCGGAAGAAACCGGACTGATTGCGGAGCTCGGCGACTGGGTCATCCGCGAGTCCTGCAAGCAGCTCAACGTCTGGGCCAGTGAAGGCCTTGGCCACCTGACGATTGCCGTCAACGTCTCGGTGCAGCAGTTCGCCCGCGCGGATTTCGTGGAGTCGGTGCTGCGCGCGCTGTGGCAGTACGGGGTCAAACCCGAACAGCTTGAGCTGGAGATCACCGAAAGCCTGTTGATGCGAAACGTCGACGACACCACCGCCTGCATGAAGCGCTTCCGCGCCGCCGGCGTAACGCTGTCGATCGACGATTTTGGAACCGGCTATTCCTCGCTCGGGTACCTGCGCCAGTTCCCCGTGGACTCATTGAAGATCGACCGCTCGTTCGTCAAGGATCTGCACACCAGCGACGACGACGCGGCAATATGCGCGGCCATCATCGCCATGGCGCGCGAGCTCAAGCTGAAGGTGATCGCAGAGGGCGTCGCGAACGCCGAACAGCTTGAATTCCTGCGAACGCATCGCTGCGATCAGGTGCAGGGCTACCTGATCAGCCAGCCGGTTCCGGTCCGCGATCTGGAGCAGCTGCTGCGAAGTCCGCCATACGCCGGCAGCAACGAACGCGCGGCTGTCAACGCGCTGCCGGTGGATACCAGCCCGTGATGCAGTGGTTGAGCAACCTCACGCTGCGCGCAAAACTGCGCGTAATAGTGGTGTATGCGGCGACGGCGGCGGTACTGACAGCGAGCGCGATATACGCGTCCGGGGAACTGCTGACCCTGCGTCGCAGCGAGGCCCAGCAACTGCTGATCCTGGTGACGGCGGTGGCCGAGACCAGCGGCTCGCTGCTGAAGTCGCCCAATCCAGCGCCTGCCCACCGGGCGCTGGCGGCGCTGCACGCCGATCCCGACATTCGAGCCGCGGCGCTGTATGACGCTGCCGGAAAACTCCTGGCCGATGTCAGCTTTGGCCAGCAAACCGGGCCGTCGTCGGAGCGGCTGCGGGCCTGGGCGATCGATGCCGCAGGCACAGCATCGCAGCCAATCCAGTTCAACGGCCTGACCGGCGTGCAGATCCAGGTGCCGGTGATGCTGGAAGGGGTCCGGCTGGGCACGCTGCACATCGATGCCCAGCTGACGCGGCTGTACGCGCTGTTGCCAGGCTCGCCGGACTACATGCTGATGGCATTGCTGCTGGCGCTGCTCGTGGCCTACGCGCTGTCGATCCGCCTGCAGCGCTTCATAGCCGCTCCGCTGCGCGAACTGGCGCAGGTGGCCCGCAATGTGTGCGCCAGCAAGAATTTCTCCATTCGGGCGGAGAAACGCACCGAGGACGACGTCGGCGCACTGATCGATGACTTCAACGAAATGCTGGCGGAACTCGAACGGCGCGATCTGACGCTGCGCGTGAATCAGAACGACCTGGAGAAACGCGTGCGCGAACGCACGGTGCGCGCGGACGCGGCGGTAGCCGAAGCGCATGAGGCTTTGAAGCGCGCCGAGGCGGCCAGCCGGGCCAAGAGTGAGTTTCTGGCCCGCATGAGCCACGAGATCCGCACTCCGATGAATGGCGTGCTCGGCATGGCGGAACTGCTGCGTCATTCGACCACGCTGGATGCCAGGCAGCGCCGCTATGCCGCTACCATCCATCAGTCCGGCAGCGCGCTGCTCGACATCATCAATGACATCCTCGATTTCTCCAAGATCGAGGCCGGCAAGCTCGAACTCGACCGGGCCGCGTTCTGCCTGCGCGACATCGTCGAGGATGCGGTCGACATTCTGGCCGAACGTGCGCACAGCAAAGCGCTGGAGCTGATCTGCGATATCCCGGCGGAATTCGACACCCGGGTGTGCGGCGACGGCCAGCGCCTGCGGCAGGTGATCATCAATCTCATCAGCAACGCGGTGAAATTCACCGAACACGGCGAAGTCAAGATCACGGTACGGCACGAAGGTGCGGGCCTGTTGAACTCGTGCTTCCGCTTCGAGGTGAAGGACACCGGCATCGGCATCAAACCCGAGAGTTGCGCCGCCATTTTCGAGTCGTTCGCCCAGGAGGACAGTTCGACCACGCGCCAGTACGGTGGTACCGGACTGGGGCTCGCGATCTGCAAGCAGCTGGTGGAACTGATGGGCGGTCAGATCGGCGTGTCCAGTACGCCCGGAGTCGGATCGACGTTTTATTTCTCAGTCCCTCTGCCGACCGACCCGACGGCCGAGCGCGAGCGGCGCAGCACCGTTCTGAACCGCGCGCGCATGCTCATCGTTGACGACAATCAGACCAATCGCGAGATCCTCAGGCATCACCTGACGAGCTGGGGCGTGATGGTGACCGAGGCGAGCTCGGGCCGACATGCGATGGAGATCCTGGGCAAGGCCCTCGGCGCTCAGTTCGACGTCCTGATTCTTGACACACAGATGCCCGACATGAAGGGAGCGGCACTGGCGTCGCAGATACGCGCCCGGCCTGAATTCGCCGACCTGCCGTTCCTGATGATGAGTTCTGCCCTGTCGACCGCCCCGGCGCCGGATAATCTGGTGGACGGGGCCACGGCCTGGCTGAGCAAACCGGTACGCCGGGCGCAGCTGCACGCCTGCCTCGCGGCGCTGCTGACCGACCAATTCCTGGTCGGCGCGGGGGGCGGCGGTTCGCGGCAGGTTGGCGCTGCTGCGCCCCAAACCAGCCACAAGAGCTCACGCATACGCCGGGTGCTGCTGGTCGAGGACAATCCGGTGAACCAGGAAGTCGCGCTGGCGATGCTGCAGGAAATCGGAGTCGAAGCCGTCAGTGCGTGGAGCGGCGAGGAGGCGCTGGAAAAACTCAGCGCCGGGCGCTACGAAGTGGTGCTGATGGACTGCCAGATGCCGAAGCTGGACGGCTATGCCACCACCAGCCGTTTTCGTGAATGGGAGAAGGAACGTCAGTGCCCGCGCACGCCGATCGTGGCGCTGACCGCAAACGCTCTGAGCGGAGATGCCGAGAAATGCTTCGCCGCGGGCATGGACCGCTATCTGAGCAAACCATTCACCAGCGAGCAGCTCTATCAGGTGCTCGAGTCCTGTGTAGCGGACGGCGAACCGGCCGGGACTGCGACCAGGGTGGTGGACGCGGTGCTGGATCGACAGGCGCTGGGGCGCATCCGCGCATTGCACCGGCCCGGTGGTCCGAACCTGCTCGCTAAAGTGCTGGGGCTGTACACCTCCAGTTCCCAGGCCCTGACTGACGCCATGCGCACCGCGGTGACCTCCAACGATGCGGAGAGTGTCAGGCAGGCAGCGCATGCGCTGAAATCAAGCAGCGCCAACGTTGGCGCCATGGCATTCGCGGACCTGTGCAAGGAAGTGGAAGTAGCTGCTGCGGAAGGCAAGCTCGACCACGCCCGCATGCTGGTGGACGGACTGCTGGCGGAGCACAGGAAGGTGCTGCAGGCGCTCGACGCGCAAAATATCGCCGCATGATCCCTGGCGTCTCGTTTTGCATCGTTCTGCTCTAGAATCGGGGTAGGCGACCGGGCCATCTCCTGAAGACCGGCTTACAGGTCGCCCTAAGGAGAATCAAACAATGAATCCACGTATTGCCGTGTCGCTCCTGGCCACCCTCGCGCTGCTCGGTGCCGCTCTCGGCCGCGCTGCCGACCCGGCCGAACCGCCCGCAAATCCGCTCGACACAATCCCCGACAAGATGCCGTTCAGCACGCCCTATGGCGCGCCGATCCCGCTGCAACGCGCCCAGGCCGTGGCGCAGGCCGCGATGGCCGAGGCCGCCAGGCGCGGCTGGCAGCTCAACATCGCGGTGGTGGATTCCGGCGCCAATCTGGTCACGTTCCTGCGCATGGATGGCGCCCAGCTTGCTTCGATAGCGATCTCGGAGCACAAGGCGCGCACCGCGGTGAAGTTCCGCCGGCCGACCCGGGCGTTCGAAGACGCCGTCCAGAAAGCGGATTACAAGTACGTGCTGACGCTCGACGATATCGTCGCCTCGCGCGGTGGAATTCCCCTGATCGAGGACGGCAAGATCATCGGTGCGGTCGGCTGCTCGGGCGGCACCGGTTCGCAGGACGAGGTGGCCTGCGCCGCGGCTGCCGCAACGATCAATAAATAGCGCCGCAGAGCGAGCGCGGCGGGGCCTGACGCGCACGCCGATACGACGCGACTGGGCACGCGATTGAGGCGAAAAACGACCAGAATCTCAGATTTTTTCAGTTATTGAACCATTAAAGAGACAATATCGAGTAACGGTGGCTCTGCCCGTGCGTTACCGCAGCACACAGGGCGAGTGAGACGCGGGCATTTACGCGCCGCCGCCCAAGGTTTAAAGCTTGCGGTTGGTGCCGGTGACCCGCAGCCGCGGCATTTCCAGCGCATTGCGCAGGAATGCGAACGCCTCGGTCGCCGGCATCGGCCTGGCGATCAGGTGACCCTGGATCGCGTTGCATTGCTCCTGCGCCAGAAACTGCCACTGTTCCTGCATCTCTACGCCCTCGGCGACGACGACCAGTCCGAGTGCCCGGCCCAGCGCGATGGTCGCGCGGCACAGCGCGGCGTCGTAGGCATCCACCGCGCAATCCTTCACCAGGGAACCGTCGATCTTCAGACAATCGACGTTCAGCAGCTTCAGTCGAGCCAGTGATGAGTGACCGGTTCCAAAATCGTCGATCGACAGCGTGATACCGAGTGCCTTGAGCCGTGCGAGATGGCGTTCGGCGACTTCGGGCGACCTCATGGCGGCAGATTCGGTGATTTCGAGTTCAAGCAGTTGCGCCGGAACTCCGGCGGCCGCCAACACCGCTGCGATCCGTTCCGGCAGGGTCTCGCGCGCAAGCTGCAACGGCGACAGATTCACCGATAGCCGCAGCGGTTCGCCTCCGGCATCCAGCCATTTGCGCAGGTCCGCACAAGCGGTTTCCAGCACCCACTGACCGATCGAGTCGATCAGTCCGGTCTCCTCCGCGATTGGAATGAACACTCCCGGCGCGATCAGGCCGCGGGTCGGATGATTCCAGCGTATCAGGGCTTCGAAACCGACCGGCCGCCCGGTGATCGTGTCCACGCGCGGCTGGTAGTGCAGCACCATCTCCTGGCGTTCCACGGCGCCGCGCAGATCGACTTCCAGGGCCAGGCGATCCACGCTGGATGCCATCGATGAATCGAACAGGCGGTAGGAATCGCCGCCCTGGTATTTGGCCGCGTACATCGCAAGATCGGCGTGCTGCAGCAGCGTCGAACCATCGGTCCCGTCCTTGGGCGACACCGCCACTCCGACGCTGGCGGAGGTGTAGATGACCCGCCCCGGCAGGTCGATATTGCCGTGCAGCTGGTCGAACACTTTCGCCACGATGGTCTCGAGCGACATGTCCTCATTCAGATCCGGAATCACCACCACGAACTCATCGCCGCCGAGCCTTGCCACGATATCGACTTCGCGCACGCTGGCGCGCACCCGGCGCGCAACCTCAGCCAGCAGCTTGTCGCCGATGTCGTGGCCGAGCGTGTCGTTCACATGCTTGAAGCGATCCAGGTCGATCAGCATCACGGCGCAACGCCGGTTGGTCTCGATCGCCTTGGCAAGCACCTTGTCCAGCCGGCCTCTGAAGCCCAACCGGTTGGCGAGTCCGGTGAGCGGGTCGTGATAGGCCAGAAAGGAGATTTCCCGCTCCGAACGCCGCAGCTCCTCCCGGATATGAACCTGCTCCGTGATGTCGGCCTGGATGCAGATCCAGCCGTGCAGCTCGCCGCGCGCGCCGAGCAGCGGACGCGCATCGGTGTCGAGCCACCACTCCCGGCCGTCCTTGCCACGCACCAGAATCTCAAAGCGGATGCCGCGCCGCGCGGCGAACGACTCTCGGATGCGGGCCACGGTGCCGGAATCGGTGCGTTCGAAGTACAGCAGATCGCTGGTGTTGCGGCCGATGGCATCTTCGGCTGTATAGCCGGTCAGGCGCGTGAAACTTTCATTGACCCACACCAGACGACGCTCCGGGTCGTTGATGGTGACTGAATATCCGGTGCGCCGGGCGACCAGTGCCAGCCACTCCGCGGTCGCGCCATCACCCATATCCAGTCCCAGTGGCGAGCCGGCAGGCGACCCCGCAGGTGTGGCCGACATCAGCCAGGCGACCGTCCAGGTGGCAGAAAACAGCAGCAGTAACTCGAGCAACTGCACCGGATTCCAGGGCGCGCTGGTGCCGGCCCCATGGGCCGCGAGCGCAATTGCTACCAGAACGCTGAGCAGCCAGGTGGCAGGCAGCACAAACCGGCGGCGCGCGATCAGGCGGCCGGAGAGCTTCCCGACCGGATCGCCAGGCTTGCTGGCAGTGGCATCGGGCAGATCGGGAACCTGGTTGCTGAACGCCATCCGCAAGCCTGGACCAAAACCTTGGTTTGGATCTGTGCGGCCTGCGGCATTTTTACTTCTTGGAATTCCACAGTCGGCGCCGACGACCCCTTTGCTGCGCTGCAGCACAATGCCAGCAGCAGTGAGTATCCAGGCCTTATTGCCGGATAATGACCGGCACTGCGTGGGGGAAAGTCATGAACATCAGAAAGCTGCAACAGGGGCTCAAATATCGCGGCCGGGTCGCGGCGGTGCGCCAGACCTATCACGTGTTCGAGGCCTCGGATTATTTCTTCGTGCTGTCGTTTGCGCTGTCGAAGTCACGCCGGGCGTCCGGATACTTCAACGTCGTCAGCACGGCGGCGGTGGACTACGTGCAGGGCCGCCTCGGCGGCAACAGCGGCGTTACCGCCAAGGACGTGGTCGCGGCCGCACGCCGCACCAAACATGTTCCGACCAGCCTGATGGCGCTCACCATCCTGTACGTGCTGGTAGCGCTGGAACAGGCGCGGATCACGCGATCCGGAGAGCATCGACAGTTGTTCTTCGCGCTGCGCAAGCCGCGGCGGCCGGGGAAGTCCTAGAGCCGCGCCCGCTTCAGGACAGCCCCAGGATCCTGCCGCTGTCATCGATATCGATCTTGGCCGCCGAAGGCACCTTGGGCAGACCGGGCATCGTCATGATATCGCCGCAGATCATGACGATGAATTCGGCACCGGCGGCGAGTTTGACCTCGCGCACGTTCACCGTGTGACCCGATGGTGCGCCCAGCAACGACGGATCGGTCGAGAACGAGTACTGGGTCTTCGCGACGCAGACCGGGAAGTGGCCGTAGCCCGCATCCTGCAGCTGTTTGATCTGCTCGCGAACCTTGCGGTCGGCACTGATATCGGCGGCGCCATAGATCTTGGTGGCGATGGCCTTCATTTTTTCCCACAGCGGCAGCGACTCCTCGTACACGAACGTCATGGTCGACTGGCGCTTGTCCGCGATGTCCACCACCGCCTGTGCCAGTTCGGTCGCGCCCGCCGATCCGTCGGCCCAGTGGCGCGCCAGAATTACCGGCGCGCCGTGCTGCGCCATCTTGGACTTCAGCAGTGCAATTTCCGCTTCGGTATCGAAGCTGAAGTGATTGATCGCAACCACGCAGGGCAGGCCGTAGTGGTTGCGCACGTTGGCGACGTGGCGTTCCAGGTTGGCGATTCCCTTTTCCAGTGCCGCCAGGTTCTCCTTGTTGACGTCGCGCAGATGGCTGCCGCCGTGGTACTTCAGTGCCCGCAGCGTCGCGACGATCACGGCCGCGGCCGGCCGCAGCCCCGACTTACGGCATTTAATATCGATGAACTTCTCGGCCCCCAGGTCGGCCCCGAAGCCGGCCTCGGTGACCACGTAGTCGGCGAGCTTGAGAGCGGTACGCGTCGCCAGCACCGAGTTGCAGCCATGCGCGATGTTGGCGAACGGACCGCCGTGGACGAAAGCCGGGTTGTTCTCCAGCGTCTGCACCAGGTTCGGCTTCAATGCCTCCTTCAGCAGTACCGTCATCGCCCCAGCAGCCGCAAGATCGCGGGCGTGGATCGGCTTGAAGTGCCGGGTGTAGCCGACGACGATATTGCCCAGCCGGTTCTTCAGGTCTGCGATGCTGGTGGCCAGACACAGGATCGCCATCACCTCCGACGCCACGACGATAGTAAAGCTGTCCTGGCGTGGATAGCCATTGCCCGGACCCCCGAGCGCGACCGTGATGTCGCGCAGCGCCCGGTCGTTCATATCCACCACCCGCTGCCAGGTAATGCGCCGGACGTCGAATTCGAGCTCATTGCCGTGATGGATGTGGTTGTCGATCAGCGCCGCGAGCAGGTTGTTGGCAAGCGCGATGGCGCTGAAGTCGCCGGTGAAGTGCAGGTTGATATCTTCCATCGGCACCACCTGGGCACGACCGCCGCCGGTAGCGCCACCCTTCATGCCGAACACCGGCCCGAGGCTCGGCTCGCGCAGGCAGATCACGGTTTTTTTGCCGATGCGGTTCAAAGCGTCGCCCAGGCCGACGGTGGTGGTGGTCTTGCCCTCGCCGGCCGGCGTCGGGCTGATCGCGGTGACCAGAATCAACTTGCCATCGGGCCGCGATTTCAGGCTCTCGAGATACTCAAAGCCGATCTTCGCCTTGTAGCGCCCGAAGCTCTCCAGGGTCGACAGCGGAATCCCGAGCTTCTCGGCGATAACCGTGATGGGCTGGAGGCTTGCCTGCTGGGCAATTTCAATATCCGAAAGCACTGTGTGGTCTCCCGTGGCTCAAGGTCGTCAGACATTAAAGGGCACCGGGTCGGCAGGCTCAGCCGCTCCGACGTGCGCCGCTATTGGTGGAGTGTCGTGAATATCGTAACCCAAACCTCAAGCACAGCCGGGCATTGCTGCGCTAGCGCTCGCGATCCGAAGAAAAGGGCGCGACCGCTTCCGCCTTGAAGGTCGGTAGCGTCTTGATGCTGCGAATCACCGGCAGGCGCCAGGCGATGAGCGCCAGCAACAGGGCGGTGATGCCGGAAAACCCGAGGGTCGCACGCAGCCCATAGTGTTCGCCCAGCCAGCCGCCCCACAAGGCGCCCGGCCCGGCGGGCAGCAGGATCAGCCAGCGCATGGTGCTGGTCATCCGGCCCAGCATTCGCGCGGGCGTGATCGATTGCCGTATCGCAAGGAAGTTGATGAATATGAACACCGCCCCGACGCCGTACATCAGCAGCATCATAGGAAACGCGGCGACACCATAGGTGTTGAGCGGTGCGATGGCGAGCAGCAGCCAGCCGGCACCGCAGATACCGAACCCCGACACGAGAATCGGGCCGGGCCCGAAGCGACGCGCCAGGCGATGGCCCACGGCGCTGGCCGCGATGGTCCCGACGCCAAGCGCCACGTAGCTCAGGCCGACTTCGCGCTCGGACAGGCCCAGCAGCCGCGTGGCGAACAGGATCTGTACCACCGTGGCCGCCTGGCTGCACAGCTGCCAGCTGCCGACGCAGCTCGCCATCGTGATGAGCAGCGTGTGGCCGCGCACGAAGTCCAGGCCCTCGCGCATCGCCGGCCAGAACGGCGGGTTGGCCGGGCTCGGGGTCTCCTTCACCGGCACACCGCGCAGGATCGAGGCGGATACCAGCAGCAGCAACGCGTCGGCCAGCAGCGCGATCGGTGCGCCGGTGAGCTTGATCAGTGCTCCGGCCGCCCCGGGTCCCGAGACTTCGGCGGTCGACTGTGCCAGCGCGTTCTTGGCATGCGCCTCCACCAGTCGCGCGCGCGGCACGATCTGGGTCAGCACCACCTGCGCTGCGCTGCCGGCGCTGGTATTCACCGCGCCGATCACGAAACCGACCACGTACAGCCATGTTATCGACAATGCGCCAAGCCACCATGCGATCGGCACCGACGCCACCGCGCAGGCGACGCTGATCTCGCCCACCACGTACACCGGCAGCTTGCGTACCCGGTCGAGCCACACACCGGTCGGGAGTGAAAAAAGTACGAACGGCACGGTCTCCATCGCGGTGAGGAAACCCATCTGCGTCGGCGATGCGCGCAACAGCACCGCCGCCGTGAGCGGCACCGCCAGCAGCGTCACCTGCCCGCCGAACGAGGAGATGAAAATGGAGGTCCACAGGCGCCGATAGGTGGCGTCGCGCAGCAGATCGGTCGGAGACAGCGCAAAACGGCGCAAAAACGCAGTCACGTAGGTGAGTTCCCATCCCGCAATATCGCATTCTAATGGGGAACCGCCGGCGTATCCGCCCGCGCTGGTTGACATGATTCATGTCTGGTAGCAAAAAAGGAGACTTGTCAAGCCGCGAAGAAAATGCACACCACGGACAGCAGCAGGAGCGCGCACCGGTACGCGTGCTGTTTGTCTGCATGGGCAATATCTGTCGCTCGCCGACGGCCGAGGCGGTGTTCCGGTCACTGGCGCAACGCAGCCGGCCCTATCTGGCGGTCGAAGCCGATTCCGCCGGCACCCACGGCTATCACATCGGCCGCGCGCCTGACGAACGCGCGCAGCGTGTGGCCCGTGCGCACGGCATCGATATGTCGTCACAGCGCGCGCGAGTGCTGCGGGTGGAGGATTTCGATCGTTTCGACCACATCCTGGTGATGGACCGGGAGAATCAAAAGGCCGCCCTGTCACTCGCCCCGCCCGGCCTGCGGCATCGTGTGCGGCTGTTGCTCGATTACGCGCCGCAGCTGGCGTTGCGGGAAGTTCCCGATCCGTACTATGGCGAGCTCGCAGACTTCGAGCGGGTGTTCGATCTGTCGGAGCAGGCAGCGCGCGGATTACTACAATCGCTGCAACTCGCATCGCCACCTGTTGGCTGAAATCTCAATCTGTTATTGGTCGCCGTCCGCCTCATCGCTGGCGCCGCCCCGGCCCGGCCGTGCAAAACCGCGCCGTCCGCCCTGGAAGAATTCAAGCAAGCCGCGCGCCTCGGCACTGGTGAACGTGCCCTGCTGCAGGGTGGACGCGGCAATTTCGCGCAGGTTGCCCACCGGCGCACTGAGGGCGCGGAAGGCGCGCTTGATCTCGTTCATGACTTCGCGCGAGATTCCGCGCCGCCGCAGGCCCACGACGTTCAGGCCGATCACGCTATTGCGTTCCGTGGCCAGTGAAAAAGGTGCGATGTCGAGCGAGATGCGCGCGCCGCCGCCGATCATGGCGCCCTCGCCGATGCGGCAAAACTGGTGGATCACCGCGCCGCCGCCGAGAAACGCCCGATCGCCGATCTGCACGTGCCCGGCCAGCAGCACCGCGTTGGCGATGACGACGCGGCTGCCGATGCGGCAATCATGTGCCACGTGGCATGCGGCCATCAGAAAGCAATCCGAACCGACCTCGGTCGACGCGCCGGCCCTGGTGGCGCGACTGATCGTGACGTGTTCGCGAATCACCGTGCGCGCGCCAATCCGGACCCCGGACTGCGTGCTGGCATCGAAGCCGAGGTCCTGCGGATCGCCTCCGATCACGGCGAACGGATGCACCACGACCCCTTCACCGAGCTCGCAATGCCGCGTGATCAGTGTGTACGCATGGATTACGCAGCCGGCACCCAGCCGGGCACCGTCGTGGATCAGGGCAGTCGGATGAATCTGCATCGTCCGGTCGATCCTGGCAGTTTGACTAGCGGCCGGTCGAATTGGCAGCGGTCGCCTGCTCGATCTGCCAGCCGCCGCCCAGCGCGCGGTACAGTTGCACCACCGACAGCAATGTGTTCAGGCGCGCTGCCGAGAGCGATAACTCGGCGCTGAACAGGTCGCGATCGCTGTCGATGACATTGAAGTAAGACGCGTACCCGACCCGGTAACGCGCCAGCGCGATGGCGTTGGCGGTGCGCTGCGCCGTCACCCAGGTCTGCTCCTGGATCTGCACCTCGGCATATTGCTGGCGGGCGACCAGCGCATCGGAGACCTCCTGGAAGGCGCTCTGCACGCTTTTCTGGTACTGCAGCAGCGCCTCACGCTTCTGCGCATCGGCCAGATCAAGCTGATACAGATTGCGCTGCGAATCGAGCAGCGGCTGCAGTGCGCTGCCGCCGAACGACCACAGGCGCGCCGGACCGCTGAACAGGCTCGACAGCGCGGAGCTGGCCCCGCCACCGGCGGCGGTGAGCGTGATGGTGGGAAACAGATTAGCCTTGGCGACGCCCACCTGCGCGTTCGCGGCCACCAGATTCTGCTCGGCTTCACGCAGGTCGG
Source organism: Steroidobacteraceae bacterium (assembly GCA_036262215.1). Taxonomy (GTDB): domain Bacteria; phylum Pseudomonadota; class Gammaproteobacteria; order Steroidobacterales; family Steroidobacteraceae; genus FEN-1191. The sequence continues at coordinate 41,709 of DATAJH010000079.1, forward strand.
GGCGGCGCTCGAGCAGGCTGGAAGGCATGCCGGCCGCGGGCACCGGGGTCGGCGTCGAGCTATCGGCGACCGGCTCTGAACTCTCCAATGGGGTGCGCAGCACCTGGTCCGGGTTGTGACCGAGCAGCACGCTGAGCTGATCCTCGGCCAGTCCGATCTGGCGTCGCAGTTCAGGCAGATTGGCCTTGGCGATTGCCAGTTGCCCCACGGCGGTCGCGACATCCAGTTCCGACACGGTGCCGCGATCGTGCTGCGCGCTGGTCAGGTCGACGAATTTCTGCCGCGTGGCGATGGTGCGGTTGGTGATATCGAGCTGCTGGTCCAGTGCCTGCAGCGTGAAGTAGGCCGTGGCGACCCCCGCCACCAATCCTGCGATCACATCCTGTCGGGCAAAGTCCGATTGCAGCAGCTGGGCGCGCGCCGCCTCGGTTGCGCGGCGGTATTTACCCCAGAAGTCGATCTCATACGACAGGCTCCCCTGCAGCTCGAATACGTTGCTGATCGGTGGGATGCCCGGCAGAAGTTCGAACTGCGAGGTTCGCTCGCGTTCTGCGCCCGCCGACACCGAGATGGCCGGCAGCTGCTGCAGGCGCGTGGCGCCCAGCAGGGCGCGCGCCTGGTCGACGCGTGCGGCGGCGATGCGCACGTCGAAATTGTCGGCCAGCGCCTCGCGGATCAGCTGCTGCAGGCGCGCATCCTGATACACCTGCCACCAGCCCTCATCGGCCAGCGATGCCGCGTCCGCGCCGCTGTCGAAGCGATAGTTTGCCGGCGCCCCGGTATCCGGCCGCCGGTAATCCGGCCCGAGTTTGCAGCCGCTGAGCGACAGCGCCGCGGCGCATGCGCTCGCGACTGCGATTGCGAGCCTGCAGATGTGCGGCGACGTCGTCATGGCGGGGCGGCCGGTGTCTTGCGCTGCGCGCTGCCACGCAGTTTCTCGGACAGGCTCTGCATCAGCACATAGAACACCGGGATCAGGAAGATCCCGACCAGCGTTGCGGCACTCATGCCGAATACCACCGCCGTGCCCAGCACGCGGCGCGCGGAGGCGCCGGCGCCGGTGGCAATCGCCAGCGGCATCGAGCCGAGGATGAAGGCGAACGAGGTCATCAGGATTGGCCGCAACCGCAGTCGGGCGCCTTCGATGGCGGACTCCACCAGCGGCTTGCCGCGTTCGTATTCCAGCTTGGCGAACTCGACGATCAGAATCGCGTTCTTGGCTGCCAGACCGATCAGCATCACCAGGCCGATCTGCGCGTAGATGTCGTTCGCCATGCCGCGCAAGGTCAGACCGCCGTACGCGCCGAGCATCGCAAACGGGATACCGAGCAGTACCGCAAACGGCACCGCCCAACTCTCATACAGCGCCGCCAGCACCAGGAACACGAACACGATCGCCATGCCGAATATGGCACCGCTCTGTCCGCCGGACAGCTTTTCCTGGTAGGTGGTGCCGGTCCAGTCGTAGCCATAGCCCTCGGGCAGGTCCTGACCCAGCTTCTCCATGGCCTGCGTCGCCTGGCCGGAACTGTAGCCGGCCGCCGGCGAACCGTTGATGGTCGCGGCGCGGAACACGTTGTAGCGCTCGATGTATTCCGGTCCGGTCTTGGGTTTGATCGACACCAGCGTCGACAGTGGCACCATGTCGTTGGCAGCGGTGCGCACGTACAGGCCGTCGACCGAATCGGGCAGGTTGCGTGAACTCGCGTCCGCCTGGGCGGTGACCTTGAAGGTGCGCCCGAACAGGTTGAAGTCGTTGATGTAGTTGCCGCCGAGGAAAGTCTGCAGCGTGGAGAAGATGCTCGAGATCGTCACCCCCAGTGTCTTGGCCCGCTCGCGATCCAGCACGTACTCGATCTGCGGTGTCTGGGTGCTGAACTGCGTGAACACGCGCGTCAGCGCCGGCTGATGATTCGCCTGTCCGAGGAAATCCCCCAGTACCCCGGCGAACTTGTCGATCTCACCGCCGCTGCGGTCTTCAACGATGAATTCAAAACCGCCGGCGGTCCCGATGCCTGGAATCGGTGGCGGGTTCAGCGCCAGCACGGTCGCCTCCTTGATGCCGCCACCGATGCGGTTGGCGCGCAGCGCCAGGGCCTGGATGCCGTGGGCCGCACCGCTGCGTTGCGCCCAGGGCTTGAGAATCACGAAAACAGTTCCCGCGTAGGAGGAGTTGGTGCCGGTCAAAAGGTTGAGCCCGGTGATCGCAAATACGTTATCGACCTCCGGCTGATCGCGCATCTGCTTGGCGAACGCCATGGTGACCGCCTCGGTGCGCTGCATCGAGGCCCCGAGCGGCAGCGACACCAGGCCGATCAGGTAACCCTGATCCTCATCCGGCATGAAACCCGTGGGCCGGCTCCACACCAGCCACAGTGCGGCCACGGTCAGCAGTACGAACACCACCATCGACACCGCGGTGCGAGCGATGGCGGTGCGCACCGTGGCGGTGTAGCGGGTGGTGGCGCTGCGAAAGCCACGGTTGAAGGCACCGAAAGCGCGGCCCAGCAGACCCGGGAAGTGGGACTGGTCGGTGGGCTTGAGCAGCAGCGCGCACAGCGCCGGGGTCAGTGTCAGCGCCACGATGCACGAGATGCCGACCGACACCGCCAGCGTCAGGGCGAACTGGCGATAGAACTGTCCCGTGAGCCCGCCGAGGAACGACACCGGCACGAACACCGAGATCAGCACCAGTGCGATCGCCAGCACCGGCGCGGTGACCTCGCGCATCGCCGCCTTGGTGGCCTCGGGCGGCGCCAGCTTGCGGCTGTCCATGATCTCGGTGACGGCCTCGACCACGACGATGGCGTCATCGACCACCAGGCCTATCGCCAGCACCAGCGCGAACAGTGTCAGCGTGTTGAGCGAGAAACCGAGCGCCGCGAATGCGCTGAACGCCCCCACCAGCGACACCGGCACCGCCAGCATCGGGATCAGGGTCGCGCGCCAGCTCTCCAGGAAGATGAACACCACCAGCAGCACCAGCAGGCCCGCTTCCAGCAGCGTCTTGACTACTTCATGCACCGATTCGGCAACGAACAGTGTGGTGTCGAACGGAATCGAATAGTGGATGCCCTGCGGGAAGCTCGGCGCCAGCCCGTCCATCACCGCTCGCACGCCACGCGCCACGTCGAGCGCATTGGCGTCGGGCAACTGATAGACGCCGATGATCGCGGTGGGCACGCCGTTGAGCCTGGAGGAGCGCGAATAGTCGGTGGCGGCGAGTTCGATGCGCGCAATGTCCTTGAGCTGCACGATGGCGCCGTCGGCGCCGGTGCGCACCACGATCGCGCCGTATTCCTGCGGTGTCGTCAGCCGGCCCCTGACCGAGGCGACATACTGCATCTGCTGCCCCGGGGGCGCCGGTTCCGCCCCCAGAGTGCCGGCCGGCGCCACCACGTTCTGCTCATTGAGGATCGTGCTGACGTCATCGGTGGTGACGCCCAGGCGCGCCATCTTTCCGGGATCGAGCCAGATGCGCATGCCATAGTCGCGCGCGCCAAATACCACCACCTGGCCGACCCCGCGCACGCGCGCCAGCGCATCGAACACGTGCAGCGTGGCGAAATTCGACAGGTACAGGTAGTCGTAGCGCGGATCATCGGAGCCGATCGCCACCGCCAGCAAGATCTGCGGCTGGCGCTTGGCCACGACCACGCCCTGCTGCAGCACCTGCTGCGGCAGCTGGCGCTCGGCTATCGCCACCTGGTTCTGCACGTCGACCGCGGCGATATCCTGATCGGTGCCGACCGCGAACGTCACGGTCAGCGAGTAGCTGCCGTCGTTGGCGCTCTTGGAATCCATGTAGATCATATGCGGCACGCCGTTGACCTGCTCCTCGATGGGAGCGGCGACCGACTGCTCGATGGTGGCGGCGTCGGCGCCCGGGAATGCGGTGGAGACGATGATCGTGGGCGGCGTGATCTGCGGATAACGTGCTATCGGCAGCGCCGCCAGCGATACCGCGCCGGAGATCGTGATGATGATCGCCAGCACGGTGGAGAAGATCGGGCGGTCGATGAAGAAATCGATCATGCGCCGCTCCGGACTCCTTTTTCCGCCGCTGGGCGCGTGTCGCTGGTGGAGGCCGGCGGCACCACCGGCCCGGCCGGTATGGCCGGCGATGCCACCGGCACCGGTAGCACCAGTGGCGTGGCCTTGACCGGCGTTCCGGGCTTGAGGCGCTGCACGCCATCGACGATGACCACCTCGCCCGCCTTGAGTCCCTGCTGCACCTGCCAGTCGCCGCCGAGGCGCAGGCCCATATGCACCTCGCGCTGCTGCGCCTTGCCCTCGGCATCGACGATCCAGACATAGTTCTGGCCCTGCTGGTCCAGGATCGCGCGTTGCGGCAGCACGATCGCATTCGGATCCACCTGCTGCGATACCTGCACGCGCGCGAACTGGCCGGCGTGCAGCAGGTGCTGCGGATTGTCCACCTCGAGTCGTATCGCCAGCGTGCCGGTGCGGGTGTCCACGGCGGGGTCGATGAAGTTGAGCTTGGGAATCTGCGGATACAGCGAGCCGTCGGCCAGGAACACTCGGAACGGCGGCGGCGTGGTCGCGTCCTGGCTGGCCGCGCGGCCGAGGTCGCGCTGCAATGTGAGCATGCGCCGTTCGCTGATGCTGAAATTCACATACATGCGATCGGTTTCATAGACTGTCGTCAGCAGCGTGCTGTTGGCCGTGACCATGCCGCCCTGGCGCAGTTGCGCGCGGCCCACGACGCCATCGATCGGGCTTACGATGGTGGTGAACCCGAGATTGAGCTCGGCCGCCCTGACGGCGCCCTTGCCGGCTTCGATCGAGGCCAGGTTGGCCTTGTTCTTGGCCACCGCCGCGTCGAGTTCCTGCAGGCTGACCGCGTCGAGTTTCGACAGCGATTCGGCGCGTTCCAGGTCGCGCTGCGACTGGGCCAGCGCCGCCTCGCTCTGTGCCAGGCCCGCTTTCGCCTGCGCCAGTGCCGCGATGTAGGGCTCGCGGTCGATCACGAACAGCAGCTCGCCGTTCTTTACCCGCTCGCCTTCGTTCGGCACCCGCTGCACCAGCTCGCCGCCGACCCGCGGCCGGATCTCCACCGCGTTGATGGCCTCGGTCTCGGCGACGAAGTCTTCGGGAAAGCTGGTGGGCTGCGGGTGCACGATGACGGTCGCCACGTCGACCGGATGCGGCGCGGGCGGCGGTGCCTTGGTGCATGCCGCGCACAGCAACGCCAGAGCCGCCAGCGCGGCGATCCGGTTTTCCCGGACGGCGGCGGCAGGATGGAAGCTGATCATTGCCGATTCCTTTGGGAGCCGGATCCGGCCACGACCGACTGAACGCCGCAACAGCGGCGCGCACGTCGGCTATTGATGCATGAGACCTTAGATCTGTGACTTTACCCTGAAGTGAGTTCGGCGGTCACGCCTGATGACGCAGCACTTATGGGTGCGCTTGCGAACAGACACGCAGCCTGCCGGCCGTGGTCCGGGCTGGCGGACCAAAGTACAAATTTACCAGCCGTTTGGGTGTAGCCGATCTGCTTTAGCCCGCGGGGGGATTGCGCAGCCGCTGCGTAATCCACCACATGTGGCCCTCCGGATCGAGCGCACCGTAGCTGCGATCGGCCCAGTATCCCTCGCCGTAGTCGTGGGTCGCCGGCTCCTCGACGATGCGCGCGCCGCGGCTGCGCGCATGTCTGCAATGCGCATCGGCGTCGTCTACGTAGAACATGATTGACTGCGTGCCCGTGCCGCCGAGCGAGCGTGGACTGCGCATCGCGGCCTTCCAGGGGCGCTTGGAATCCGGATCTTCCTGGCCCACCATGACGACGCCCTCGCCATAGATGAGCTCACTGTGTTCGATCCGGCCGTCCTTGCCCTCGACCTTGAGCCTGACTTCAAAACCGAACGCGTCGCACAGCCACTGGATCGCAGCCACCGCGTCCTGGTAGAAGACAGCGCTTGAAAAGCGCGGCCAGTCGCGCGGAGTTGCTTTCACCGCCGCCCCACCCCCGTAGCCTCGCGCAGGCCGGCGCTGAGCGCCGGCGCTTTTAGATCCAGTAGACGAAAATGAACAAACCCAACCAGACCACGTCCACGAAGTGCCAGTACCAGGCCACCGCTTGGAAAGCGAAGTTATGCTTGGGCGTGAAGTGTCCGCTCAGCACCCGGAACCAGATCACCATCAGCATGATCGCGCCGATGGTCACGTGCAGGCCATGGAACCCGGTCAGCATGAAGAACGTCGACCCATAGATGCCGGTCGACAAACGCAATCCCAGATCGCGGTACGCCTCGCCGTACTCATGCGCCTGCAGTGCGACGAAGGTGAAGCCCAGCAGGAAGGTGCATGCCAGCCAGAACTTCAGCCACGAGCGGTGACTGGCTGTGAGTGCGTGGTGCGCCAGCGTGACGGTCACGCCGCTCGACAACAGAATCAGGGTATTGATCGCCGGCAGACTGAAGGCCGGAATCACATCGAAAGTACCGTCCGCGCGGCCGCCGATGTGCGCCGGACCGTTGGTCGGCCAGGTCGGGTTGAAGTTCTTCCACAATACCAGCTTGTTCACCAGCTTGACGCCTTCGCCGCCTATCCATGGCACTGCAAGCTCGCGCGCGTAGAACAAGGCCCCGAAGAACGCCGCGAAGAACATCACCTCCGAGAAGATGAACCAGATCATTCCCATGCGGAACGAGCGGTCGACCTGCGCGTTGTCGAGCATGCCGCGCTGGTTCTCTCCGATCACGGTGCCGAACCAGCAGAAAAACATGGTCGCGAGCAGCACCGCTCCCGGAATCAGGGCCCAGCCGCCAGCCCATTCATTGAGATAGAACGCTCCGCCCATCATCAGGCAGAACAGCGCTACCGAACCGAGGATCGGCCACGGGCTGTTGTGCGGCAGGTAGTACTTGGTGGAATCCGCGTGCGCGTGCGTGTCTGACATCATCCTCTATCCTGTGGTGAAACTTGCATCCTCAACCGGGGTTGCCGCCGCGATCGGGGACATCGTAAAACGTATAGGCCAGGGTCAGGTGCTCGACATAGCCGGGCAGCTCCGGGTCGACGAAGAAGCGCACCGGCATCACCCGCTGCTCGTCGCGTTTGAAGGACTGCGGCGAGAAGCAGAAGCATTCGGTTTTGTGAAACCAGGCGGCAATCTTCGAGGGCACGATATCCGGTACCGCCTGTGCGGTGGTGTCGTGCCCGGTCAGGTTATGGGCAAAGAAATCGGCCTCGTAGAGCTGACCTGGATGCACCTCGAGGGATTTGGTGATCGGTCGGAATTCCCAGTTGCCGACGCTCGGCAGGTTGGCAATGAAGTCGATGGTCACTACCCGATGCTGATCGATCGCCTCGTTGCCCTGGGCGTAGGCGCGCGTCAGGCTCTTCTGGTTACCCAGGCCGGTGATCGAGCATAAGACGTCGTACAGCGGCACCAGTGCAAAGCCGAAGGCGAAGCTGCCGGCCACGAAGATCGACAGCTTGAACACCAGGCCGCGGTGTTTGCCAGGTGTGTCGCCCTGGTTGCTCATCTGAGCCCGCGCAGCACCGAATGCACGATGAATGCACTGTACACCGCCAGCGCGATCAGGCCCAGCAGCAGCGCGTTGCGCCGCACCCGCCGTCGTTGCTCGCGATCCACGATCATTTTAACTTCCGCGTCCATGCTCTAAAGCGGCTGCCAGCCGTTCAGCCGTGCGCGTCGTGCGACGGCGCGCCGTGTTCCAGGGTTTCCATGCTCGGCGCCTCGACCCAGCTATGGTAGGGCGCCGGCGAGGGCAACTCCCACTCCAGCCCGATCGGCGTATCCCACACCTTGCTCGTGGCCTTCACGCCGGCGCCGTGGGCGCACTTCCAGATCAGGTAGGGGAATAGGAACTGCGACAGGCCGAAGCCGAAACCACCGATCGAGGACACCATGTTCCAGTCGGTGAACTGCGTGGCGTAGTCCGGAACGCGGCGCGGCATGCCCGCCAGACCCAGAAAGTGCTGCGGAAAGAACAACACGTTGACGAAAATGGCCGACAGCCAGAAATGCCACTTGGCGAGCGTCATGTTGTACATCTGGCCGGTCCATTTCGGCAGCCAGTAATACACCGCGCCCATGATGGCGAAGATGGCACCGGTGACCAGCACGTAATGGAAATGCGCCACCACGAAATACGTATCCTGGTACTGGAAATCGGCCGGCGCGATCGCCAGCATCAGGCCGGAGAAGCCGCCGATCGAGAACAGGAACAGGAATGCCAGCGCCCACAGCATCGGTGGCTCGAAACTCACCGAGCCGCGCCACATGGTGGTCGACCAGTTGAATACCTTCACGCCGGTCGGGATCGAGATCAGCATGGTCGACAGCATGAAGAACAGTTCGCTCGACAGCGGCATGCCGACCGTGAACATATGGTGCGCCCAGACGATGAACGACA
>DATAJH010000080.1:0-17738 GCA_036262215.1 Steroidobacteraceae bacterium
TGGATGCTGCCGCGCCGCGCATTCTGGCTTGCCAACGCCGGACCGATCGGCGCCAACCCGGACCAGCGTATGCACGAGGACGCGCGCCACCTGTGCGAGCTATCGGGCGATCTGGGCATCGGTCTGCTGCAGGCCTCGATCCTGCTGATAGCGTTCACCGGCGTGCTGTGGGCGCTATCGAATGATTTTGCCTTCCATATCGCGGGCCACATCTTTTCGATACCCGGCTTCATGGTGTGGGCCGCCGTCATCTACGCGGCTGCCGGCTCGCTGCTGAGCTACTGGGTCGGCGGCACACTCATCAATCGCAACGCCGAGCGTTATGCGCGCGAGGCGGACCTGCGAATTGCGCTGGTGCGCGTCAACGAACACGTCGACGGGATATCGCTCGCGGCCGGTGAGGCCGATGAGAGCCGCCGCGTCGAGCTGCATCTGGCGGCGGTGCTGGCCGCTACGCGCCGGCTGGTCACCGGCCTCACCAACCTGACCTGGATCACGGCGGGCTTCGGCTGGGTAACGCTGGTGGCACCGATTCTGGTGGCCGCACCGCTATACTTCGCGGGCAAACTGACGTTTGGCGGCCTCATGATGGCCAGCGCAGCCTTCACCCAGGCGCAGTCCGCATTGCGCTGGTTTGTGGATAATTTCAGCGTCATCGCCGATTGGCGCGCGACCTTGCTGCGTGTCGCCAGTTTCCGCCGCGCCCTGGTCACCGCCGACGTGGTTCCACATATCGAAAGCCGCATCGTCTATGCGGAAGGCGCGCCGGACAGGATCGTTATGGAGAACCTGGAGGTTGCCTCCTCGACCGGCTGCGACATGCTCCGGGAGCGGCAGGTCACCGTCAACGCCGGCGAGCGCGTGCTCATCGTCGGCGAACCCGGAACCAACAAGACGCAACTGTTCCGCGCGTTGACCGGATTGTGGCCCTGGGGCGCGGGGCGGATCGAGCATCCCAAGGACGAAGCCATCGTCTTTATCCCGCGCGGCACACCCTATCTGCCTCGCGCCACGCTGCGTGAAGTACTGGCCTACCCGATGGCCGTTGAACGTTTCGACCAGGACGCATTCGCGCGCTCGCTGGCCCGCCTGGGCCTGGCGCGACTGGTACCGGCGCTGGACACCACTCAGCGCTGGGATCGGGAACTCAGTGGCGACGAGCAGCTCACGCTGGCATTCGCGCGCGTGCTGCTGCAGGCGCCACCCTGGATCCTCATTGATGACACCTTGCGCTCGCTCGATGGCGACACGCTGGAGCGCTTCATGGACGCGCTGACGCACGAGCTGCAACACACCGGCGTGATCCATATCGGCGGCGGGCAGGCGCGCAACCCGCTATTTTCGCGCACGCTGCATCTCGTCAAAGCGCCAGCGACGCACACCGTCGGCCGCGACGACACCGCGGCAGCACCGCTCCCGACGACTGACAGGGGATCCACATTTGGCCCATGAAGAAGAAGCCCGTGCTCAAGACCGATAGAGCCCGCACCACCGGCGCTGGCATCGGTCGGATGCATTATTTGGTGTGCATCGCGCTCGTGATGGCGCTGCTGCCATCGTTGGCACCGGCGCAGGAATTCGACCTGCGCCTGCCCGCCGCTGCCACCGATGCCTCGACGCCGGTCGTGCTGCGCGATCTGGCGGGGCGCGTGCTGCCGGTCTATCAGGAGAGTGATCGCGAGCGCTATCTAGCCAACGTCTCGGCGCTGCAGTCGGTCGCCGGCGGCTTTGCGGCCGCTTATGCGACGCGGCAGGAGCTGCGCCAATGGCGGCATAGCGCGCACGGCACCTGGCCGGCCGACCGCTCGGTGGTGTACGACATCTACCTGCACGCCCGGGCCATCGAGGCGGAAGGTCGGGTTCAGTTTGCGGCGGCGCTGACGCAGTCGTTCCAGGAAGTAATCCCCGGCCTGAACGACGCGGAAGCCTACGCGATCACCTGGAACTTCCAGGCGCCGCCGCCGGAGTCACTCGAAGCGCTGCAAAGCCAGTTCGATCGGCTGCGGCCAAAAGGCTCGGTAACACTGCCGGAGGCGGTGGATCTCATCTGGGCCTACTTCTCGTTCACCGCCTACCAGAGTCTGCGTCCGCTGGTCGATCCCATGGTCGCCGCGGACTACAGCCGGCGTTATACCACCGACTGGGGCGTGCTCATCCGAACGCCCGATGGAGCGACTATCTCCGCTACAGTGGTGCGGCCGAGAAATGCCGCCAAGGCGCTGCCGGCGCTGCTCGAGTTCACCATCTACGTGTATCCGGGCAACAACGCCATGGAGTGCGCCGCCCACGGCTACGTGGGAGTCATCGCCTATGCGCGCGGCAAGGGCAGGAGCCCCGACAAGCCGGTGCCCTTTGAGCACGACGGCGATGATGCCCGCGCGGTGATCAACTGGATTGCCACGCAACCGTGGAGCGATGGCCGCGTAGGCATGTATGGCGAGGACTACAGCGGCTTCTCCCAGTGGGCCGCCGCCAAACGCCTGCCGCCGGCGCTGAAGGCGATTGCCACTTCGGCCGCCACCGCGCCGGGCATCAATCTGACAAGAGAGGGCGGTATCGCTCTCAATTCAGCGTACCGCTGGGTTCGATTCGTCACCGACAACAAAACCCTGGACGAGGAGATCTATAGGGAGAATGCACACTGGCGCTGGCTCGATCAGAGCTGGTATACGAGCGGCAAGCCGTATTGGGATCTGGTGCATGTCTACGGTATGCCCAATGCGAACTTCCGCCGCTGGCTTGGGCACCCGAGCTACGACGGCTATTGGCAAAAGATGATCCCGTACCGGGATGATTTCGCCCGCATCAACATCCCGGTCCTGACGACCACCGGTTATTACGACAGCAGCGAGGCGGGCGCCCTGTACTACCTCACCGAACACTACCGATACAATCCCAAGGCCGACCAGACGCTGCTGATCGGACCCTACGATGAGGTTGCGACTCAGCGCGGACCGCTGTCGGTACTTCAGGGATACCAGGTCGACAGCGCCGCTCTCATCGACCTGCGCGAACTGCGTTATCAGTGGTTCGACTCCATTTTCAAGGGCGGCGCAAGACCCGCGGTGCTGCAGGATCGCATCAACTACGAGGTGATGGGGGCCAATATCTGGGAACACGCGCCGTCGCTCGCCGCAATGGCCAACGGATCAATGCGATTTTACCTGGACTCCGGCCCCTCGAGCGACAGCAACCGGCTGGTTGCGACATTGAGATCGAGCACCGCCTTCGCGCGCCAGACCGTCAAGCTGGCCGATCGCAGTGACGCCGACTGGACCCCTGCGTCCGACCTGATCAGCAGGAATGTTCCGCTACACAACCAGTTGACATTCGTCAGCGAGCCTCTTGCTCAGCCGATGGAGATCAACGGCCTGTTCTCCGGGCTGCTGGATTTCACGGTAAATAAAATGGACATGGACATCACCATCGCGCTGTACGAGCAGCTGGCCAGTGGCGATTACATCCGGCTGTTCGATCCGCCCTACACGTTTCGCGCAAGCTATGCACAGGACCGCAGTCATCGCCACCTGCTGAAGGCCGGCGAGCGCCAGCAATTGGGTTTCAGAAGTGAGCGCCTGACGAGCCGCAGGTTACAGGCCGGCAGCCGGCTGGTCATGGTGCTCGGCATCAACAAGCGGCCGGATCAGCAGATCAACTACGGCACCGGGCAGGACGTGAGCGACGAATCCATCGCCGACGCCACATCGGCGTTGAAAATCCGCTGGTACGGCAGCAGCTACATCGACATCCCGGTCAGGCACCAGTAGCGCATCGGCGCCTTTAGCTACAGGGCTCGATCGGCTTGAGTTCCACCCGCCGGTCGAGCATATCGGACGCATCGTCGCGTCCGGTGCCGATCAGATTCTCGCGCGAGCCGGCGCCGGTCGCGACGGTGCGCTTTTTCAGTCGCGGCTGATCGCCTTCCAGCCGCGACTGGACATACTCGGCCCGCAGCTGAGACAGGCTGTCATTCATGGCTGCCGGCCCGGTCGGACTGGTGTGACCGGTGATCTGCAGGCAGGCCTGACTTGAGACAGCCTGCGCAGCGATCAGCTGCAGCCAAGTGCCGTAGCTGCCGCTGAACATGTTGTTGTCGGTCACGAACCTGACCGAGCCGGGCCGGAACAGGAACTTCACGGCCAGGCGCTTCTTGCGCAGTCCATAATCCACCAGATCGCGGAACGCCGCCGCCGACTGCTCGGTGCGTCCGAGCCTGAGCAGCGTGACGTATATGCCGTTGTAGACGCGCAGCTGGTCGCCCGCGGGGGTCTTGCGCGCGGTGGTGAACAGGTCCAGCGCCTCGGCATAATGCCCTTCATCGTAGGCGTCCTGCGCCTCGCTCACCAGGGAGGCGGCCAGCAGTCCGTCAAAATATTCCGGCCGGATCGGATCCCCTACCTTGCTCGCCTGACAGGTGGCGATGTAGGCCTGGATGCTGGGATCGTCGGTCCAGACCGGACTGTCGACGAATGCGGCAGTCGGGGTCGAGTCGGCATCCTCGATGCGCGCCCGCGCCACCGACTTGGCAACGATTTTTCCGGTCTTGAGATCGGCCATGACCAGGCAGAAGCGGTAGGCCTCGCGTTCGCCGGTGGTCTTCATCTGCGCGTTCACCGGCGTGAAGGTGCCGACCAGAACGCGCGGCTGCTGCTTGAGGCTGTCCGGGGTGATGCGCTGCACGGCATACTTCGGAAAGTCCCTCTTCACGATGCCGGTGATCCGATCCTGGATGCTTTGCGTCGCCTTGGACTGATAACCGGTCATCCCATCCACCAGCGGATCGATCACGACCATGCTGGCCCCTGCGTCCGGCGCCGGCGCATTGGTAAACACCGCGTGCGCAGCATTGGCAACCGCCTCATCGAAACTCAGGACAGGTGGCGGCGGCGGCGGTACTGGCGGCGTCGGTGCCGCGGGCGACGGGGGCGTTGCTGCTGCTGCGGGGGCTGCCGGCGCAGCCGCCGGACCGCTGCCTGTGTTTGGCGGCGCGGCGCCGTGCCCGCTATCGTCCGGAGGCGTCAGCGGTACGCAGCCAGCGGCCAGCGCGCCGAGCAGGATGACGGCCCATGCGCCGAGCCAGCGGTTACTGGCAGTTCTTGCTGATATAAGCTCGTTGTTCGTCATTGAGACTCTCTCCTAACTGGGCACCTTCCAGGATGGCTTGGCACTGGCCACCCCACTGCTTCTTCTTGGTATCCGCCGCCGGAGCCGCAACTGCGGCCGGGACCGTCGCTGCCCGAGCCGGCTTCTGCGCGACGCTCGGCGCCGCCGGTAATATTTTCACACTCGCGACCGCGGGGGTAGCGATTTCGCCGGGCACGGATTTGTTCAAGGATTCCAGTCGATTGTTTGCCAGACCGGCGAATTCGCCATTCTTGTATTTGCTCAGATAGGCCCGAAAATCGGCCGGATTCTTGCTGTCCTTGATCGATTCCCAGTACATCAGTTCAAACTGCTTGGCATCGGGAGGCGACGGCGGTGGCGGCGGTGGGGGTTGGGCAACGACCGCGTGAAAATAGAAATCGCCCTGGATCGAGGCTTCCGACCACGGCTGCTGCCCGCCGTGGGTGTCGGCCTTGACCCCGGCGATCACCTTCTTGAACATCTGCTCCAGCGGCACGCCCGTCTCGGCCATGGCCTTCACCAGTTCCCCGGTAAACACGCCGTTGGTGCCGCTGGCGCCGTCCTGGGCGCTCTGACCGGGCGCCGCCGCATAGGCGATGAAGGTGCCGCTGGGCGCATCCATGCGCGCCAGCCCGCGCTCGATGCCGCGGGTCTTGGGCAGCGGGTTATCGCGGCAGGCATCGAGAATTACGATATTCATCTCGTTCTGCGCCACCTTCATGGCCCGCAGCACCCGCCCGGCATCGAATGCATTGGCCTCCAGATCGGCTTCGGCCTGGATATCCGCATCGACCGGGATCAGATAATTCACACCATCCGCCTGAACGCCGTGACCGGCGTAGTAGAACAGACCCACCGCGTGCTGGTCGCGGCCGATTTTCGCGGTGAACTCATCGACGGCGTGATAGAAATCCAGCCGCTTGGCATTGAGCCGGACGATGGTCACGAAGCCGGCCGCCTGCAAGGCGCGCTGCATCGCGGCGGCGTCGTTGGCGGGATTGGTGAGCCTCAGGTTTGGGTTTGCATAATCGCTGTTGCCGATGATCAAAGCGATGCGCGTCTCCGCGGCTGCCGAATGCGCCGCCGACAGGAATATCAGCACCGTCAGGAGACCGATCGCAAGCCGCACTGCCTACCCTGCGCAGTTGCAACCCTATTGGTTATTCATCCGAGTCTGGTGGAAAAAGCATCGCCAGGCAACTAACTGCCGGTAGCCACATCGGCGACGCTCAATTATGATTTCCAGGCCACGGCACTGCGGTCCAGCGGCGTGATGTCAACGGCGTCAGCAGTCGATGGACGTATTCAGGTGTCGAGCCGCACTACAACAAGGACAATGCTTACGCACACCAACCCGGCCCGGCGAGCAGGCTTAGCCCTGATCGCGGTCACCGTGCTGGCCGTCGTGTCGCCTGCCCAGGCCAAGCGGCTCGCGCTGGTGATCGGCAATGACAGCTATCAGCATGCCGACCCGCTGGGCAATGCGCGCGCGGATGCCAGGGCCGTGGCCGACACCCTCCGGGCGACAAATTTCAAGGTCACTCTGAAGCAGGATGTGGGCCTGCAGGCCATGAAGGAAGCCATACGCACTTTCAAGAACGAGGTGGCCGGCGGCGATGAGGTGATCTTTTACTATGCCGGCCACGGCGTGCAACTCGAGGGCAACAACTACATGATCCCGGTGGATACGGCCGGAGACAGCCCCGATCAGCTCAAGGACGATTCGGTGTCGCTGCAGCGCGTGCTTGACGATATGCAGGACCAGAAGGCCAGATTCACGCTGGCGATCATCGATGCCTGTCGCGACAATCCGTTCAAAGGCAACGGTCGGGCGCTGCGCGCCCGGGGCCTTGCACCTGTCACCGCGGCGGACGGCCAGGCGGTACTGTATTCCGCCGGCGCCGGCCAGGAGGCGCTGGACAACCTGGGGCCTCGGGACAAGGATCCCAATGGCGTGTTCACGCGCGTGCTGATCAAGGAGATGAAGACGCCTGGGTTGTCGTTCGACCAGGTGATCCATGACGTTCGCGATCAGGTGGTGCAGCTGGCCAAGAGCGTCGAGCACGTGCAGACGCCGGGATATTACTCGCAGTTCACCGGTGATTTTTATTTCATTGCCCCGGGCGCGGGGCAGACCCCCGCGCACACGCCGGTCGGCCCCGCAGCATCCGCAGCCGGTCATGGGCCCACCGCCGATGAGATCGCCGCATTCAGGGCCGCCGAGGCCGCTAATTCCGTGGCCGGCTGGCAGATCTTCAAGCGCAACTACCCCAACAGCGCCTACGCCACCACCGCCGACATCAGGCTCGCATCACTGACGCCGCCGCATGTCGCGGCGCCGGCACCGTCCGCGACTTCGCCCGCGTCGCAGCCAGCCAGGCCCGCCAGGTCGGACATCGACCCGGTCGTCGTCGGTAACTTCGAGGCCGACAGCGTGGTTGACGACTACGATACGCACGTGAGCTACTCGATCACGGCGGACGGAAAATACCGTCTGGTCACCACGCAGGAGGAAAGCGGTACCTATCGCTCCGCATTCGGAATTTATCGAACCACGGCGGGCAAGACCCACCGCGTGCGTACCGGAACCTTTCGGGCGGTCGGCACCACTGCGATCGAGGTCACCGGCACAAGCGGATCGGCCGTGTTCCAGCCGGTACAGCCGGGCGCTCCGGTTAATCCGCTCCAGCCAGTCATGCTCGGGACCTGGCACGCCACCTTTCTGCAAGGCGGCCTGAGCTGGGCCCTGACGATACAGAACAATCCCGACGGCACCTACCATTTCAGGACCCAGGCCGAGGACAGCGGCACCTACAGCGCCGCCAACAACCAATGGCGCACCACTTCCGCGGTCACCGGCCAGTCCAACACCGGAACCTATCGGGCCATCGACGCGCGCAATGTGGAATTCACCGGTTCTGCCGGCACCACGGTCTGGAAACGCCAGTAGCGCAACTGCGCTCTAGCCGAGGTCGATCACCAGGCTGTTGCCTGCGGGGGCCAGCCGCGCAACTACCGCCGCCATCGCCACCAGCGCGGCTCCGCGACGATGCGGATTCGGCTCCAGCGTGAAGTCCAGGGAGTGTTCGTTCAGCACCACGCGCTGCACGCCACAGCCGGCGCCTGCGATTCGGTAATGCACCTCGATCGGCCGTCCCCGCAGCATGGTCTGCGCCCGCAGGCCGTCCAGCGCCCTGGGTATCACCGGGTCTACGCGCAGCACCTGCCCCTCGCAGCTCAGGCCCAGAAAGCAGCGCACGATCAGACCCAGCGCGATGCCGGCGCCACTCGAGTACACCCGCCAGCCGCCGTCGAGCGCAATCGTGCCGCGCGCGACCCGCTCATATTGCGCGCTGGCCTGATACCGGTCCTCGAACGCGGCATCGGAGCTGGAGTAATAGCAGTTCGCCTGCCGCAATGACGCGTCCGGCACGATCGAGCGGATGCCGATCGGATTGGCCTGACACAGCGCGTGAAAAAATCGCTGCGCCTCCCCCACGTGTGCCAGCGCCTGCGCGTAGCGCAGATGCGCGTGCATGTACATCAGGCCGATCTCGCGGCCGAAGAATGTCGCACTCTCCGCCCGCTGGAAGATGCGTTGCGGACCGCCGTGATACGGTATCGGACGATCGAACAACCGCACGCCGTCCGCGGCGCTCAGATGCGCATCGATCAACTGCAGATGCGCTCGCACTTGCGCCGGCGTCAGCATGTCCTCCAGTATTGCGTGGATCATCGCCAGCGAGCTGTAGCGCACGCCGCAAGTCTTGTCGCCCGGGTGCAGCAGATAGCGCACGCCGCCGCCGCGTTCGAATACTGCATAGCCGGCGAGCACACCATCCACCAGCAGCAGGCGCTGGAAATCCCGCAGCACCTTGCGGGCCCAGCTCTCAAGGCCGACGGCATCCGGCTCGCGTGCGCTGTTGCGTAGCGCGCGCGCCAGCGTCGTCAGCGTCTGGAAATGCAGGGTCACGGTCCAGGCACTGCACATGTGATCGCGCATCGCCGGATCGGCCGGCTGCAGCGAATCGTTCCAGTCGCCGTGGCCGTACGCGGCCAGGGCAGTGCCTGCGATGACGCGTTTTTCTATCAACGCCAGGGCGCGCTGCGCGTGCTGCCACACGGTTGCGGATTCGCCCTGCTCCGGGCCCCGCCGATCGAAAAATCGGACCTGCTCATCGAGCACGCCGGCATCGCCCGAGGCGATGAGATACTGGGCCAGCACCAGCAGCGGCCAGAAAACAATATCGCCGTGCGAATCGCCGGCGCGGATGTCGCGCTCGCGGTCGAAGAACATGAACCACTGCGGCCAGTCACCGTCGGCGTTCTGCGCCGCCATCACCCGCAGCAACAGGTCGCGTATCGGCGCCAGGCGTTCGAATGCCAGCAGCATCTCGACCGGCCCCTGGCACACGTCGCGCGTGCCCCAGCCGCCGCCCGAGTACTGCTCCAGACCGCGCGGCGACAGGTAGTGCACCAGCGCGTTGTGCGTATACCACGGCACGATGTCGGTCAGGCGGCTGACCTGCTCGCTGAGCGGGCCCGCAGCCGTGGAGCTGATGTTCAGCTGCGGTATCAGGCGCTCGCCGTGCGCCACTCGCAGCGCGCCCGGTATTGCCTCGGCGATCAGCCGTCCGCGCATGCGCAGCCCGACACCGGCCGCGGGCGCGGTGATGAGGCATACATAGGGTTGCTGGCGCGAGCGACCGTCGATGAACAGCAGTTCATCGCCGCCGACCTGTTGCAGGTCGACGCCGGCATCGGGCACGATGACGAAACTTCCGTTCGGGAAGCGCTGCGCAAGTTCGGTTCCGGCACCGGGTGCAATCACGATGCCGGCAGCATCGCGCCGCCAGTGCGCTGCGCCAGCCGCACTGCCGTCGTCGCCATTGAGTGACACGTGATGCGAGATCAGGAATCGCAGCGGTTGGCCGGAACTGACTTCGATCGAAAGGAGCAGCTCGTGCGGGTCGCTTCGTGCCTCGGCCCGCACTTCGATCACGCCCTCCTCGTGCCGGTAGATCCAGCGGCAGGCATCTGGCGACATTTCGAACGCCGACGGTATGTTCAGCAGTCGCCACGCGCCCCCAAGCTCGACGAACACCCGCTGTCCATGCGAACGAAACAGTCCCAGATAACTGTGCGTGGTGGAGATACAGCGATTGATGCTCACGTGTCCCTGTGTGACCATCGAATGAAACACACCGCTCATCCACACGGTCGAGGTCAGGGCGGTCTCATCCGGCGTGGTGTGGCGGCCGGTGCGCAGCACATGCCCGTGCGGACGTTGCACCCGCAGTTCCTTCGCACGCAGCACTACATGGTGGTTGCTGCCATGGAACAAGGACAGGCGCACACCGTGCGGGTCGATCTCCTCATGCCGCCACCGTGACCCGAACAGCGCGCGCAGCGCATCGTCGCCCAGATCGAGGCCGTTGAGCGGCGGCGCAGCGCTGAACAGCGTCGCCGCGGCCGGTATCGTCAGCGTCGCGGGCAATGCGGTGGCTTCGGATTTGACCGTGACCGGCAGTGCTTCCGGCAGCGCCAGCAGCTTACCGACGTGCTCCAGGTCCGCGTCCGATGTGGCCTCGGGGTGATCGGCCTGATAGCCGCCGAAAAAACCGGCCGCGACGCCGGCGTGCGGCTCCAGCCGTATCGGCGCGTCACGAATGACCACCATGGCGTGTTCATGCTGCAGGCGCCGTCCGGGAAGCTCACTGGCCAGACCATCCGGGCTGTCGCCGCGGCGGCTTGCGAGTCCATGAAACTGCATGCTGTCGGTGGCGAATGAGATGGCTTTGCGCAATGAGCCGATCAGGCACCAGGGATTTTTCTGCTCGACCGCAAGGTTCTGCCGCGATGCAATTACGATTTCGTGCACCGCGTGGCGCAGCGGCGTGTGATCCAGGTATTGGCTGACGTAATACTCATTGAGGCGCACCGCGCCGTACGGTGCCAGCGCCAGGTCCTGTGCGTAGCTCAGGTCCACCAGCAGCGATCGCGACGTCGTGTTTTCAAGGCGAACGTGCCAGAACCATGCAGGCGCGCCGCCGGCGAGCACCAGGGCTATCGAATAGTCGATGCCGTGCCAGCTGCCCACGCCCGCCAGCATGCCGCCGCCCGAATCGGCGACAAAGGTAGTCGCGCTGCGCGGCCCGAGCAGCGGCGTCCACTCGATCGTATCGCCATGGCAGCGCAGATACAGATTGGCAGGGCCGCCCTCCATCTCGTTGCCGACAAACAGGTTCATCGAAATCGGATCGCACTCGAAGCGGCGCAGCGAGCCGTTGGCGTTGACATCGACGCGCATTCCCGAGCGACTGCGCAGGCTGATCGCAGTCGGAGCGATAAAGGCTTCAGGCATGTGGCAGTCGTCCCCGCATCGAGTTCATCGATCCTATCGGCCGCTGCCGTCAAACGCCAGGGATGCGGCGGTTGCAGCCGATGCGGCAGACGCGGAAACTACCGGCGTGAACCCTGCCGGCATACGAATTCGTGCTACCGGTGATGAACCCCGGCTCGCCGCCGCACTGGCCGAGGTCCTCATCGACTGCGTCGAGGGCGGCGCCTCGGTGAGCTTCATGTCGCCATTGCCGCATCAGCGGGCGCTGGCCTTCTGGCAGGGCGTGATCGACAGTGCGCGGCGCGGCGAGCGCATCGTCCTGGTGGCCGAGGATGCGGATTCGGGCATCATCGTCGGCACGGTGCAACTGCTGCTGGCGATGCCCGATAACCAGCCGCATCGTGCCGACGTGGCGAAGATGCTGGTGCATCGCCGTGCCCGCCGCCGCGGCCTCGGTGCGGCGCTGATGCGGGCGGCCGAAACCGCGGCGCGCGCAGCCGGCAGGACGCTGCTGGTGCTGGACACCGTCACCGGCGGCGACGCCGAACGTCTGTATACCCGTCTGGGCTGGCAGCGCGTCGGCGTGATACCCGGCTACGCGTTGTGGCCAGACGGTGGGCTGTGTGACACCACCTATTTCTATAAGACCCTGGCAGCCGCAAAGCCCTAGTCGCGGAAGTTCTCGAACTGCAGCGGAAGATCTATGTCGCACTTACGCAGCAGCGCAATAGCCGCCTGCAGATCGTCGCGTTTCTTGCCCGTTACGCGCAGCTTGTCGCCATTGATCTGCGCCTCGACCTTGAGCTTGGCCTGTTTGAGACTGGCCACCAGCTTCTTGGCCGCCGCCTGTTCGATGCCCTGCCTGATGGTGATGCTGCGGCGCGCCTCGCTCAGATTTACTTCCACCTCGCCAAGTTCCATGCTGCGCGGGTCGATGCCGCGCGCTGCCAGGCGCAACCTCAGGATGTCGAGCAACTGGTCGAGCTGGTATTCGCTGTGCGCGAACTGAGTGATGACAAATTCCAGCAGTTCGAAGCGCGCGTTGGTACCGCGCAGGTCGTAGCGCTTGGCCACTTCACGATTGGCCTGGTCCACCGCATTTGACAGCTCGTGCGTGTCGACCTTGGAAACGGCGTCGAAATACGGCATATAGGCTGCGATCACCACCAGCGACGAGGAACACTTTGTAGCATGAGCAAGGTCCCGGAGGTAACCCTGATCTTCTGGATCATCAAGATCGCCGCGACCACGCTGGGGGAAACCGGCGGCGATACCGTGTCGATGTCGATGAACCTGGGCTACCTGGTCGGCAGCGCAATCTTCGCGGCCATCTTCATCATTGCGGTGGCGGCGCAGATCAGGACGACCCGCTTTCATCCGTGGCTGTACTGGACCACGATCATCGCCACCACGATGGTCGGCACTACGCTGGCGGATTTTGTCGACCGCTCGTTGGGGATCGGCTACACCGGCGGCAGTTCGCTGCTGTTCATTCTGCTCATGGCGTCGCTGGCGGTGTGGTACTGGTCACTCGGCTCGGTGTCCGTGGCTACCGTAAGCTCGCCCAGGGCGGAGATGTTCTACTGGGTCACGATCATGTTTTCCCAGACGCTCGGCACCGCGCTGGGAGACTGGACCGCCGACAGCGCAGATCTTGGCTACACCGGAGCCGCCGCGGTGTTCGGCCTGCTGCTGGCATTGGTGGCGGCGGCATATTTCTGGACCAGGATCTCGACCACCGCGTTGTTCTGGGCGGCATTCATCCTGACGCGGCCGCTGGGGGCCGTGGTCGGTGATTTTCTGGATAAACCCGTCACTGCCGGCGGGCTGGCGCTGAGCCGCTATGTCGCCTCGGCCGCGCTCATCGCATTCATCATCGCCTGCATCATGATTTTCCCCCAGCGCGCCGCCACGCGCACCCCAGCACCGTGACCGATGCCGCCCAGCGCGGTAGAGCATCGCCGGTCGCGGATGATCGCAGCGACTGGCCGCGCATCTGGCTACTGCTGCTCGCCGGCGTGGTCTGTGCCATGCAGATCGGGAAGGTTCCGCCGGCGCTGTCGCTGCTGCGATCGGATCTGGGCGTGGGTCTGGTGGCCTCGGCCTGGATCCTGTCGATGTTCAGCGCAGTCGGCGCATTGTTTGGCAGTGTAGCGGGCGCGTTCGCGGACCGCTTCGGAGCGCGCCACGTAACGGTCGCGAGCCTGTTGGCCATGGCGCTGGCAGCCGGCCTCGGAGCGACCTCGAGCGGGGCGACGTTGCTGCTCGTCAGCCGCGCGGTTGAGGGCGCGGGTTTTGTCGTGACGGTGGTCGCCGTACCCAGTCTGTTGACCGCCGCGGCGGTCGGACGTGACCGGCGCTTCGTACCGTCGCTGTGGGGCGCCTACATGCCGGTCGGCATGGCGGTCGCACTGGCCGCCGCACCGGCAATTATCTCCGCCCTCGGCTGGCGCTGGTGGTGGCAATTCAATGCAGCGCTGCTGGCGGCACTGGCGCTCGCGGTGGCACGGTCAAATTCGCGCACGCATGCGGGCGGCGCCCGGCAGGTGCAGCGGTTTGGCAGCCTGTTGCGCGCGTCGCTGTTGCGGCCAGGAACGCTGCTGCTGGCAGCGATGTTTGCCTGCTATGCCTTCCAGTTCCTCGCCATCGTGGGCTTTCTGCCGACCATCCTGCAGCAGCGCGGCATCTCCTCCAGGGCGGCCGGGGCACTCACGGCACTGGCCGTGCTCGCGAACGCAGCCGGCAATCTTTCGGCGGGCTGGCTGTTCAGCCGCGGGCTAACGCCACGGCAGCTCATCTGTACTGGCTTCGCAGTGATGGTGGTGGCCGAGTTCGTGGTGTTTTCCCGCTGGTCGGTGCCATCGCTGCAGTACGTCGCCGCGGTAGCGTTTTCGGCGCTCGGCGGCCTGGTGCCGGCATCGATCTTCACCGCCATTCCACATATCGCTCCCGCCGAAGCGCGCTCCACGACCATGGGCATCGTCGTGCAGGCCTCGCACATCGGCCAGCTTGTCGGCCCGCCGACGGTGGCGGCGGTCGCGGCCGCGGTTGGCGGCTGGCATGCTTCGCCGCTGGTGCTGGTGCCGGTCGCAGCGATCGGATTGGCGGCCGCATTGTCGTTGCCGCGATCTGGCACAATGGCAGGCTGACACGCCAGAATCATTTGCGGAGGACGACATGCCGAGCACTGCCCGCAGCAAAACCGCGCCCTCGCGCCTGCCGTTGAGCCGCGACCTGATGGGCCGGCTGGCACGCGGAGCGGTGATCTGCGACGAAGGCTATGTGTTCGAACTGGAGCGGCGCGGTTACCTGCAGGCCGGCGCCTTCGTGCCGGTGGTGCTCACCGAGCATCCGGAAGTGGTCGAGCAGTTGCACATGGATTTCGTGCACGCGGGCTCGGACGTCACGCAGGCGCTCACCTACTACGTGCATCGTGAGAAGTTGCGGGTCATCGGCCGGGAAAAGGATCTGCTGAAGATGAACCGCAAGGCGCTGGCGATCGCCGGCAAGGTTGCCCGCAGGACCGGCACACTGTTCGCCGGCGACATCTGCAATACCAACATTTATGACCCGGCCAGTCCCAAGGCGCTGAAGGAAGTTGCCAGGATCTTCGAGGAACAGGTCGGCTGGGCCGCGGATGCGGGCGTGGATTACATCGTCGCGGAGACCTTCTCCTGGGCAGGCGAGGCGCTGATGGCGCTGGAGGCGATCAGGAAGTATTCGAAGGTGCCCGCCGTGGTCACGATGGCGCAGCATCGGGAGGAGACCACGCGCGAGGGCTGGAGCATGGCCGAGGCCTGTCAGCGGCTGGAGGCAGCCGGCGCCGACGTCGTGGGCCTGAACTGTCATCGCGGGCCGAGGACGATCATGCCGGCGATCGAGCAGATTCGCGCCGCGGTCAAATGTCATGTCGCCGCCCTGCCGGTGCCGTATCGCACCACGCCGGATCAGCCCTCCTTCATGTCATTGACCGACCCGTGCTGCGCGAATGCGCGCGCCTTCCCGGTCGGTCTGGATCCCTTTGTGTGCACGCGCGGGGAAATATACGAGTTCGGCAAGGCGGCGTACGCCGTGGGCGTGCACTACCTGGGCATCTGCTGCGGCGCCGGTCCGCACCACATCCGCGCGCTGGCCGAAGCACTTGGCCGCCAGCCGCCGGCGAGCAAGTACTCGGTCGATATGTCCAAGCACGCCTTCTTCGGCACCAACAAGCGCATCAAGCGCGTGCAGCGCGAGTATCGCGCCAAACTATGAGGGCATCTCAGCGGCCCTTCGGACCACGGTGAGCGTCACCCGACGTGGCTGGCGCGCTGCGCCGCTATTGCGCGTGATGCGCATTCGGATGCTGGCAGCCACGTTCGCCGCGTGCGCGGCCGTTGCTGCCTGCGGCTCGCTGAGCACCCGGCCGCAGTCTGTCGACTCACGCCTCGCCGCGCAGAATGCTCTGTTTGAGGACCTGTATCAGGCAAACCTGATGGCCCATCCCGAGCTCGCCACGTCGTACGGCGACTACCGCTTTAACGATCGGCTGGACGAGTACTCGCTGGCGGCCATACAGCACGAGCACGCCAGCGATCAGCGCTTTCTGGTGCGTCTGACCGCCATATCGACCGCCGGCTTTCCCCAGCAGGACGTGCTGTCGCATCAGGTGCTGCTGCATACGCTGCGGCAGCGCGAGGATAACTACCGATTCAGGGAATACGAGATGCCGGTGAGCCAGATGGGTGGCCCGCAGGTGCATCTGGCCGATCTGCCGCTGGCAGTACCCTTGGATTCGGTGCAGCGCTACCGGGACTATATCGCGCGCCTGCACCAGATCCCGCGCGTATTCACCCAGACCGAACAGGTGCTGCGCGCCGGCATGAAGGACCATCTCATGCCGGTACGTTTCCTGCTCGAGAAAGTCCCCGCTCAGTGCCAGGGCATCGTCGCGGCCGATCCGTTCCTGCTGCCCACGAAGCGATTTCCCGCCGCCATACCATTGCAGGAGCAGCAACGACTGACTGATGCCATCACGCAGGCGGTGGTCAACGAGGTGCTGCCCGCCTACCAGGAGTTCGCCCGCTTCATCGCCGATGAATACGCGCCCCGCGGGCGCACCACCCTCGCCGTCACTTCGCTGCCAGGTGGAGTGCAGCGCTACCTGAACGACATCCGCAGCCGCACTACCGTCGGCAATCTCACCCCCGATCAGATTCACCGCATCGGCCTGCGCGAGATCGATCGAATTCAGGCCGAGATGCTGGGCATCGCGCACCAGCAAGGCTTCGCCGATCTGGCCGCGTTCCGCGAGTCGCTCAAGACCGACCCCAGGTACATAGCCGTCTCGGCACAGCAGATCCTGGAGGACTTCCGCAAGTACATCGCACAGATGCAGCCCAGGCTTCCCGACCTGTTCGGCTTCATACCCGGCTCACCGGTCACCGTCGAGGCGATCCCCGAATTCCAGGCGGCAATGGCGACGCACTACCAGGCCGGTACTCCGGATGGCACCCGCCCGGGCCGCGTGGTGGTGGCGACCTCCAACTTCGCGCACCGCACGCTCATCCTCGACGAGGCCATTGCCTATCATGAGGGTATCCCCGGGCACCACATGCAGCAGTCGGTGGCGCAGCAACTGACCGAGCTGCCCAGGTTTCGCCGCCACGAGGATAACTCCGGGTACGTCGAGGGTTGGGCGCTGTATGCCGAACAACTCGGCAGGGAGATCGGTTTCTACCAGGACCCGGTCAGCGATTACGGTCGCCTCAGCAGCGAGCTGTTTCGCGCCGTGCGCCTGGTGGTGGACACCGGCATCCATTCCAGCGGCTGGAGCCGCGAACAGGTGGTGCAGTTCATGCGCAGCTCGGCTGCCGTCGACGAACCCACCATCCAGACCGAAGTGGATCGTTACATCGCCTGGCCGGCGCAGGCGCTGTCTTACAAACTCGGGCAACTCAAGTTCCGTGAACTTCGCGATCGCGCGCAAAGCGAACTGGGATCGAAGTTCGACATCCGCCGCTTCCATGATGAAATGCTCAGCGGCGGCGTGCTGCCGCTCGACCTGCTGGACTCGCGCACCGATGCCTGGATTCGGGCGGAAAAGTCGGCGCCGGCGCCGGTCAACTGAACCGGAGCTGTGTGATTGATCCTGCGCCGCCTTCAGCGTCGCGGTCGCAGCAGCACCGCCAGCTCGCCGATGATGCCGCGGCGAAACGCCATCACACAGGCGATGAACACCGCCCCGATGATGACCGTGACCCAGCCGCCGACGACGTCGGACAGGTACTCC
>DATAJH010000081.1:0-8989 GCA_036262215.1 Steroidobacteraceae bacterium
GTGCAGGAGCCGTTCGAGGCGCTGACCGTTGATATTGACGAGGTGCACCAAGGCGGGGTGATGGAGGCGCTGGGCGCGCGCCGTGCCGAACTGACCGATATGCAGATCGACGGCAACCAGCGCGCGCGGCTCGAGTACCGCGTGCCGGCGCGCGGCCTGATTGGCTTCGTCGGCGAGTTCATGACCCTGACGCGCGGCAACGGGCTGATGAGCCACATCTTCGACGGTTATTCCGCGGTCAAGGGCGAGATTCCGGACCGGCGCAATGGCGTGCTGATCAGCAACGAGGACGGCGAGGCGGTCGCCTATGCGCTGTTCATGCTGCAGGAGCGCGGCCGCATGTTCGTCAGCCCCGGCGACAAGCTCTATGAAGGGTCCATCATCGGCATTCACAGCCGCGAGAACGACCTGGTGGTCAACCCGATCAAGACCAAGAAGCTGACCAACATCCGCGCCGCCGGCAAGGACGAGGCGATCGTGCTCACGCCCCCAATCCAGCTGACGCTCGAATACGCGGTGGAATTCATCGCCGAGGACGAACTGGTCGAAGTCACGCCGCAGAGCATCCGGCTGCGCAAGCGCCACCTCAAGGCACACGAGCGCAAGCGCGCCTCGCGCGAAGAGACGCTGCCGGTCTGATCGCCGCGCGGCCGGCGGCCCGCCGGCCGACTGCCCGCGTCATGGCTTGCGATGCTGCGGCATCTCGTCGCCGATCTTCTGACGCCCGAGCAACACCAGTACCGCATTGCGGCCGGCGCGCAGCGCAGGATAGAGCAGGTGGGACGCGATGCGCGAGCGGAACATCCAGGCGTTTAGGCGATTGAACGCGCCACTGGATGTGGTCAATAGCGCCAGTCGGTGCAGGCACTCGGCGCCGTGGAAGATCTCGCCGTTCATCACCAGCACCATGCCCTCATCGAGATCGATGCCGAGGCCTCGAACCGCATCGACCAGAGCCCCGCCGTCGCGTGCATTCAGTAGTTTGACGCTGCCGAGGGATTGGCGCAGTCGCAATAGCGATACGTAGCGGCTACAAAACGGGCAGTCGCCATCGTAGATGATGGTCGGCTCGGAAACCGAAACCCCAGGCGGAACGGCAACATGAGTAGCCATATAGTGCAAGTTATACCGCATATGGCTGCCGACGAGGTGCAATCGATGACAGAGGCAGTGCCGATTGAACTGAGCCACCGGCCGGGCGTCGGCAGCGCCGTGCTCAGGCTCGACGCCCTCAGCCTGTTTGCCATTCTGTTTGCATCGCATCTGCTGTTCGAGGCCATCTCCGCGCCCGGCGAACTGTCGTTCCGGCATTCCGCACTGGTTCCTTTCACCGCGCGCATCATGTTGATCGGCATTGCGCTCGCCTCGCTGGCGCGCCCGCGATCGCTCGCTGTGCTGATCGGCATGATGGCCGCTCGCCTGATTGTGTATGCCATCCACGCGCCGGTAGCCTCCAACAACGCCACCATTTCCGCGTTTGCCGCAGTCGCGCTTGTCGGCTCGTCGCTTTACCTGGCAATCGTCGATCGCAAGCTCGAGCGCGAGCGGTTGTATCGGACGTTCGCGCCTATGGCGCGTGACCTGCTGCTGATCATGTATTCCTACGGGATCTTCCATAAGATCAATTCAGATTTTCTCAATCCGAATGTCAGTTGCGCAGTCGCCATCTATAAGCCATTGGTGCATGCGTTCGGCCTGCAGGATTGGTTGTTTGGTCAATATGGCGCGATCTACTCGACCTTTGTGGTGGAGACGCTGGCGATTTTCTGCCTGCTGTCGCGGCGCTGGAAATTCTATGGTCTCGCCATCGGCATACCGTTTCACCTGATCATCGGCTTCTCCGGCTACAGGTTCTACATGGAATTCTCGATGATCTGCCTGTCGCTGTACACGCTGTTCCTGCCGTCGGAGTATTTTGTACGCGTCAACCAGGCACTGCGCCGGCTGCCCACCGCCGCGCGCACCGCGCTGCTGGCACTTCCGGCAACGCTGTTTGCGCTGACGCTGGCCGGCGGACAGATCGCCATCAGCAGGCATTTCTGGCCCTATCACGCGATGCCGGTGTTCGCGCTGGTCGGCGGCACATTCTACTTATCGGTGCTGTATTTCTGTCCACGGTCCTGGGCCGCCGAAGACACGCCCGCGTTTCGATTTACCAGCCCCATATTTGCTGTGCTGTCACTGCTGTTCCTGGTTAACGGCATCAGCCCGTACATAGGATTCAAGACCGAGTCCTCGATCACGATGTTCAGCAACCTGCGAACCGAAGGCGGGCGCACCAACCATCTGCTGTTTTCGAGCTTGCCGTATCTGTTTTCATATCAGCAAAACCTGGTCACCATTCGGTCCAGCAACGCTGCTGCCTTGCAGGACTACATCGGGCCGAATCGCCAGATGGTCGAATATGAATTGCATCGTATCCTGGCTAACGCGCCGGACACGAAAGTTCAGTTTTCGAAAGATGGGCAGAGCTTTGATCACGTCGATCCAGCCGACAATCAGTACCTCGCCACCAACTGGCTGCTGCGACAACTTCTGATCTTCAAGCCGGTGGATTGGACTGAGCCAAAGCCTTGTACCCACTAGCGCGGCAGTGTCGGCGGCTAAAGGTCCTTGCCTGCCAGCCAGAGCGCCATGTTGCGCACATAACGCTGGGTCTCGGCCATGGCCGCCGGCTCGCGCAGCAGCGCGTCGCCCGGCGGTTCCGAGACAAAACTGGGAGCACCGAGCCGGGTATCCCAGTTGTAGTCGGCGAAATGATGAAACGTGCTCTCGGCGATCGCGCGCCCGCGGCCTGCGCCGGATTCGAATGCGACGGCGATATTGAATGTCCTGCCGGTGGCCTTGCTGGTGCCGGTGGCGATCACCCGGGCATCGCTGCCCTCCGGGGCGCTCACCGCACCTTCATGCGGATGGGCCGGCAAAAAACGGATCGCCCCGGTGGGCGAGAAAGGATTCGAGAGCACCGGATGCATCGCTCCTTTGACCTGGATAGTCTGGTAGTCGCCGTTGGCCCCGGAGTGAAAATTGGGCCAGGAAATTGTTGTCGTGTAGGGATCGTCGCGCTCGGCCGGAGAATTCGAGTCGACGTTTTTGCTGTGGAAATGATGCGCCGCGCCGACTTCTTCCAGCGCGCAGATTGAACAACCCAGGTCCATATGATCGCGCGTGACCATCAATCCGCGCCCGCGGCGACGGAAGTTCGAAATGCCACGGCAATCGTCCGGCGTGAGTCCGTCGCCGACGTCCACCGCGAATAACCACATCTGGTCGAAGTCGGTCTGATCCAGCCTGGATAACACCGCATCGGGCGCGCCTGGCGCATCGCGGTCACGCGCCGTCACCTCGAACAGCAATTGTCCGTCCTGGCCGCGCTGCTCACGCAGAAAAGTGGCGAGGCGGCCGAACCGGGCGATCGACCAGTCATCCGGCGTGGTCGCAATCGTAGTCTGCAACAGGATCTTGATCGGCTGATTCACGCTGTGCTCACTCTGATTCGGCGCAGCGACCATCCGACCTCTTCATATGATTGTCAATCGGGCGTTGGTATGCTCGCCGAGCATGCGCTCGCTGTCGCTGATCGCCGCGGATTCGCTCGTAGGGTCGAACGAGCGCGACAGGCACAGGTACAGCGCCCCCGACACCACCAGGCCAACCAGCCAGCCGAGGTCGACGCCGCCGAGCGCACGCGCCGCCGGCCCGGTGTAGACATCGGGCACGACGAAAAACGGCATCGTTGCAACGAAGCCCGCCAGATACGCCGCCAGCCCTCTGGCATTCCAGGCGCCGTAGATACCATGCGGCAGGAAGAACTGCGCGATGGCGTATCGCCCACGCCGCACGAAAAAATAATCCACCAGGTTGATCGAGGTCCATGGCGCCAGCAGGTACAGCATCATGGTGAGTACCGCAAACAGCAGCGCGATCGAATTGGCGCTGATCGCCACTGTCAGCGCCGCCCAGACCAGTGCCAGCGCGATGATGGTGATCACGCGCAGGCGCGCGGTCGGCCGTATTTCAAACAGTGAGCTGAGCGCGGTGAGCACGGTAAGCATGCCGCTGTAGGCATTGAGCCCCATCGTGGCCGTCAGCACCACCACCGAGGCCACTGACAGCACCAGCCCGAAACCGGAGAACAGGCTGTTGCCCGCGTCGTACAACGCCACCAGGCCGTCCGAGGCTCCGAGCCGCGTCGCCAGCCAGGCGCCCACGGCAATCAGCCAGATCGCCGACGAGCAGGCCCCGACGTACACGGCGGCAATGATCGCCTGCGGCCTGCTGTTGCGCGGCAGGTAGCGCGAGTAGTCCGACACCGACGGTGCCAGGGCGATGTTATAGCTGGCACTGGCGGCGAACTGTCCGAAGAACGCGACCGCGCTCCATCCTCCAGGCGCGGGATGGGTCGCCGGGATCCAATGCAGCATGATCGCCACGGTGAGCAGGGTGTAGAGCGGCATGCACAGCACAAAGCTCCAGCGAAAGATGCGATGCATCCAGTCGTGTCCGTAGATCGCCAGCAACGCCCCGGCGGCCGAGGCCACTACGGTCACCAGCCCCTGATTCCAGCCGAGGATCGCGTTCAGTCCATGCGCCGTGAGTACGCAGTCCGCGACATTGAATCCCACGAACGTGAACAGCGTGCCGATCAGCACCACGGCGACGCCGCGAAAGCCGAACTGGGCGCGCGACTGGATCATCTGCGGCAGCCCGAGTTCCGCCCCCTGCGAGGCATGAAAGGCGACGAATATGGTTCCGAACAGAATGCCGAGCGTCCCCGCGAGCGAGGTGTAGCCGAAGCTCAGGCCCATGCTTGGGCCGACGAAGCCGATCGCGATGGTGAAGAAGTGGAAATTAGCCAGGAACCAGAACGGTACCTGGTGCATTACCCGTCCGTGGCGTTCGCCCTCGCCGATGTAGTCAATGGATTTACGCTCGATCGCCAGGCCGACCGTCGCTGCAGCAGGCCGGCTCATTCCTGGGTGCGGATGCCGGCGGCGCTCAGCTGGCTCTCCAATGGCGCGAGCTGCTGCTCATAGTGGCGCCACTGCGATACTGATGAATCGTAGATGGGTTGGCGCACCTGCGCCGCGCTGGCAGTGGTGGTCGGTGCGGGATTGTGGTGGAACTGCGCGCATGCGTCCTGCCATTCCAGGCCGCAGAACTGCAGCAGCTTGCGCGTCTGACCGAGCTGATCCGCGACCAGTTCTTCATAGCTCAACGTATAAATTGCCTGCGGGATGGTCGCCTGCCAATGCGCCATCAACCGCCAGTACCCCAGGTAGTATTGGCCGAGCTCGGCCAGATCGTAGGAAAACGGGTAGCCGTCCTCGAACAAAGCCTTGTACATCGCGTAGCAGGCGGCCATCGGATTGCGGCGCACGTGCACGATTCTCGCGTTGGGCAGTGCGCGACCGATCAGGCCGCAATACAGGTAATTCAGCGGCATCTTGTCGGTGAATCGGACCGCGTCGACGCCGGCTCGCCGGACCCGGTCCAGGTAATCGCTTCCGAGGGCCGCGAAGTCCAGGCTGGCCGAGCGCGCCACCAGCTCCCTGCGCGGCATTTGCGCGCCTGGGTTTTGGCGGCGCACGGCATCGACGATCGCCAGCGCCAGGCACTTCAGTTCGCCCGCGCTATACAGCTGCGAGTGGCTGCCGAGAATCCGGTCGACCAGCGTGGAACCGCTGCGCGGCAGACCGACGATGAAAATCGGCGCCTCGCTGCAGGCGTTGGGCACAGGCTCGGTCGGCGCGGCGGCAAAAGCCTCGATGATCCAGTCGACGGTCGCCACGTCGTTGGCGACATCGTAGCGCAGATGCTGACGGCGGACTGTTGCGCCGTGGCGCAGGTGCTGAAACGATTGCTCGTATTGCCCCAGATCCTCGTATTCCTTGGCCAGGGCGTAACGCAGCGCCACCTCTGCGCGCCAGTCCGCCAGGGTGTGCGTGGCCAGGCGCTCGAGCTCGGCCACGTGGTTGTGCTGTGCGGTCTGTGTGCGCAGATCCGAGCGGTTGCGGTAGGCCTCGTAGTCGGCCGGATTGAGCGCGATGACGCGGTCGTAGTCGGCCTCGGCCTCGGCAAATTGTCCCAGAAAGCGTCGCGCCGCCGCCCGGTTGAAAATGAACTGCGCATTGCCCGGCGCCGTGGCCACTGCCTGCTCGTACGCGGCCAGCGCGCTGCGCTGGTCATTGGCACGGCTGCAGAGGCTACCGATCGCATCCAGCAGCACACCATTGCCGCCGGCGCCGCGTTGCGCCCCGGCGGCGGCCTCGCGCGCATCCGCCAGCTGGCCCAGCGCCAGCAGGCAGTGCCCGCGCTGGAGCATCAATCCTGGATTGCCCGGCTCGATGCCCAACGCGCGATCGACATGGCCGAGTGCATCGGCCGCCGCGCCGAGCCGCAGTGCAATGTGACTGGCACACTGCCAGCCCGCGGCATAATCCGGGTAGCGCGCATTCATCGCCCGGCAGGCCTGCTCGGCCCCGCGCCAGTCGCCGCTGCGCATCAGGCGCAGCACCGCCTGGTGCGCATCGGCTGCCGCGCCTGTCGCGCGCTGCAGCTGCGGCTCAGACATTGCCGGCCACGCCGAAGCCCGGAGCATGCATCGGATCGATCGCCCGCTGCACGTAGTCGTCGATCTGGGGCGCATAGATGTCCCAGATTGCACTGAGCGCGGCCACCGGATCCGCGTCGGTCCAATCGACCCGCAGATCCACTACCGGCCAGGCGACGTCGCGCACGATCAGCAGACCCGCGGAATGGATCGGCCCGGCTTCACCGCCGCGCGCGGCGCCGGCGCGAAGCGCCTGCAGCAGGCATGCACCCAGGTGCCCGCTGGCCGCCTCGAACGCCGCGATCATCGCGGCGGCAACGTCCGGCCGGGCCAGGAGATTGCCGGCAGCTGCCGCGTGCTCAGCCGTAGCCGAAGCCACGATGCCCAGTGCGTGTGCGCCCGAATGCACCGCCGGCGGCCCTTCGCGGCCCAGCACCAGCAGCTGTCGGTAGGC
The DNA here is from genome assembly GCA_036262215.1 of Steroidobacteraceae bacterium. GTDB lineage: Bacteria > Pseudomonadota > Gammaproteobacteria > Steroidobacterales > Steroidobacteraceae > FEN-1191. Next base: position 7,008 of record DATAJH010000081.1, read on the forward strand.
GGCGAACGGCGTCGTTGCCAGGGCGCCCTCCAGCGCCGTGTTCGCACCGGCGCCGCGCGCCAGCGCATCGAGGATGCGCGGCCCGAGCGACGGATCGGTGATGTTCTGCGTTGCCACGACGCCCACACCGGCGCGCGCGTGCGCGCAGCGCGCCGCCACGGCCGGGGACGACGATGCGATCGCCATGCCGAGCAGGTGCGCATTCGCGGTGCGCGCGACGATCGACAACGTCACCGCTCAGGTCTCATCGGGAATCACCGCAATCACGTCCACCTCCACCAGCCACTCAGGACGGGCGAGGCCTGCGACCACGATGCCGGTCGACACCGGGTACACGCCCTTCAACCAACCGCCGATGCTGCGATAGACGACCTCGCGATAGCGCGGATCGGTCAGATAGATGGTGATTTTGCAGATGTGCTCCAGGCCGGCGCCGGCCTCGCTCAGCAATTGCTTGATGTTGCTCATGGCCTGATGGGCCTGCGCCGCGGCATCACCCACGCCGACGTTGACCGCGGTGTCGAGATCCTGTCCGACCTGACCACGGACGAACACCATGCGCCCACGGGCCACTACCGCCTGGCACAAATCATTGTCGAGTTTCTGCTCCGGGTAGGTGTCGCGCGTATTGAACTTACGGATGCGGGTATGCACAGGTGACTCCAATTGACCGCGGCCCGCGCAGCTTCAGGCCGCAGCCTCGGAAGCACCGGACCCGGTCCCGCTCGCGCTCGCCATTGACGTAGACCTCGCGGCTATCGCGGATGGAATCCAGATATTGCGTTCCGGTTCGGATCATCGCGCGTCCCCGTGTGTGCGCTGAAAGGTATTGAAGAACCGCTGCCGCGTCCAGCTCTGGGCACGGCTGCGCTGCTCATCGCCTAACCTGCGGCCTTCAGGCGAGCCGATCGAGCAGCGCATCCATCATCGCATCGCAGCGCTGCAACTGGTCGATGGCGACGAATTCGTCGGCTTTGTGGGCCTGATCGATCGACCCCGGCCCGCACACCACGGTCGGAATGCCCAGCCGGCCGCTGAACAGGCCGCCTTCGCTGCCGAAACCCACCTTGATGCGCTCGCGATTGCCGGTCAGCGCGGCGGCGAGCTCCACCACTTCGGATTCCGCCGGTGTCTCCAGACCCGGATACTGCTGGATGAGATCGAGATCGATACGGGTGTCGGCGTCGCCATGCATCGAATCCGCGACGGCGGCGGCGTCGGCGCGAATGGCGCTGACCAGCGCCGCCGGATCGTCCGCCGGTAGATTGCGAATCTCGAACTCGATCTCGCAGTGCGCCGGTACGATGTTGAGCGCGGCGCCACCGTGGATCATCCCGACGTGCAGCGTCGTATAGGGCACGTCGTAGGCCGGATCGCGCATACCGCTGTGTTCGATGCTCGCCTGGCGACGCCGAATCAGCTCGATCAGGTCATTCGCCATATGGATGGCGTTGATACCCTGGCCCGGACACGCGGAATGCGCCGCTCGGCCATGGCAGGTCGCCTTAAGGGCGGTCTTGCCTTTGTGGCCCACCGCGGTACGCAGCAGCGTCGGCTCGCCGACGATGCAGAACCTCGCCCGATGACTCCAATCGGCCATGTCGTCGATCAGCGAGCGTACCCCCAGGCACCCGACTTCCTCATCGTAGGAAAAGGCCAGCTGCAGCGGCAGCCACAGCGTGCGGGTCGTCGCACGCTCCGCGGCCCGCAGCGCACACGCCAGAAAGCCCTTCATGTCGGCGGCACCACGTGCGAACAGGCGGGCACCGCGCTCCTGCAGTCGAAACGGATTGGAGCCCCATTGCTGTCCGTCGACCGGCACCACGTCGGTATGGCCCGACAGCAGTACGCCGCCGCGATCGGTCGGACCGATGCTGGCATACAGATTGGCCTTGCGCCCGGCGGCGTCTTTGTACAGCCTGGATTCGACGCCGCGCTGCGCCAGAAAATCCCGCACGTACTCGATCAGCGCCAGGTTCGAG
>DATAJH010000082.1:0-44108 GCA_036262215.1 Steroidobacteraceae bacterium
CAGTTGCGCGCTGCCGCTTGACGATGTTCGCGCTTACGACGACATTTGATTCCACAGCACAGAACTCGCTCGTGCCGAGTTTGGAGAATGCGATGTACCCATGGCGGCGGCGGGTGGCTGCCGCAGGCGCTCAGCCCGATCGTCGCTGCTGTGGCTGCGATTGTCAGTCGCAGAATCCGCCGCCGCCATGGGTACATCGCATTCTCCAAACTCGGCACGAGCGAGTTCTGTGCTGTGGAATCAAATGTCGTCGTAAGCGCGAACATCGTCAAGCGGCAGCGCGCAACTGAATCCATGGTCATCGCCCTAAGCTCGGCACCGACGGAGCACGGAAATTCTATCTTGAAGCGCCCATCAGAGGCATTATCCGGTCGGCGATTCGCCGGACGTATGGTACGCACACATGAATGAGACCCGGCAGAGCAGCGCTTTGATCCTGGGCGTCGGATCCGCCCGCGGACTCGGCGCCGCCGCCGCGCGTGCATTTGCCAGTGCGGGCTACCGGGTGGTGATCGCGGGACGTGACTCCGAGAAGCTGCAGCAGGCAGCCCAGAGCGTCGCCGCGGTCGGCCCGGCACCGCAGGTGGAGATCGGCGATGTCACCAGGGCCGAGGATGTGGCGCGCTTCGTGGCCAGCGCCGAGGCACTGGGGCCGCTGAGCCTTGCAGTCCACAACGCTGGCGGCAACCGCCCCTCCCCGTTCCTGCAGGTCGACCCGAAGGTGTTCGAAGAACACTGGCGCGCTCATGCGCTCGGCGCATTTCTGCTGGCGCAGGCGGCGCTTCCGCGGATGCTGGAGCGGCAAACCGGCACACTGATCTTTACCGGTGCGACGGCCAGTCTGCGCGGTCGCGCCAATTTCGCCTCCTTCTCCGCGGCCAAGGCCGCCTTGCGCATGGTCGCGCAGAGCCTGGCGCGCGAATTCGGTCCCAAGGGTATCCACGTAGCCCACGTGATCGTCGACGGCGTGATCGACGGCGAACGCGCCCGGGCGTTCATGGCGAACGCCGACGAGCGATTTGGACCCGACGGCATGCTGCATCCCGACCGGATCGCCGAAGCCTATCTGCTGCTGCACCGGCAGCAGCGCAGTGCATGGACACAGGAACTCGATCTGCGGCCATGGTCGGAAGGCTTCTAGGGCGTGCTCAGCACTTCGGCCCGCGCCACCGCCGGGCGCACGTCAGGCTGATAATTCCAGGCGCGGCTGTGCAAACGCATCAGCAGCGCGCGCGCGAACCGATCCTGGCGGTGTCTGGCTTCGGACACGGCAATGCCGTGATTGAGAATAGCGAAATACACGACGCCACGATCACTGGTCGAGATGGCGCCGATCAGGGCACTGGCGCCATAGTCGCCAAAAGTCCCGGTTTTACCCACGATGCGGCCCACTTCGTTGGGCGCGTTCAATCGGTCATGTAATGTGCCGGCGTCTACCCCGGCGACCGGCAGGATATCGAACAGCCCGTGGCCGGTGAGGGCGAGTTCCTGCTCCAGCGCGCGCAGCAGCTTGACCGCCGCGCGCGGACTGAGGCGATTGCTGGGATCGGTACCGGCACCGTCTCCGAGCGTGACTTCAGAGCGCATCGCGGCCGGCAACACACTACGCGCCAGGCTCTCGACCGCTGACGCACCGCCGGCCGCATCGGCCAATGGCTTGAAGATATTGTTGGAATAGTCGTTCAGGGATTTGGCCAGCGACAGCAGCGGCTGTGAATGGTGAACGATCAGTATGCGTGCGACCGGCAGTGCGGCTCCTGGTTTTGCATCGCTGTTGGCGTTCGCAAACTGAACGGCGGGGGGCGTCGGGGAGGTGCCAGCCGACGCGGTGGCATTCGCGTCATCCAGCTCACGCACAGCAGTCCAGGCTGCGGCCGGCGCCATACCGGACATCACCTGGCGCAACCGCTCGGCATCTGGATCGCTTTGCCAATCGAACGTCAATGAGCCGCGCGCGCGCAGTGTGCCTGCGACGCGCCGCACGCCCAATTCGTTGAGTCGCTTAACGACCAGCAGCGCATTCTCATCGACGAAGCACGGATCACCGTCGCTCGCGACCACGATGTCGCCATCGAGCGTGCCGTCGTGGATACGGCCGCTGGATTCAAAGGTGGTGACGAAGCGGTGTTCAGGCCCGAACTTGCGTAGTAGCGCCAGCGTGGTCGGGACCTTCGATACCGAAGCCGGATGCACCGGCTGGTCGGCAGCCTGCGCCAGCAGCACGGTGCCATCCGCCGCCTCGACGTAGACACCCTGCGCAGCCCCAACGACCGAGCGCGCGACCGACGCCAGGCCACTCAGCTCGGCACTCGACGCGACGGTGGTGCTGAGCAGTGCCAGGATCGGTATCAGGTGTGGGTGCAAGTCCGTTTCATTACGTGAATCCCCGTCGGCTTGCAAGGGTGGCCAAGCCGGCGAATTTGCGTGCAGCAATTGCCGCTAATGTCGCTTGAAATATTGCACCGCGCGCTCGTGTTTGAGCGCCGTTTCGCGCGAGGGAAAAGTGCCCAGGTTACGCCGCCGACCTGTCTTCGGGTTCTTCTTCGCGGAATACAGCCGGTAGCTGCCGGACGGCAGTTTACGAATCATAAGAATACCTCTGTGCTGACTGGAGCATGTTGCCAAACCGCGGCGCTGCGGCACAAGCGGCCATTGGCGAGGATTATTGCCTCGCGTGGCCTGCGTTGCTGTCGGCCTCACGGAGACATCGGAGTGGGCGAGGTACTACCCGCCGCCCGACGCCGATGGCGCAGCGCGCAGCCTTGAGGCACGATCGTTGAAGTTGCGAAGGAGCATGCATTGGACTGTGACATTGCCATTCTCGGCGCCGGCGTTGCAGGGCTGGCAGCCGGTCGCATCCTGGCGCAATCCGGCCGGCGCGTCGTCGTCATCGAGGCGCGACAACGGATCGGGGGGCGTATCTTCACCACTCACGTATGCGACGGCGCGGGCGCTCGGGACATTCCGGTCGAGCTGGGCGCGGAATTCGTGCACGGGCTTCCACCGGAAACCTGGAGCCTGCTTCGCGAGGCTGACCTTGCGACCTATGAAATCGACGGTGTCGATCTGTGCTCGAGCGGCGGACCGCAGCAGTTTCACCAGCCCGGCGAGGGCGGGATCTCGGTGCTGGAACATATGTTGGCTTGGGAAGCGACCCTGAGCCCTGGTCGCGATATGTCTTTTGCCGAGTACCTGGGAAGCATCGCCATCGATCAGTCTGCACGCGCGCGCGCCGTGGAGTACGTGGAGGGGTTTAACGCCGCAGACAGCGCCGTGATTGGCGTCAAGGCGCTGGCGATGCAGCAACGCGCCGAGGACGAGATCGAAAGCGAGCGGCTGTTTCACCTGCGGCACGGGTACGATGCCCTACCCAGGTTCCTGGCGCAGCAGATTGAACGTGCCGGCGGGACGATCGTGCTCGGGACTATCGGCCAGCGGATCAGTTGGCGGCGCAGTGCGGTGAGCATCAGTGGAGTTCATGCGCATGGCAAGCCGTTTTCCCTGACAGCGGAACGAGCGCTGATCTGCGTGCCCCTCGGCGTCCTGCAGGCGGGTGGCATCGAATTTGCGCCGGCTCCAGGCACTATATTGACTCACGCGCGGCGGCTGGCAATGGGATCAGTGCTGCGAATGACGCTGGTGTTTCGGTCACGGTTCTGGGCCGGGCTCGACTTGCCCCACGCGCCGGCCGAGGTGCGGGCCGGATTGGAGCGGCTCAGCTTCTTGTTCACCCGCGGTGCGTTGCCTTCCACCTGGTGGACGCCGATGCCGGACACCGCCGCCATGATCACCGGCTGGGTAGGAGGGCCAAGAGTCGCATTGATCGACAGCACGCCGGGGACGGATGCCAAGGCCGGGGCACTGTTGGAGCGCTGTCTGGCCACGCTGGCAGACACTTTTGGAGTCCCTACTGCCAGTCTTCGGCAGCAACTGCTGAGCTGGCATTGCCATGATTGGCAAGCCGATCCCTATGCGCAAGGCGCTTATAGCTACGCGCCCGCGGGAGCCATCGATGCCTCGGTGAAGATGACGCAACCGGTGGAGGACACGCTGTATTTCGCCGGCGAGCATACCGACACCACGGGACACTGGGGTACCGTGCACGCCGCTGTTCGCAGTGGCCTGCGCGCAGCGGCGCAGTTACAGGGGAGTGCCGGTTAGCGGGGCGCTTCCCGCTTCAATCCGCAGATCCTCGACCACCGCCCGCACATCTGCAATGGCGCCGGCATCGCGCCTGGCCTGTATCAGATCGTCAGCCGAGGCGACCATTCCGGACAGGTGAACGACCCCGCCGTGCTCGGCAGTCACATCGATATGGGCGGAATAGAGCCGCTGATCGCCGGTCAAGGCATCCTTGACGCGGGCGGCTAACTGCGGGTCGCCCTGTCGGTCGGCGTTTGCTTCCGGCGACGTCGCGGAACATCCGTACAGGCACAGCAGCGCCTGGAATACCGCGACGCTTCGAACCAAAGGACCGGCTGATGGACTACGCATCTTCCGCCCTGCGCTGAAGTCAGATTTCAAATTGAATCGTATTCCCTCACCCGGGAAACAAAGTCGCTTCGGTCTGTAGGCGGGCGCTTAGTGCGCTGCCGATTTCTCCCGGAGCTGGTGCGATCAGGGCCGACCCGCCATGTGAGAGCTACCCCACCTCCGGTTACGATAGCGCGCTTGCCAAGGACCAGCTCAGCACGTGGACACATCGAATCGAATAACTCGTGAGCGAACCGGCGATCGCCGGCCATTCATGGCTGGCCGATAATGGTGCACCTGCGTCGCGAGCAGTATCGTTCCATGCCGTGGCGCAACGGTTTTGGCGTCACGATGGAAATTGCGCGCGAGCCACCTGTCGGCGGTGAATTCCAGTGGCGGCTGAGTCTCGCTACGGTCGCGACCAGTGGGCCGTTTTCCACCTACGCCGGGTTTCGTCGTTCCGTCACCTTGATCGAAGGCGAGGGTTTTCGCCTCGATATCGGCGCTCAGGAACCGGTGGTCCTGGAGTCACGTGGAACGACGGCGATGTTTCCTGGGGAGGCTCCCACCCATTGCACACTGATCAATGGCCCTTGCATCGATCTGAGCCTCATGGTTCGCGAGCCGGGGTGGATCATCTCGGTGATCCGGCTGCAGGACGCCGTGACGGTTCCCGTGCCGCTGGAAGCCGGAGCGTTCAACGCCGTGTTCTGCCTTGCGGCCGGCACCCTGGTGACGTATCCGGGTGGCCCGACGACCGGCCGCGGCACACACACCAGGATCAACCTTGCCCTCCACGATACTGCGCTGTTGGATCAGCAAGCCACGGCTGTGTCGGTAGCCCCATCGCAGGACATGTCGACTGACATGCTGCTGCTGACCTGGAAGACAGCGACCATCGATTGGCAGTGAGACCAGATGCAGCCGCCGCGAATTGATTGCGGTCACAACTCAGCCGGCCCGCGGGATACCTTCCGACCATTCGGCGCGGTCCGCTCCGGCTATTCCGTAGCGGGTCGGTGAGAACACATAGAACACCGACAGCTTGGCTTCCTCCACCACATCGAGCAGTCGGTTGGCCTCTTCCTCACTGCAGACGAAGCGAATCTCGACCGGTAATTCTCCGGCCAGATCCCAGAAAGTCTGCTCGTGCAGGATGCCATGGCGGCCAAATCCCGCAATGCCGCGAAAGGCACAACCGCCGTGAATACCCAGTGCCTTGGCTTTCAGCAGCAGCCAGTCGTGCATGATAAGGCCGCTAACCTTGCGGTTCTCGTGGACGATAAAGCGCAGAAACACGCCGTCGAGACTGTGCGCTTTCCAATCGCGCTTGCTTGTCGTCATGTGGTACTCCCCGCTATCAATCTTATAAGTCCGACCGTTAAAACACCCAGCATCGTGGCCAGCACCGAACCGGTCACATGAATCGCAATCTCACCGATTCCCCAGGCAAACTGCCCACGCGAAAGCAGTGCGAAAGTCTCGGCGGAAAAGGTCGAAAATGTCGTCAGGCCACCGCAGAAGCCCGTCATCAGAAACAGTCGCGCTTGCGGTGACAGCCCCAGATCCAGATTAATGACCCCGACTGCCAAGCCGATCACGTAGCCACCGATCAAATTGGCTGTCAAGGTTCCAATCGGAAGCGTAGGGAAGATGGGGTTCAATCGCATGCTCAGCCACCAGCGCAGCCATGCCCCGGCAACCGCGCCGGCGCCCACGGCAAACATGCCAGCCGGATTCACCCTTTTTGTCCTCGTTGCAATGGCATGGCAAATTCCGGTGATTGCCCCCTTAACCGACGCGGCACGGAGAGTCGCGTTTCACCGCACCGCGGTCACCGGGCAGTGGGCATAGGCCGCCACTCGCTGGGGCACGGAGCCCAATATCCAGCGCTGAAACCGACTCCTGCCGCGACTGCCCAACGCGATAAAATCGATTTGATTGTCTTCCGCGAATTCGACGATGCGCTCCGCCGGGTGGCCGACGAGGATTTCGAATCGCGCTGCAAGACCACGCGCCGCGGCGCGCTTTTTCATCTCCTCAAACTGTTCGCGGAAATGCTCTTCTGCGCTTTCCAATTCCGCCTCGAGTTCGACATCGTCTCCGAATTCCGGGGGTCGGGCCACCGCAAGCACTGTCAGCTTGGCGTCGTACTTGCACGCAAAATCGAGCCCATAGGCGAACGCCTTGGCGGACGGTTCGGAGCCATCGTAACCCACGAGGATGCTACGGATCATCGCAGTGCCTTCATTGGCGCTCGGGTTCGGCGATCGAAGCCGCGGCGTCGATCTCGGCGGCATTGGCCCCGACGCGCAACAGATGTCGCGGCAGGTAGAACGCGTTTGCGATGAGCGTGGGTACCACCGCGCTCAGAATTACGGTGACGATCAGCAATGAATATTGACGCTGGTCAATGATGTGATGGCTGAGCCCGAACAGTGCGGAGATGCTGCCGAAGGTAAGCCCGGTAGACATCAGCAGAGTGGTATACATCGCTTCGCCGGCCGGCAATTTATATGCCCGCGACACCGGATATACCCCGACGACCTTGGTGGCCACCTTGGCGCCCAGCAGGAGCAAAAAAGCCCATGGAGCCGCGACAATGGCCGGCAGCGACACAAAGGAGCCGGCGCGAATAAAGTAAAATGGCGTCAGCAAACCGAAGGTCAGGGTGCGAAGACGCCTCACCAGCACATGGTTTTTTCCAACCGTTCCGGCCAGCACCATGCCGAAGACGTAGGCGGGTAATACCGCTTCGCTGCCGGCCCAGCCGGCCAGAGCGCCCATGCCGAACAGCACCAGCAGGATGTACTTCGCTTCCAGCTCGGAGGGCCGGTTGCCGTAGCGCTTGAAGAAGCGCGGAGTCAGCCACGGCAATATCGTGAATACGATGACGCCGGCGCCGAAGAACACCAGTGTCCTGAAACCGAACGGCGAGAAGATGAATCCAAGCGCCAGGACCGTGGCCAGATCGGTGATGAAGCAGGCAGCCAGGACCGTCTTGCCGAAGTCGGTTACGTTCAGGCCAAATTCCAGCATCACGGCATACACGACCGCGACCGAGGTCGTGGATAATGCAACACCTGCCAGCCAGCTCGCCTGAACTCCCCAGTGCAGCAACCAGTACGCGACCGCACTGCAGCCCAGGAACGGCCCGATGAAGCTGACGACACCCACCGCGCTGGCTTGTTGCCACTTCTTCTTGAAGACCACGGGATCGAGCTCGGCGCCGGCGAGAAAAGTCAGCACGATCGCACCGGTACCGGACAGGAACTGGACCCAGCTTTCGCCGGTACCTAGCGCTGCGCCGCCGACCAGCGCGCCGATGACGAGTTGCGCGATGATGCCGACGACTATCTCCGACAGCGCGGTCGCAATGCGGAGCCAGATCGACAGCAGGGTGGCCGCCAGGGCAAGCCCGAGCCAAAGGGCTGCGAGAGCCCAGGTGGCGGTCATGGAAGCGGATGGTCGACTGGTAAACCCACAACTTCCTCCAATAAGGATAAAGCGTAGGCATCATCAGCCGCGAGGCAGTTCTGGGAGGAATGCCATCTCCCGAGCTATACCCTCCGCAATATACGGATCAAACTATCAATGGGCAAGCAGTCGGCGCCCGGCCCGACTCCGATCAAGGCTTGAGCTGAGCGCGAATCTCGCCTGGCTTGTGCTCGGCGCTATGCACATTCACATACAGATCGCCGGCCTTGAAGCTCGCGTATTGCTCATCAGTGAGTTTCGAGCCCGCCGGTACCGACCACGTGCCGTCCGCACCCTTGGACAGCGTAATGAGGATCGGCCCGGCCACACCCGGCGCACCCAGATGAATGTGCGCCGCAGTGCCGTCGATGCCCATAGTCTTGATGGTGCCGCTGACGGATTTGTCTGCCGCAATGATGATCGTGCCTGTGCCCGAAGCCGATGTAGTCACCGGCGGCGTCTCTTCCGCCCCGGTCAATTTCACTTTCACATCGGTCGCCGAGGCCGATCCGACGATGACCGCAAGCGCCGCCGCAACGACAAGTGCGTTGTGACGCTGGGTCTTGAAGAATGCATTCATAATTCACTCCTGCTTTCAATCGCAATTCGAGCCAAATCACCGTGTCTGCGCGGCACGATCATGCGGGCACATATGCCTAGAGCACAAGCCAGACATCAATCCCGCCGTGTTTGGTGCAGGCACGACTGCGATCACTGGTTGTGGTGAAAAAGCCGTCATGGCAGCGGGCCGATGCGTGTGGATGGTCGTGCCGATACTGGGCGACCGGATCAGCCTTGGCGTCGTCGTGGTGCTCCTCGGGGCGCGCGACAGCGTGACTATCGCCATGATCAGGAGCCATCTGGTCGTGATGATCGTCCGACCGGTCTTGCGCGCGCACGGTCGATGGGACTACAGCGGTCAGTGCGAGCGTGAAGAGAGCAAGAATGAGCGCGTTTAGAAGGTAGTGACGCATGGTGATGTCCTGCACTGAAGAGGGCCGGGGATGCTATCACCGAGAACTGATCGGCACGAGCGGAGCAATCCTACACGCGATTGTCATTTGGCCAAGTGCGTCGAAGCGAATCTAGAGTCGCAACCCGACGGACAACGGGCACAGATTGCCAGGCTGAGCGTCAACTGCAAACATATTCATAGCGTATATTCTAGGAACATGGCGTAACTAAATGATAACAATAGTGTCGCTCTGTCCGAGTCTTGGGAATCACGCCAGACACGAAATCGATCTTGGGCGCGGTTCCATGTAGATTGCAGCCACTGAAAATTAGAAAAATTACGCGGGACAAAAAAACGTGATCGTCATTGAATCGTACGCGACCGCGGTGGTGATGTGCGTTGTGACCATGCTGTGCTGGGGCTCGTGGGCCAATACGCAGAAACTGGCCACAAGCGCGTGGCGCTTCCAGCTGTTCTACTGGGACTACGCGATTGGCGTGTTTTTGCTGGCACTGGTACTGGCATTTACCCTGGGGAGCACAGGGGCTGCTGGACGCAGCTTTCTCGCCGACCTGCACCAGGCCAGCGGCCACTGGCTCCTCTGGCCGTTTCTCGGCGGCGTCATCTTCAATCTGTCGAATATTCTACTGGTGGTGGCGATCGATATCGCGGGCATGGCCGTCGCCTTCCCCGTGGGCGTCGGGCTGGCCATGTGCATCGGCGTCGTGACCACGTTCCTTGCGACCAGGCAGGGAAACGCCCCGATGCTGGCGCTCGGCGTCACGGCCATCCTGGTCGCGATCATTCTCGATGCGCTGGCCTACCACCGACTGGCGTCTGGCCGACAACACACGCCGGTCAAGGGCATCGTCATGTCGGTAGCGGCCGGGTTGCTGATGGGTTGGTTCTATAGCTTCGTGGCCCAGTCCATGGGCCAGATCGATCCCGCCACGAAGGTGCTGGAGGCGGGCAAACTCAGTCCCTACACCGCCATCGTTGTCTTCAGTGCCGGCGTGCTGCTGTCAAATTTCCTCTGGAACAGCGTCATGATGATAAAACCGTTTACCGGGGCGCCCGTTCCCTTTGGCGATTACTTTGCCAAGGGCAACGTCCGGCTGCATCTGGTCGGTATTCTCGGCGGTGTCATCTGGAATGTCGGAATGTCGTTCAACATCATCGCCAGCACCGTGGCCGGCGCGGCACTGTCCTATGGCCTGGGCCAGGGTGCCACGATGATCGCTGCCCTTTGGGGCGTGTTCGTCTGGAAGGAATTTCACGGCGCATCTAGAGGCACGAATAAGCTCCTCGGCGCCATGTTTCTATTCTACCTGGCTGGGCTTGGAATCCTCATCGCGTCAAAACGATGAAATCACGCCGCATTGTCATCGTCGGCAGTTCCGGCACCGACATGATCATCAAGCTCGACCGCATCCCGCGGCCGGGTGAGACCCTGCTCGGCGGTGAGTTTCACGTCACCGGCGGGGGCAAAGGCGCCAACCAGGCGGTCAGCGCCGCGCGCGCCGGCGGTAATGTGGCATTCGTTGCCCGCGTGGGACAGGACGAATTCGGCGAACAAGCCATCGCGGCCTTCGTCAAGGAACGAATTAACGTCGACCACGTCTACCGCGACCGCAAGGTTTCTACCGGCGTCGCGCTCATCTTCGTCGACCAACAAGGCGAAAACAGCATTGGTGTAGCCCCTGGCGCCAATGCCCGCCTGTCCCCCGCCGATGTAAAGAAATGCAGGAAGATCTTTACAGGTGCCAGCGTGATGGTGGTGCAGTTGGAAATACCGCTCGATACCGTGCAGACCGCCGCCCTGCTCGCTGCTCAATCCGGTGCGCGTGTGATTCTCAATCCAGCGCCCGCCCGTCCATTGCCAGATGAGCTTCTGCGCCATGTGTCGATTCTCACACCGAATGAAACCGAAGCCGAGCTGCTTACCGGCATCAGGGTTGATAACGACTCTACTGCAGCGAAGGCCGCGGCCGTTCTGCGTGCACGGGGCGTGCAGACCGTGATTCTGACACTCGGGGCCCGCGGTGCATTGCTCGCGAGCGATGAAAGCACCCAGATCGTGGCCGGGTTCAAAGTGAAGCCTATAGACACCACCGGCGCCGGTGACGTCTTCAACGGCGCCCTGGCCGTCGCGTTGGCTGAAGAGAAGGCACTGAAAGACGCGGTGCGCTTCGCCAACGCCGCCGCCGCCATCTCCGTGACGCGCTTGGGTGCCCAGCCCTCCGCGCCTGTCCGCCGTGCAATCGAGAAACTACTCAAATCGGCGTGACGCCCAGAGCTCCAACGATTGCTGATTGATCGGCGATTAGATTTTGAGAGTACGCTAGATCAGCGCTCGCGCCAGAAAGGGCAGACTTTCGTCCATTCGGTAGTCAACTGCCGAATGATTGTCAGCAAACTCCTCGTATCGATGATGAATTGCCAGCTGAGTCAGGCGATTCGCAAAACGGCGCGCACCGTATAGAAGCCTGAACTGGTCGGTTGTACCACAGTCGATATACAGAGCCTTGAGGCGCCGGAGGCTGTCCGCTCTTTCCTCGAGCATGATCAGCGGGTCGTGCCGCAGCCAGTTTGCCCAGCGCTCTTCAATCAATTCGCAGGTGTCAAGTGTAACCGGCAGCCGGATACCGAGAAACTGCGCCGGATCCGGATCATAGCTGGCGGCCATTGCAAGAATATTGATCACGTCGGCTGCCTTCTCCGGCTGCTTTGCTGCGGCTTCGAGCTCAATCCACCATCGCTCGATCGAATTGCCGGTTTTCGCCAGCTCCTGCAGCACAATGGGGATATCGGGCAGATAGCACCATTCGAACGCCATGTCGCCAGAATGGCAGGCCGCCGCCGCCCACACGTCCGGATGCCTTAAGGCGTGGACTATGGCGCCGTAACCGCCGGAGCTCTTGCCGAAAACACCCCGGCGGCCCTCGCCGCCACATCCAAATTGACGCTCGACCGTCGGCACCATTTCACTAATGAGAAAATCCTCCCACGCACCCATTGCAATCGAATTTATGTACTGATTGCCCCCCAGACGCGTGAAGCAATCCGGAAATGCCACGACGATCGGAGGCATCTTCCCCTCGCCTATCAGCCGATCGAGTCTTTCTGGAACGTTTTCCCGAAAACCGACCCAATTGGTGTGCGACAGGCCGCTGCCAGTAAACCCGACCAGATCCACGAGCAGCGGCAGATCGCTGCCCGTGTGCGCTGCGGGTATATAGACGTCGACGACCCGGGTTGATGGGTCGCCCAGCAGATTTCCGCGGAGAGCGGCGCTGTCCACAGAAAGTCGATGCACGACGCCGGGCGCTCCCGAGTATCTTCGCACGCATAGCCCCCTGAAGGGTCCGCGGATTTGGACCGAATGGTCTCGTTTAGATAATAAACCTGCAGGTGATTCGCCTGCTGAGTTAATCACGGCCGCATTAACGCCGCCAGGACACATTCCAGTCGACCTGGAGAAATGCTGGCGGTCGCGGGATAAGCTGATGCGCCATGCGAGCGGCAAACGGATCTCGATAGCAGACGACCGCGCGCACCAGGAGAGTACAACATGTGCATTTCACGGCTTAAATGCGCGACTCGAGCTCTGATTGGCATATGTCTATTGTCATCGATCTGGTCTTTGGTTCGGGCTCAGCCCAATCAGGGGCTCGAACACGGACCGGCGCCGCGCTGCGCATCCACCGGAAATGCAATACCGAGTGGAGTGGTAGTCCTCCTGCCGTCGGGAGAGCAGAACTATCGTTCCATGAATCTGCAGGTTGTGAATAATCCCTACATTAGCGGCGTCGCGGTCCAGATCAATTGGCGCGACATTGAACCGGTCCAGGGAAAACCGGATTGGACGCAGCTGGATGCGCTGTTCGCCGCCGCGGAATCTTCAAAGAAATGGGTGCATCTCATAATGTTCCCCGGCTTCTTCTCTCCAGCATGGGCGCTCGAAGGCGCACAGACCGACCTGTTCAGCATCCAATATGGCCCTGGCAAGGGAACCGACGCCAGGCTGCCGATGCCCTGGGATCGTGTGTACCTCGACCGCTGGTTCGCCTTTATGAAGCTACTGAGCGCACGGTACGGCCGGTCGCCCGCGTTTAGAATGATCGCGGCCGCCGGACCCACGTCGGTGTCCGTGGAGATGACCCTGCCGAACTCGCCGCCGGCTCATCGGCAGTGGCTCAGGGACTCTTTTACACCCGCAAAATATCTGGGGGCTTGGGACGACGTTTTTCACTTCTATGCGTCCGCGTTTCCCAGCCAGTGCATTTCCCTGGCTGCGCCGGGCCTGCCCATTCTTGGGCCCGGGGACAAAGGTCGTGCCGCTCATTTGCGCGCCAGGGGTGAAGTCGTCGCCCAGGCAATGCGGGTTATCGGAGACCGGCTTGCGATTCAGTCGAGCGACCTGCACGCCGGCCACGCCAACGTCGAAGCGCCGGACCAAACCGATTTCATCAACAGTTACAGCGGTCGAATTATTACTGGATTTGAAATGCGCAGCGGTTCACAAAACGAAGTCGCCAGCAATGTCATGGGCGCCGAGGGCGACCCGCCTCTGGCCTTGCGAAGATCAATCGATAAGGGCATGGCGCCGAACAACGCTGGTCGGCATGTCAATTACCTGGAGATCTACCTGGCGGACGTTGTTCCCGCCAATATGCAGCCCGACCTGAGTTACGCGGCGTCGCTGTTCCGTCAGGCAGCAAATCCTGGAGCGGAGCGCTGAAACAACGCGTCAGTACGCCTGCCAGGCTCAGGTGAACTTTCGCTCCAGTGCTCAGGTCCACACCGACAGGCCCGATGACGAGCGGGGTACCGTTGGGGAGTACCTAAGAACCCCGGTCCGCAACCGTAGCCTCAGGCCTGCTAACAATCGCAACGCACCAGCCAGGAGAAGTTCCATGAAGCTCAGCAAGGCATTGTGCACTGTCCCGGTGATCGGATTCATCGCCATGGCGGCCTTCGCCGATGATGCCGCCGCGCCGGCGGCAGGCGGCGCTATGGCGGCCTGCAAGCAGGACGTGCAGACGCTCTGTCCCGGCGTGCAACACGGGGGCGGCAGGATCATGGCGTGCCTGAAGAGCCACGCGGCGGATGTGTCCGTGGGCTGCAAGACGGCGATGAAAGATGCGCACGCCCGCCGCGGACAGCAGGCCGCCGGCAGTGAGCCGCCGGCCAGCACACCGCCGGGTAACTGAGCGGGCCTCATCGGACGGCGCAGCTTTCGCGGCCACCGGGTGACAGCGGTTGCGCGGTCGCCAGCAGGTACCGCCTGGCCATACAATCGAAGCGCCGGGCCGGTATCCTGCCAGCCAGTCGACATAGGAGGTCTCACGGATGAACGGCCTGCGTGTGTGGATCATCCTGGCCTGGATTGCGCTGCCGACCGTGATGTACGGCGGCTATTCACTGCTGCAGCTCATCAATCGCGGCGATGTCCTGACAGCGTCGCAAGTCGGCTGGTTTAGGGCCGGCCACGCTCACGCCGGGGTGCTGCTACTGATGTCGTTGCTGTACTACACGTTCATGGACAAGACCGCGCTACCTCCCGTGGCCAAGCATGCCGCGTGCGCGACACTATTTGTGGGCATCCTCGCTCAGTCGGGAGGTTTTTTCATCCACATGATCGAGGGCCAGCGGAATTACGCTTTCATCGGCACCGCCGTGACGAGCATCGGCGCTGTCCTGCTGGTGTGTGCCATCGGGGTACTGGTCTACGGGTTGATCACGGCGCGCTGATCAAGCGACCCCGGGCTCCAATGAATCATTTCCCGGGGCGGCAGTCCCGCTAGGATGTGGTCTGCAGCAATATTTCCCTGCTGACGGCATAACCCGTGGCCGGGAGTGCGCCGCTGTATGCGATCGAAATCTCCTGCTTCACCGAGATCATCGTACTGACGTCACGCCAGTTGGTGATGGTTTGCGTACGGGTGGTTCCCTGCAGATCGGTCCAGGTGACAGTGCTTTCCAGTTTTAGCGCGGAATAAGTGCCTGCCGGCACGGTCACCGACTCCAGGTCGACGACCGTGCCATCCTGGGTGTAAGTCACCGGCGTTTGTGAGCCGCAGGCGAACGTGAAACCAAGCATCCACATACTGCCGATCGAGAGCGGGAAGTCGGGACCGTCGCCGTGCGGATCATAAGTGCACATCACCAGGCTGCCATCCGTCGCCACGTAGGTATAGCTGGTCTCCTGACCCGAAGAGTTGTATTGCCCGGTCTCCGTGACGATTGAATAATTTGTGCCGTTCACGATCAGCGTCTCATGGTTTGGATCCTGTGACAGCATCACATAGGACCCGTCCGGATTGACGGCCGTCACCGTATCGCTAAAGCCGGCTTCGATCGTGTAGTTCAGATTATCGATGATGGTTTCGCTATAGGTGCGGGTTGAATTGAGCACCGGGGTGACAAACCTGTAGGTCGTACTGGATCCGGACGCACTACCGCTGCCGCCCCCGCAAGCAGCCAGTGGCAGGATCAATATCGCGGCCAATGTCACATGTCCCCGACGCATACCCGTCCTGTTCGATTCATTGCCGAGTCGTAGCCATCCGTCGTCGGGCTCATACTTCGTCCGACCAGTAGTCCAGGTCGTGCTCGGTGCGTGTCATGTGGCGCAAAGTTCCGCCGAAGGCGCCGATTTTCCCGGAGTCCGGGTATTCACAGACTTCTGCCGGCATCATGGTGCTGATCGACAGATAGGCCAGCTCGGCGTCCGAATCGTTGACGATCTGGTGCGCGCTCTCCGGGCCTCCCGTCGGACAGCAGATCACGTCGCCCGCGCGGATCGTCCTTACCTCATCGCCGTAGCGCAGCGTTCCCCTGCCCTTTACGATGAAGAACATTTCCTCCTCCCCGCGATGACTGTGGAACGGGCACGAGCGCTTTCCAGGCGGTACCACATCGTAGGAATAGCCGAGGCTCTTGGCGCCCAACAGCGGCCCGATGCGCAGTGCAGCGGATTCAAACTTGTCGCCTTTGGCGAAATGCTCGAGCTTCAATTCGTCGATGTTCACGACCCTCGAATCAATGACTCTCATCGTCCGGATTCTCCACACATGGCCAAGGAAGTGGGCGTTGAACGCACGCGGCCCCGTCTCATCACGCGTTGAGCCCCCCCACCAGCAGGTAGACCGCCAGCGCGATGCCAGCCGCAGCGACCACCACGTTGATGAACGCACCCATACCGATCAGGTAACCCGAGGAGACGTCCTGGCTCGGCAGGGTCCTGACGAAGCGCCGATAGCTGAGGCTTGAAGCGAGCGCGACCACAGCACCGAGCAGGATCAGTGCCACGCCGGTCAACAGGGAGAACAAGTGATGTCCCGGAGCTTCCGGCTCGTGGCGCAGCGCCGCAAGAAACAGGCTGAAGCGCTCAATGACGAAGCCAAAGCCCATCAGTGCCAGGCTGCTGCGCTGCCACGCCAGCAACGTGCGCTCCGCGGCAAACAATACTCGTGGATCGGGTGGACTGGGCATGGCGAGATCGATTGTATCGGATAAGAAGTGGCGCTCTGGCTCGAACACCTGTCGTGCGGCCTGCCTAGAGATTGTTGATGCCGAACTTGACCCCATAGGGTACGCATACGGGCACCGGCTGCCCCTGGCGCATCGCCGGTTTGAACCGGAAGTCCCTGCCGATGCCTAGCGCCGCCTCATCCAGCCGCGGGAAGCCCGAACTCCTGGTGACCTGGACGCTGTCGACGGCGCCGGTCGCGGAGACGCAGATGGTGATCGTCGGCGTGCCGGTCTCCTTCGCGATGATTGACTCCTTCGGATATCGCTCCCGCCCGTCCGGTCCGGAGATGGGCCGAGGTCTGGTGGTCGGGCCCGACATCAGCACAGGAGACGGCGCAGACGGCGCTTGATCAGACTCCGCTGGCGGGTTCTGGACCGGCGGTTGCGGCGGATCCGCGGACATGGGCAGCGTGATCTCCGGGGCGACGACCCGGATCGGTGCGTCCTCCACCAGATTCAGCTGCGGCGGCGGAGGCGGAGGCAGCTGCTCAATCTTCTCGGGCGGTAGCAACCGGGTCTGGATGATCGCCGACGCGTAGCGTACGCGCGAACTTGCGAACCCGCTGGCCAATATGTAGATCGCAAGTACATGCAGCAGGATGATCGCCGCCAAAGCGACGGTGCGGCGCGAGAGATAATCGGTGTCCTGTCTGTGATACAGCATCGAACTGGTCGGGTGCGCGATCGGGCGCTGGGGCGCCGTGTATTCGGTGGCGGTCAGTCCGGAGGATTGTGCGTGCGTAGAAAATCGACCGATTTCTGCAGCATCAGCAGCCGGCTCGCGCCTCCCGAGAACAGGTGATCTTCATGCGGCAGCGTGACCAGTTCGACCACGCCGCCGGCGTGCCGCAGGGCGTCGTACATGTCCTGGCTCTGTTCGAACGGTACCGAGAGGTCGTCTTTGCCGTGGATCAGCATCACCGGGACCTGCACGGCATCGATGTGTCGGATCGGCGAGATGCTGTTGAGTGTCGCCTTATTCGGGCCGTTGGCACCCATCAGACGCTCCCAGTCACGTTGCTCGGAGCTGATTTGCCGGAAATGATTGTCGAGCAGCGATTTCTGCCAGCGGCCCAGGTCGGACACACCGTCAACCGCGACGGCACAGCGATACACGCCCGGATCCAGGGTGACGCCGGCCAGCGCCGCGTAGCCGCCATATCCGGCACCGACGATACATACCCGCTTTGGATCGGCAATGCCTTGCTGCACCAGGTAGCGTACACCGTCGGACAGGTCGGTCTGCATCTTGCGGCCCCATTCACCGACCCCGGCCGACAAGAATCTGCGGCTGAGCTGCGAGCCGCGAAAATTAGGCCGCAGCACCGCGTAACCCTGGTCGGCCAACGCCTGCGACCACCAATCGAAGTCGGCCGTGTCAACTCCTGTGGGCGCGGCGTGCGGCAGCACGATGAGCGCCAGATCCCTTGCCTCGCGTCCCCGCGGCAGCGTCACATAGGCCGGGATCTGCAACCCGTCGGCCGCGGCGTAGGTGATGCGGCGCGCCTCCAGCGGCGCCGTGACCCCCTCATAGACGTCGCCAATCGGATCGGCTGTGTGGGTGCTGAAATCAACCACTTCATACTTGAAGCCCAATGTCGGACTCTCGATACGCACGGCGAGCTTGCTGAAATCCGCCGCCATCGACACCAGCTGCACGTGGGCGCCGGCAAAGCCGCGAACCAACGCATCCCATCGGCCCTGTGTCGCGGAATCAAAGAACACATAGTGCGAATCGTCCTGAGTCTGCATGCCGCCGATCAGGCGATAGGTGGTGTGCTGTTCGATCGGGGCGCTCAATCTCCTGCCCTCGCTCATCGGTGGGCCGAGCGACCCATCTTTCAGGGATAGCGACTTCCACACCCAGTCGTCGCCGTCCACGGCCTGCAGCAGCAACGTGCCGGGTGCCGGCCCGAACCCCAGCAGCCGCGGATAGTCGGTCGTTTCAGGTCCGAAGGCGGTCTCTTCCAGGTGGCCGTTGCGCTCGATCCTCAGGCTCCAGCGCTTGCTTGCGCCTGCGCCCTGTTCGAAATAATCCTGCTCCGCCACCACATTTCCGGACGCGTCGGTAAGCCATTGCTGCGTGTCCCTTGAGCCCTGGCGAACCACGGTTTCCTGGCCCGTGTCCAGATCGACCCGCAGCAACGCCGGTAGCAACGCGTTGTTCTCGTCAGGCTTGTCCGCATGTGCTGCGTTTTTGTTGAGATACAGCACCGGCACGATGACGACACTGTGGCCGTCCATCTGCCGCGCCATCGGCTGGCCGGCGATGACGTTCATCAGCGTGAGCTCTCGCACCTTGGAGGGTTCCGGAATGGGCGCCGGAGCGTGGGAGTTCAGGTCGTACACCTGCAACAGCGACCAGTCGCGCGTCACCGGCAGCTTTTGACTGGTGCAGAAAATCGGGTTGACCGCGGCCTTGGGCGATGAACCCATTCCGCCCGATCCCGCATTGCCGTCCGGGGTGAAGGTGGCACTCATCCCCTGCCCTCCGGCGCATGAATCCTTGTTCAGCACCAGCGCCGGATACACCATGGAGGTCGTGATCAGCAGCCGATCGTTGTCGGCCCATTGAATCGCGCGCAGCTCCTCCGAACCGACCTTCACCGCGCCCAGCGGAGCGCGCGCGGGCAGCGAGACTATGGCGACGATGCGCTCATCGCCATTGGTATGCACGTAGGCGAGCCGCGAGCCGTCCGGGGAGATCGCGACGTCCTCGATGCTGGGTAGTCGGGCATACATGTCCAGCGGCGCCGACTGCACATCGGCAGCCAGCAGTGATCCGATAAAGGCGCTCGCGATGGCCCGCCTCATGCTATGCGCCCTTCGCCGCGGTGATGGAATTGGCCTTGGCGATCAGCGCCTGCGCCATGCGGATGCTGGCGATATCGATCAGCCGGCCGTCCAGGGACACCGCGCCCCGGCCCTCCTTCGCTGCCTGCGCCATCGCCTCCATGATCCGGCCGGCTCGGCTCACCTCGCCCGGCGACGGTGTGTAGACCTGGTTGGCCAGTTCCACCTGCGAAGGATGAATCGCCCACTTGCCTTCATATCCCAGCACCGCGGCACGGTTGGCGGCGGCAATGTAGCCCTCCGGGTCATTGAAATCGCCGAATGGCCCATCGATGGGCCGCAAACCGTAGGCTCGGCAGGCCACCATCATGCGCGTCTGCGCGGCGTGCCACGGATCGGTCCAGAAATACTGACGGTTGCCATCGGGATCCTTGTCCGTGAGCACTCCGGAATCCTTGTTGACGCCGCCGATGACCGTGGTACGGGCACGGGTGGACGCGGCGTAGTCGGCGACGCCAAAACTCATGGCTTCCAGGCGCCGGGATGATTGCGCGATGCTCTCCACGTTGGCCATTCCCAGCGCGGTTTCGATCAGCACCTCAAAGCCGATGTGCTTGTCACGGTGCTTGGCCGATTCGATCTGCGTGACTAGCATGTCCACTGCGTAGACGTCCTGAGCTACGCCGACCTTGGGGATCAGTATCATGTCCAGGCGAGGACAGGCTTCCACGATGTCCACCACGTCGCGGTACATGTAGTGCGTGTCCAGACCGTTGATGCGCACCATCATGGTCTTGCTGCCCCAGTCCACCTCGTTGAGCCCCTGGATGATGTTGCTGCGCGCCTGCTCCTTGTCGTCCGGCGCCACGGCGTCCTCGCAATCCAGAAAAATGACGTCCGCCTTGGATTGTGCGGCTTTTTTGAACAATGCCGGATTGGTCCCCGGCACGGCCAATTCGGAGCGCTGCAACCTCGGGGTCGCCTGCTCGATGGTCGTGAAGCTCATGTCGTCTCCGCAGTCATGATGTGGCGCGACGTCCGGGAGTCTTGCGCAATACCTCGCCGACCGTGGATCCGAGTTCCGAGGCGCTGGGGGCGACGGTCAGGCCGAACGACTTCATGGTCTCGGCCTTTTCCGCGGCACTATCGCCGGAGGTGGAGATGATTGCGCCGGCGTGGCCCATGCGTCGCCCCTTGGGTGCGGTGAGCCCGGCCACGTAGCCGACCACGGGCTTGGTCATGTTTTCCTTCACCCACCTGGAGGCTTCCGCTTCCTGCGGACCGCCGATCTCCCCGATCATCACCACCGCTTCAGTCTCCGGGTCCTGCTCGAACAGCATCAGATGGTCGAGGAATGAACTGCCGTTGATGGGATCCCCACCGATGCCCACGCTGGTGGTCTGCCCGATCCCTAAGGCGTTCATCTGCGCCGCGGCCTCATAGCCCAGTGTCCCGGAACGCGAAACGATGCCGACATTGCCGCGCCGGTAGATGTGACCCGGCATGATGCCCAGCATGGCCTTGCCGGCGCTGATGATGCCGGCGCAGTTGGGACCGACCACCATCGTGCGCCGCTCCTTGGGATAACGCATCAGATAGCGCTTCACCCGCATCATGTCCTGCGCCGGAATGCCGTCGGTAATGGTGCACACCAGTTTCAACCCCGCGTCTGCCGCTTCCATCAGGCAATCGGCGGCGAATGCCGGCGGTACGAAGGCGAGGCTGGTAGTGGCACCCGTGGCTTCGACCGCGTCCTTGACGGTGTTGAATACCGGGCGCTCCAGGTGTCGCTGTCCGCCCTTGCCGGGCGTCACGCCACCGACGACGTTGGTGCCGTAGGCGATCATTTCCGTAGCATGGAAGGTCGCCTTGCTGCCGGTGAAGCCCTGCAGGATCACCGGTGTCTTCTCGTCGATCAGAATGCTCATGCGGCTGTGCCCCCGCCGTCAGCGGAACGCGCGGCGGCAACGGATTTGCGCGCGGCATCGGCCAGAGTCTCGGCGCTGATGATCGGCAGCCCGCTGTCGGTGATGATCCTGCGGCCTTCAGTTTCATTGGTGCCCGCCAGCCGCACCACCAGCGGCACCTTGATGCCGATGTCGCGCACCGCCTGCACCACACCCTGGGCAACCCAATCGCAGCGGTTGATGCCGGCGAAGATATTCACCAGGATGGCCTTGACGTTGCTGTCGGACAGCACGAGCTTGAACGCCTTGGCCACCCGTTCGGGCGAAGCGCCGCCGCCCACGTCGAGGAAGTTGGCCGGCTCGCCGCCGGCGTACTTGATGGTATCCATCGTGGCCATCGCCAGTCCGGCGCCGTTGATGATGCAACCGATGTCGCCTTCCAGGCCGACGTAATTCAAGTTGTCCTGGGACGCTTCCGCTTCGCGCGGGTCCTCCTGCGACAGGTCGCGCATCTCGGCCACAGTCGGATGCCGGAACAGCGCATTGTCGTCAAACGACATCTTGGCATCGAGTGCGATGATGCGATCATCCGCGGTTACCACCAGCGGATTGATCTCCACCATGCTGGCGTCGAGGTCGCGAAACGCGCGGTAGGCGCCCAGGATCGCGGCCACTGCCCGACTGACCTGCTTGATGTTGAGTCCCAGTCCGAACGCGATCTCGCGCGCCTGGAACGGCTGCAGGCCCACCGCCGGCTCGACGATGATCTGGAGAATGGCCTGCGGGGACGACTTTGCGATCTCCTCGATCTCCATGCCGCCCTGAGCCGAAGCGATGATCCGTACCCGTTCCGCCTTGCGGTCCAGGACCACACCGAAATAAATCTCGCGCTCGAACTTTTCCGCCACTTCGACGTAGACGCGCTGCACGATCTTGCCCTCGGGGCCCGTCTGTGCGGTCACCAGTTTGCGGCCCAGCATGCCTTTCGCCGCGTCATGCACCTCGTGGTAGGTCCGGCACAGCTTGATGCCGCCGGCCTTGCCCCGGGCGCCGGAGTGGATCTGCGCCTTGACGGCCCAGTGCCAGCCGCCCAATTCCGATGCGACGAACGATGCCTGATCGGCGCTGTAGGCGACCGACCCGCGCTGGATCGGCACGCCGTAGCCAGACAGCAGTTCCTTTGCCTGGTACTCATGTATGTCCAACTGATACCCCCCTAAAGTCCCAGGCGCCATTATCTGACGGTGTCGGGCACGCATTTGAGATTGCGCTGCGACCGCCAGCCCGACATCGATGCCACGTCACCCGGGTGGGCAGGACGGGTCTGGAACGGCAGGCCAAGTATAAGCCGGGGTTCAGCCCCTTTAGGGATCGCGATGACTTAATGAACCCGGTACAGGCAGCCAGGTCCGATATCCTTCGAGGCCGCCGCGCTAGCGCGTCGCGGCCGCCAGTACCGGTTTATCGACGTAGATGTCGGGAAGCTCGCGCTGCAGGTTGGCGATCTTCGGCAGGTCGTTATAGACGATGTACGGGTAGCGCGGATTTCTGACCAGGAAATCCTGATGATAGCCTTCGGCAGGGTAGAAACCCTTCAGCGGATCCACGCGCGTCACAATCGGGTGGCCGAAGATGTGGGCCTGTTCCAACTGCGCGATATAGGCCAGCGCGGTCTTCTGCTGCGAGTCGTCGGCAAAGAAAATCTCCGAGCGATACTGGGTGCCGGTGTCCGGACCCTGCCGATTGAGCTCGGTCGGGTCGTGCGCTACCGAAAAGAACACGCGCAGCAGGTCGGCGTAGGACACGACCGCCGGATCGAAGGTAATCTGGATGGATTCTGCATGTCCGGTCCTGCCGCTGCTCACCGACTCATAGTCGGCGGTTGACCTGTCACCGCCGGAATAGCCCGCCAGCACCTTGCGAACGCCCTTCACATGCTCGAACACACCCTGCGTGCCCCAAAAGCAGCCGCCCGCCAGAACGGCCGTCTGCAGCGTGCCGGACCCGCCAGGGATGCCCGCGATCCCGGCGTTGACCGTATCCGGGTGATCGGCGGCCGACGCGGCGGCCGGCAGGCCAAGCGCGACCGAGGCCGCCAGAATAAGCTGCGCGACATTCGAAGCGATGCGGGAAATTTTTATCCTGAACATGCCTATCTCCAGCTGGTCGATACGCTCATCGGATCAGGCGCGCGCGGCGAAATGCAGCGCCGCGGAGTTCATGCAGTAGCGCAGCCCGGTGGGCCGCGGACCGTCATCGAATACATGCCCGAGGTGTGCATCGCAGCGCCGACAGGATACCGCGGTGCGTCGCATGAACAGGCTGTTGTCCTGGCTTTCGAGCACGTTGTATTTGGATATCGGTTGCCAGAAGCTCGGCCAGCCGGTGCCGGATTCAAATTTGGTGCGGGAATCGAACAGGGCCGTCTCACAGCAGATGCAATAATACAGTCCGTCGGCGTGCTGGTTCCACGATGCGCCGGTGAACTGCTGCTCGGTGCCGGCCCGTCGCGTAACGTCGAAGGACTGCGCGGACAGCAGTTGGCGCCACTGCGCCTCACTACGGACGATCTTTGGCAGCTGGCTGACACCCTGGCTCTGGCCGGCGGCCGAGAATCCCTCGATCGCTACCAGGCCCGGGTCGGCGGATGCGGCAGCCTGCGGATCCTTGAGCAATGCCATAGTCCCGATCACCCCCAACGAGGCTGCTGCACAGCACATCACCCGGCGGCGCGTCAGATCTACGCATCCGCGTGCGGCATGGATACTGCTGATATGACGAGCGGGCATCGTGATTCCATCGGCGCCCCTTGGGCGGGGCTGACCTAGGTTAATTCGCCGCAGCTGCGGCAAAGGTTACAGTGCAGCCCGGGCGCCAGGCAGGGCGCCGGGCGAGTGGCGGCTACGCTCCGGCAGCTCTACCGATGGCGCCAAAGATCTGGCCGGTGGCGTAACTGGATTCATGCGATGCCAGTAAAACGTAGGTCGATGCGAGTTCGACCGGCGGGTCGTCTGCCGGTTCCGCGGCTGGCTCGGCGCCGATGTCATGCAGCCCGATCGATGCCTCCTCGCCGCCGTTGAAATGACGCGGCGTCCAGATCGGCCCCGGCGCCACGGCATTCACGCGGATGCCCCGGGGTGCGAGCTGCCTGGCCAGGCTCCTGGTGAACACCATGATCGCGCCTTTGGTGGCGGAGTAGTCGAGCAGAATGTCCGCGCTATCGAACACCTTTGGGGAACTGGTATTGATGATCGACGAGCCGGGCCCCAGGTACGGCAGCGCCGCCTTGGTGAGCCAGAACATCGCGTAGATATTGGTCCTGAAAGTCGCATCGAACTGCTCGGTGCTCATCTGAGCAATGTCGGCGACCGCCTGCTGCCGACTCGCATTGCTGACCAGGATGTCAAGACCACCGAGCTCATGCGCCGCATCGACGACCAGCTGGTTGCAGAACTCCTCGTCGCGAAGGTCTCCCGGCAACGGTACCGCCTTGCGCCCCGTCTCGCGCATGAGTTCGATCACCTCCTCGGCGTCGGTTTGCTCCGCCGGCAGGTAATTGACTGCGACATCGGCACCTTCCCGGGCGAAGGCGATCGCAGCCGCCCGTGCCGGACCCGAGCTGCCACCGGTGATCAGCGCCCTGCGGCCAAGCAGTCGACCAGATCCCTGGTAGCCGCTCTCGCCATAGTCGGGCTGCATGCGTCTGACGCGGCCAGTCCAGTCGCCCGGCGCGAACAGCCGGTCGGTCAGGGCACTGACGGAACCGTGGCTCAGCCAATTGCTTTGTTTCGGCTCCATGGTCACTCTCGCATCCAGGACAATGTGGATAGTTGGCGCCTGGAGCGGCCAGCTGGCCATCAGTCGGAGAGCCAACTACCGGGTACGTCAGTCGGTAGCTGAATCGTCGGATAGCACGGGCGCGACTGTCGGACGCGGCGCCGGGAGTTGTTAAGACTCTTCCTACACCAACAGCTACGTCCGCGACGGTGCCGCTGCCCCATCACAGCCGGAATTGCCGGACCGCAACTGTCCGCCGCCGGGCCGTCAGTGCCGGACGCTCAGCGCGCGCAATAGCGCAGCCTCGGCCACCGGGCCCATGGCCGCGTAACCGGCTTCGGTCGGATGCACATGATCGGATGACAGGCCGTCACGCATGCCGCCCTTGCCATCGGACATGACCGCAAAATAATCGGCATACGTAGCGTGCGCGCGTGTCGCATGCTCCCTGAGCCAGGCATTCATCGCTGCGATGGGCGCGACGGTCTCGAGCTCCGGACGCCAGGGAAAGTCGCTCGCGGGGGGGATCGAGGCAAAAACCAGCTGCACCCGGTTGGCCATAGCAATCTCGGTCATACACAGAAAATTATCCTGGATCATCTTCAGGGTCGACGGCCCGGTGTTGCCGGCAATGTCGTTGGTGCCGCCCAGGATGTGCACCACTCGTGGCCGCAGGTCGATCACATCCTGGCGAAAGCGAAGCAGCAGCTGCGGCGTGGTCTGCCCGCCAATGCCGCGGCAGATGCGACCGCGACTGAAGAATGCCGGGGCTTTCTGCAGCCAGCCCTCGGTGATGGAGTCACCGAGGAACACCGCGTCCACCGGGGTAGCGCTGTCCCTGAGCTCGCGATTCTGGTCGCGATAGCGCGCAAGGTATGGCCAGTCGGTATGCAGCCGCTCCTCTTCCGGCGATTCAGCGCCAGTTGCCGGCAGCAACGCCGGGGCGCCCGCCGCCGTACACAGTAGTGTCAACAGCGATCTGCGAGCGAATGTATGCGCCATGGCTCAAGCTCCTGCTAAACGCGATCCAACAGCGCACATACCGGGCCGCCCAGATTGCTGTCGACCTGGGGGCCGGTAGCGGAGAAGTCCAGGTACGCGCGCCGCTGCGGGTCGTAGCGCGGCCATGACGGAAGCCCGGGTCCGTTCGGGTTCCCGCGCTGCGCGAATCCGACCCAGTAGGCCTGCAGGCTCACCGCTGCTCCATCCTGCGCCGCGCCCACCGGCAAGTCGTCGAATACGAATGCCAGCTCGGCAGCGTGGCCGAATTGCCGCGCGCTGTCGATGCGACCGAATTGGTACTGCCAGACGGGCTGGCCCGCTGCCGCTTGCAAGCCGGCCGTGCGTGCGGCCGGACACCTGAAAATGACATCGCCCGACAGGCGCTCCGAAAAGCTTCCGTACCTGGCATCGCCTGCCGGCGCGGGTGCCTGTCGCCGGTAGCCATAGAGGCTGCGCGCCGCCGCTTCGTGCTCGCCGAATGAATCCGCCAGAAACGCGTCGGTCTGCTCATCGCCGCCCGGGATGGTGAGTTCGCGGGTGTTGCTGCCGATGATCAGCGCCACCGGGTTGGCCCGTCCTGCGGCCAGGATTTCCCGCGGCGCGAGCGGCAGCACGTGACCGTCCACGCTGACCTGCAGCCACAGATAGCTCCGATCGCGCAGGGTGGGCGATCGCAGTGCCTCACCGGCCGCCAGAATCTCGCGCCCATCACGGCTGCGCAGCACCGCCAGTGCGGCGGCATCATCGCCGCTGCCCAGAATGCGCGATAACTGCAACCCGAGGGCCTCATTGTCGGCCAGGCTGCGTGGCGGCAAGCCGAATCCGGGCGAGCCGCTCTGCTCGATGGCCTTGGCAAACAGCCCGCGCGCCAGCGGCGAGAGCAGCAATAAGCCGACGTCCTCTGCCCCGGCCGAGTGGCCAAAGATGGTCACGTTGCGCGGATCGCCGCCAAATGCCGCGATGTTGCGCCGGACCCAGCGCAGCGCCGCGATCTGGTCCAGCACAGCAAAATTTCCGGCTGCTTTGCCGTGCGATTCGCGCGTCAGCGCCGGGTGGGACAGGAACCCGAACACCCCCAGTCGGTATTGAATACACACCAGCACCACGCCACGGCGCGTGATGTCCGAGTCGGCGATGCCGCGAGCGGAGCCGGCGCGGTTGCTGCCGCCGTGTATCCATACCATGACCGGCAATGGCCGCTGCGGATGAAGATTCGGGGTGCGGATATCCAGGTACAGGCAATCCTCGCTGCTGCGCGCCGCATCGTCGGCATTCCAGCCGAAATCAGCCTGCAGGCAGGGCGCCGCCGCAGCGCTCGCCCTGCGCCGCCCGCTCCAGGGCGCCGGCGCCAGCGGTGGCCGCCAGCGCAGCGCCGCCAGCGGCGCCATCGCATAGGGTACGCCGCGAAACACCGCGCCAGCGTCGCCGGCGCGTTGGCCGACCAGCCAGCCTTGCGCGGACCTCGCGGCGACATCCTGCGCGGCTGATGCTGCAGTGCTGCCGGCGACCAGGCCAAACAGCGCCAGCAGACGCGCCGCAGCGGCGCCGCTCATCCGCCGTGCCGGTCCAGGTATTGCCGTGCCAGCACCTGCAGCCGCCGTCCGTCGAAGCTCAGGTCATGCCCCCCATGCACTACCCGGGCGGGCAGCGTCTGCAGACGGCGCATGGTCTTCAGGTAGCTTGCGATGTCGCTGCCCGGCAGCTCATCGAGCAGCGGGCCGTCATAAATGGCGTCGCCGGAAAACAGCGTGCCGCTGGCGGCTTCCCACAACCCGATGCTGCCGGGCGAATGTCCCGGCAGGTGCAGCACCTCGAACACGCGATCGCCCAGATCGATGACGTCGCCCTCCTCCACGGTGCGCGTCGCCGGGGCGGCGGCACGGGTAAATTCGGACAGGTCAAAATCCGCGCGCGGCACGGCGGTGATGAAATTTGCCGCGACCTCGTAGCCGGCGCGCTCGATCGACGCGATGATGTCGGCATCGTGGTCCTTGCGCTGCAGGCTGTAGTTCGCGGAAGCCACCGCAATATCGGCGGCCTCGGCGCGGTGAATGATGCGGACCTCGAATTCGTGCAGCGAGCCCACGTGATCGATATGAGCGTGGGTTGCCACGGCGCTCAGGGCTTTGTCGAACAGATGCTTTGCCGCCTGGTGCAGGCTCGCTATGCCGAATCCGGTATCGACCAGCAGGTCGCGATCACGGCCACGCACGTGCCAGACATTGCATTGCATCAGCCGGATCGCGTGCGGCTCCCAGATGCGGGTGATGTCGTCGGAGACGCGCTCGAACTCGAACCAGCGATCGGCAACCGGCAGCGCCACCCTCAGGCCACGCGCGCCGGCTTCAACGCCGCGAACGCCTCCAGCACCGCGATACTGCTGGAGCGCGCACCGGTCTGCAGGTATTCCATGGCCCGCAACGCGGCCTCATGCGCCTGGTGGCCGGAACCGCCGACGCAGTCCTCGACCACGCGGCAATGATAGTCGTGCTGGTGTGCGTCCACGAAGGTGTAGTGAACACAGACATCGGTCAGTCCACCGGTCAGGATCAGCGTCTCGGCTTTGAGGCCTTTCAGCAGGATCTCCAGGTCGGTGCCAAAGAACGCCGAGTAGCGCCGCTTGGGAACGAAGTAGTCGCCCGGACGATAGTCGACATCCTCGGCGGCGATCTCGGTCAGGCGCTGGCCCTCGATGCAATGCACATCCTCCTGTCCGTCGAGCTCGCGCCCGAAGTCGATCAGGTCGGGACGATGCACCTCCTGGATGAAAATCACCGGCACACCGTGCCTGCGTGCCGCGTCCACCAGTGCTCTGGCGCGCGGCACCCGCTGCTCGGCGCCGCCCATGCGCGGGATGCCGCCCTCATTGCCTGGCAGGTACATGTCGCGTTGAAAGTCGATCATCACCAGTGCCGGGCGTCCGACGATCAGAGGCAACTGCTTTTTCCGATGCAAAGTCACAGGCAATCTCCTTCAGCCGCGGGCGCAGATGCGGGCATTATTGGTCTGGATCCGCCATTGCGTAAACTTGAATGACGCAGGTCTCACGCCAGGGGTCGATATGGACACTAAGCCGCCGCTGCCGCCGTACACGCCGGACAGCGCCACGCAGAAGGTGCGCATGGCCGAGGATGCGTGGAATACCCGCGACCCGGATCGCGTGGTGCTGGTGTATACCGAAGACACCCGCTGGCGCAATCGGGCGGAATTTCCGGTCGGCCGCGAGCAGGTACGGCAGTTCCTGCAACGCAAGTGGGCCAGAGAGCTGGACTACCGCCTGATCAAGGAGCTGTGGGCCTGCGCTGGAAATCGCATCGCGGTGCGCTTCGCCTATGAGTGGCATGACGATTCGGGCCAGTGGTATCGCAGCTATGGCAACGAGAACTGGGAGTTCACCGCACAGGGCTACATGGCGCGCCGCTACGCCAGCATCAACGATCTGCCGATCGGGCCATCCGAGCGCCGCTATTTCTGGCCGCTGGGCCGGCGGCCGGACGATCACCCGGGATTGAGCGAGCTGGGTCTGTAGTCTTCAGATCGCGATCTGGCGCCCGATCTCCACCACGCCGTCGCTCGGCAGGCGCAGGAAATCGCTGATATGCGTCGCGTTCCTCGCCATTGCCGCGTACAGCTTCTCCTCCAATGCCCACAGACCCTGGCCGTCCTCGGCCCGCACGATGGTCTCATGACCGACGTAGTAGGTGACATCGTCGAGCTGCAGCGCACAACCGAACGCCGGAGTCTGCTGCAGCAGATGCGGAATATCGGGCCGCTCCATGAAGCCGTAGCGCGCGGTCGCACGCCAGAAATCCGGTGCCAGTTCGGTCACCAGCAGGCGCTCCTGGTCCTCGACCCACGGCACCGACTCCGTGATCACTTTCAGTACGAACAGCTTCTGATGCAGGGCGCGATTCTTCTGCACGTGCCAGCGCATCACCGGCGGCGTATCGCGCGAGGTGCGCGAGATGAACACCGCGGTGCCGGGCACGCGCGGTACGTGCCTGGCCTCGACATCGGCCAGGAATTCGCCGACCGGGATCAGCGTCTGGCTGGCCGCGCGCGTCACGGCGGCCGATCCGCGATGCCAGATCACCATCAGACTGTAGACGAGGGCGGCCAGCAGCAGCGGCACGTAGCCGCCGTCCGCCACTTTCATCAGATTGGCGGCAAAGAACGCGCTGTCCACGCACAGCAGCGCACCGGCAAGCGCAGCGCTGGCCCAGAGGCTCCAGCCCCAGATCTCCCGCATCGCCATGAACAGCAGCGCCGAGGTCATCAGCATGGTGAGCGACACCGCAATACCGTACGCGGCAGCCAGGTTGTCGGACTTGCCGAACGACAGCGCCAGCCCCACGGTCACCACCATGAGCAGCCAGTTGATGGCGCCGACGTAGATCTGGCCATAGCCGACTTCTGAGGTCTGTTTGATGCGCAGGCGCGGCAGCCAGCCGAGCTGGATCGCCTGGCGCGTCATCGAAAACGCACCGGTGATTATCGACTGGCTCGCGATGATGGTCGCCAGCGTCGCCAGCACCACCAGCGGCAGCAGCAGCGCTGGCGGACACAGCCGGAAAAAGATGTTGTCGCTGGTGGCGGCGCCGGCAAGGACGATGGCCGCCTGTCCGGCGTAGTTCAGCAGCAGGCTGGGAAACACGATCGCCGACCAGGCCAGCCGGATCGGCCGCGGTCCGAAATGACCCATGTCCGCATACAGCGCCTCAGCCCCGGTCACGCACAGGAACACCGCGCCCAGCACCAGGAAGCTGGCATAGCCGTGCGAAAACAGATAGCGCAGGCCATACAGCGGATTGATGGCCACCAGCACGCTCGGATGCTGGGCGATGCCCCAGACGCCGAGCGCCGCAATGCACAGGAACCACAGCGCCATCACCGGTCCGAAGGCGCTGCCGATGCGCGCGGTGCCGCTGGGCTGCAAGGCAAACAGCGCGATCAGAATGACCGCTACCGCCGGCAGGATATAAGGATGCAGCGCCGGCAGCGCGAGGTCCAACCCTTCGACCGCCGACAGCACGGAGATGGCCGGCGTAATCGCCCCATCGCCGTAGATCAGCGCCGCGCCGAACAGGCCCACGGCGACGATCGCCGGCCGTTGGTGTTTCTTCAGCGCCAGCAGCGACATCAGCGCCAGAATGCCGCCCTCGCCGTCATTGTCGATGCTCATCGCAATGATGACGTATTTCACCGTAGTGATGACGATGAGCGTCCACACAATCAGCGACAGCACGCCCAGAACGGCCGCTGGTGCAGGATTGGCGCCGGTCAGGTTGAGCACCGTCTTGAGCGTATACAGCGGGCTGGTGCCGATATCGCCAAAGACGATGCCCAGCGCTGACAGTCCCAGCAGTGCCCCAGCGCCGCGAGCACGCTTGCGCGCGGCCGCGGCCGGCTTGAGCGTAACCGCGGGCTGCTGAGGTTCGCAGCCGGCCGGGTTCGCCTCCTCAGTCGCTGGCATGCAGATCCGTCATCAGCGGCACCGGGTGTAGAACAAGACTCATCAATACCTCGTAACACACTGTCATGTAAAACATTAACTCCCCGACAACAGCCGACCTCGTTCAGCTCGTTGCATGCACGGCCGCCAGCAGCAGCGGGGTCGTCAATGCGGCAAACACGTTGGACAATACGATGCTGCTGGCGATCGTGCCCTGAATCGCCTGAAACTGCACTGACATCAGATAGACGTTCACGCCGACCGCCATCGATGCCACCAGCACGACCGAGCGCAACTCCACCGCCGGCAGTGCCAGCGCAATCGCGAGCAACCACACCACCAGCGGCTGCAGCAGCAGCTTGAGCGCACAGATCGTGAGGCTCGATGCCCACTGCTGCTTGATCCGGAAGGCGGCCAGCCCCAGGCCCATCGCCAGCAACGCGGCGGGTGCGGCGGCGTTACCGATCTCCAGCAGTACGGTGTCGGCCATTGCCGGCAGGCGCAGACCCAATCTGCCGACCGCGGAACCGGCAATGATTGCGAGGATGATCGGATTGCGTAGTACGCTCCACGCGGTCCTGGCGAAGCCCGCGGCGCTGAATGACCCGTGGCGCGACCATTCGACCGACACGCTGACCAGCGTCCACAGGATCAGGGCGTTGAACACCAGTAACAGCGCCACCACGGGAACCGCGGTGGCTCCAAGGGCGAGCTTCGCGATCGGCAGGCCGGTCAGCACGATGTTGGAGAAGACCCCGCCGAGTCCGAACACCGACTGCGCGGTGCCGTCGAGCCTAAACAGCCAGGCTGCGGCCCCGCGGCCGATCAGAAACACGATCAGGCAGCTGCCGAAATAGGCGATCAGTACCCGGCCGTGCGCGGCCGGCAGAGAATCCTGGTGGCTCATCATCTGAAACAGCATGGCCGGCAGCGCTATCGCGAATATCAGACTCGACACGCGGTGGCTCCACTGCTGCTGCCACCACGGCAGGCATGCCACCAGATAGCCGGCACCGACCAGGCCGTACAGCGGCGAAGACAGCTTGAAGAATGACCACAATACAGTCATGTGCGTGATTGTAGGTTCGGCACGGGTTTGGCGGCGCCCCGGGGTTGCGCGCCGGCGCGGCGCACGAGCCAGGCCGGCGCCCGCCTGGCGCTAGTGCCCGGGGGCGCCGACGACGGTCTGCGCCTGCTCGCCGAGGCCTTCAATTCCAAGTCGCATGACATCGCCGGCCCGCAGATACAGCGGCGCAGGCTTGACCCCCATGCCCACGCCCGGAGGCGTGCCGGTGGTGATGAGATCGCCGGGTTCGAGCGTCATGAAGCTGCTGATATACGCCACCAGCATGGCGACCCCGAAGATCATGGTGCGCGTATTGCCGCTCTGGCGGCGCTGGCCGTTCAGATCGAGCCATAGCCGCAGATTCTGCGGATCAGCCACTTCATCGGCGGTCACCAGCCACGGACCGACGGGTCCGAAGGTGTCGCAGCCTTTGCCCTTGTCCGACGTGCCCCCGCGCTCGAATTGATATTCGCGCTCGCTGACGTCGTTCACCACGCAGTATCCGGCTACATGATTCAGTGCGTCAGCTTCCTGCACGTAACGGGCGCGCGTGCCGATGACGACACCAAGTTCGACCTCCCAGTCCGATTTCACAGATCCCCTGGGTAACCGCACGTCGTCGTTCGGCCCATTCAGACAACTGATGGCCTTGGTGAACAATACCGGCTCCTGCGGAACCGGCCGGCATGTCTCGGCGGCGTGATCGGCATAGTTGAGGCCGACGGCAATGAACTTGCCAATCCCGGCCACTGGAACACCCAGACGCGGCTGGCCGGCGACCGCTGGCAGCGTAGTGCAGTCGAGCCCGGACAGTCGTCGTAGTGCGTCGGGACTGAGCTGCTCGGGCGTCAGGTCAGGCAATCGGCCCGACAGATCGCGGATGACCCCATCGGATCCGAGCACACCGGGCCGCTCCTGACCGGCAGAACCGAAGCGCAGCAACTTCATGCGTACCTCTTTTCCTGACCTTGCATCCGCGATTTGCCGGACCGTAAGCCATCGGATGCTAACCCCTTGCCGGCGTCGCCAGTAGTGCGCCGCTCGGGTCTGCGGCTGCTTCAACGATGCGACACTGTGACCATGAGGTACACCGTGCGGCCTGGCTCCGGCTCGAAATAGCGCGAATTGGTTTCATTGACGATGACCGAGCCCACGTAACTGCGGTTGCCGAGGTTATCCAGGCGCAGCGACTCGGTGAAATGCCATAGCGATCGTTGCTGCTCGATGCCGGTCTGCAGATTCGCCAGCCAGTAGCCGCTGGCGGCCTGGCTGTTGAGGTCATTGGCGTACAGCTGGGCACGGCCGATCGTCTCCAGTGTGATCCAGAAG
Organism: Steroidobacteraceae bacterium; assembly: GCA_036262215.1. Classification (GTDB taxonomy): domain Bacteria; phylum Pseudomonadota; class Gammaproteobacteria; order Steroidobacterales; family Steroidobacteraceae; genus FEN-1191. The sequence goes on from DATAJH010000082.1 coordinate 33,768, forward strand.
TCTTGCGGCGCTCGCCGCCAGGTCACCCCGGCGTACAGCGTGTCGGCCGGAACGGCGGGGATGCGATGGCCGGCGCTGACCACCACCGGCACGCAGGGCACGACGATGCAGGTGGTATAGGACTGCAGTGTCAGCGCCTGAATGTAGGTGTACGCCAGCTGGCTGCTGAATCCGTGGCCCCAGTCGCTTTGGAATTCAGCCTCCGCCCCCCGGCGCTGCGTCGCCGGAATGTTCTGGTAAACCGAGCGGCCGGCGGCGTTCGACTGTACCGCCAGCTCATCCTCGGTATGGATATAAAACCCGGCGAGCGTGGCTCGCATGCGTGCCGTGCCAGCCTTGAGGCCAAGTTCGTAGTTGTCGCTGCGGGCGGTCTTCAGCGCAAAGTTCAGACCCGGCAGACTGCCGTCGGTGGAGCGGTACGCCAGCTCGTCCAGCGTCGGGGTTTCGAAGCCCTTGCCGTAGGAGCCATACAGATCCAGGTGTGAGCCGGCGCGGTAGGTCAGGCCCGCGACCGGGTTGACGGTGCCATAGCGCACGCCGCTCTTGCCGGGTGCGCCGGCTTCGATCAGATGGTCGTCGGAGGCGATATCCACCACGCTGTTGCGCACGCCGGCTTCCAGCCGCCAGCGCTGGCCCGGATCCCACTGCAGCTGCAGGTACTCATCCAGGTCATACACCGTATTGGTCTCATCCTTGCGCAGCGCGCCGACAACCCCGAGCTCATTGCCAATGAAATTCAGGTAGCCGCGGCGTCCCTCATCCAGATCGTCGTAGCTCGCTCCAGCAGTGATCTGCAATGGCGTGTCGGCCACGCGGCGCTGATCGGTCAGGTGCACATCCGCACCCCAGTAGCCATGCACCAGCGCGATGATGCCGCCCGGGTTGGTTGGCGAACCCTCGCTGGCTTTAGGGATGGCCTGATACTGCGTGGTGTCGCGTCCGCCGCCGTAGAGCATTGCGCTCAGCTGGTCGTTCTCGCCCAGCGTGCGCTCGTAGTGCGCGCCCAGCTGCTCCTGCTGCACCGACTTTCGAGTGTGGTAGGCGATGGCATTGGTGCCGGCCTGCTGGCGATCGCTGGCCAGCTGCGCACTGGTCAGTCCCAGCGGATCCTGCGCATTCGGCAGGTCGATGGCATTGGCGATCAGCGTCAGGCTGGAGGAATCATCCAGCCGCCAAGCTGCCTTGGCATTGAATACGCTGCGCTCGGCTGCGCTGTGATCGCGATAGCCGTCGGTGGCAAAGTGGTACGCGTCCGCCACTAGATTGAGTGCGCCAGGCGGCCCCAGCATCCCTTCCAGCGCATAGCGCTGGGTGTCAAAGCTGCCGTACTCGGCGGTGGCGTCGACCCGCGTGCCAGGCGGGGCATCCTGCGTGAAAATGGAGATCACTCCACCCGATGAATTACCGTAGAGCGCCGAGAACGGCCCGCGCAGTACTTCCACCCGATCGGCGGAGCCGAGGTCGAAATTGGAGAACTGGCCCTGGCCATCGGGCATCGTTCCGGGAATGCCGTCGGCATACAGACGCACCCCGCGCACTCCGAAACTTGAGCGGGCGCCAAAGCCGCGCACCGAGATTTGCAGATCCTGGGCGTAGTTCTGCCGATTTTGTGCGTTGACGCCCGGCACCGCGATCAGCGGCTCGGACAGATTCACCAGCAGCTGGCCCTCCCTGATCTGTTGCCGGCCGATCAGGTCGATCGACATCGGCAGATCAGCGCTGGCCGCGGGCACCCGCGTCGCCGTGACCACGATCGGCTCGAGACTGAAAGCGGCCGGCGCCGCGCCGTCGGCCGCCGCCGCGACGCTCACGGTCGTATCTGCCGCTGCGGCGTTTGCCAGCGCCATCGCGGCACTCAAGGCAGTCATCGCCGCGGCAACCGATCGAATCGTGGGCATGTTCAGTGGCTAAGGTCCTACGGATTCCGGCACGCTTAGAATCAGTCTAAGTATTAGTCTGGCGTTGAACGGGCAATTCTTCAACCACCGGCGCGCGCCGGCGACCCGCCCGCTTGGGCCGGCGACGCTATTCGGATTCCCGCGGTCCCGATCGGCAGTCCGGGGCGGCACCGGGTTTCGCGGCGGCGGCGTCGACTGCCATCTCGAACTCGAGCTGCGCGTTGTCCGAGCGTATGCCGGGCGGACCGCGCAGACCGGCCGCGGCCGCCCCGAGGCCGCCCTGCCACACGATCCTGCCGTCAACGGAAGCACTCAGCTCATCGCCGTGCAGATCGGCGCGCAGTCGGTGTGTTTGCCCGGGAGCCAGCGACGGAATCGGCGCGCTGTAGCGCGGTGTGATGTTCTGGTAGCCGCGGTTGCCGCATTCGGCGCTGGAATGCTGGTCGGGGTTGCGTTTGACGGACACCACCAGCCTGGACTCGGGCTCGATGCGCCACATGACGTACACCAGGTTGCAGGCGTCGTCGGCGCGCAGCTTGAGTCCGAACTGACGACGAGAGGCGCCGGAACCCAGGCGCGACTCGCTTGCCGTAGCGCCGAGATAGGTAAAGCGCAGCTCAGCGGCGTCGGTGGACGGCTGATTGACATAGGCGCGCAGTTTCGGAACCTTGACCGATAGTTTTCGATCCTGCGCCGGCTGTACGCTGCCCTCCGTGACGCAAAGATCCGAGCGCGTGACTGCATTCAGCGCCGCCGCCGCGCACGGTTGGTGCGCGGCGCAGAAAACCAGCGAACACAGTCCTGGGCACCACGGCGGCAATTTTCTCATGGGCTTCACCCGATGATACGATGCGGATCGGTATGGGGCCGGCAGGACCTTTGAGATCCTCAGGGCGCGCCGCTGCAGCGGGGAGCATAACCGACAGGAGGAAGCTGCGATGATACTGGGAATGTCGACCGCCTCATTCACACTGTTCCACGTGGTGTTAAGTCTGATCGGAATCGCCTCCGGCCTGGTCGTCATGGCCGGCATGTGGGCAGGGAAACGACTGAATGGCTGGAGCGCGCTGTTTCTGGCGACCACCGTGGCCACGAGCGTCACCGGGTTCCTGTTCCACTCCGCAAAATTTGGACCACCGCACGTGATCGGCCTGCTGTCACTGGTGTTGCTGGTGCTGGCGATTCTGGCGCGCTATTCCTATCACCTGGCCGGATCCTGGCGCTGGATCTACGTCGTCACCGCGCAGCTCGCGCTTTATTTCAACGTGTTTGTCGCGGTGGTGCAGGCGTTCCAGAAGCTGCCGCTGCTGCAGCCGCTGGCGCCGACCGGAACCGAGCCGCCGTTTGCCATCGCCCAGGGTCTGGTGCTGGTGGCTTTTATCGCGTTCACGGTGCTGGCGCTGAAGCGCTTCTACCCCGCCAGGGACAACGCGGCCGTCAGCATGCGGGTGTCCTGAAGTCCAGGATCGCCGCTCCGGGTCGGCTTATGGCACGCCGGCCACGCGCAGTACGAAGAACAGGCCGGCGGCAAACAGCGCTGCGCCGAGCAGCACACACACCGGCAAGGTGAGCACCCATGCCAGGATGATGTTGCGCACGGTCTCCTTCTGGATCCCGGAGCCGTTGGCGACCATCGTGCCGGCGATGCCCGAGGACAGTACGTGGGTAGTGCTCACCGGCAGTCCCAGAATATCGGCGGCCTCGATGGTGCCGAATGCGACCAGCTCGGCGCAGGCGCCCTGCGCGTAGGTCAGATGCGCCTTACCGATCTTCTCGCCCACCGTCACCACGATACGCTTCCACCCGATCATGGTGCCGAAGCCCAGTGCCAGCGCGACCGCCACCTTGACCCACAGCGGAATGTAGTTGGTCAGCCCTTTGAGCGACTTCTGGTAGCCGGCCGCCGCCTTGACATCCACCGTGGCGGGCAGCTGTTTGCTCTTGATCAGCCGCGCCAGGGTTTCCGACACCAGGTAGATGTCGAGCCGCAACGAGCGACGTTGCAGTGCCGGCACGGTCGACAGGTCCCTGATGCCATTCAGGCCGGCTGCGACGCGCTGGTTCGCCACTGAGAGCGCCGGCAGCGTCGTGTCCGCCATATGTCCGGTGCGCAGATACGCGGTGAGCTGCTTGTGTGCGCTGTCCACGTCGGAGGCGCCGGCGGCCGGCTGCGAATCGAGCGACTGCGATATCACCACCGCGGACGATTCCAGTTGCTGCAGCGAGTCGGCGCTGGCGTTCATGTTCAACGCGAACGCGGCCGGCACGATGCCCACCAGGATGAGCACGATCAGGCCCATGCCCTTCTGACCATCGTTCGAGCCGTGGGCAAAGCTTACCCCGGTACAGGTCAATACCAGCAGTCCACGGATCCACCACGGCGGGGGTTGCTTGCCGGTGGGAGCCTGGTACAACTCCGGCCGGCGCAGCAGCGCCTTGGCCAGCAGCAGCAACAGCCCGGCCACCACGAAGCCGATCAGCGGCGAGAACACCAGCGCTTTGACGGTATCGGCCACCTTGGCCCAGTTGACGCCATCGCCGAACGCGGCGTCCGGGCTGAGCAGGGAATTCATCAGCCCGACGCCGACGATAGAGCCGATCAGCGTGTGCGAGCTGGAGGCAGGCAAGCCCAGGTACCAGGTGCCGAGGTTCCAGATGATTGCCGAGACCAGCAGTGCGAACACCATCGCAAAGCCAGCGCCGGAGCCGACGTTGATCACCAGTTCGACCGGCAGCAGCGCCACGATGCCGAAGGCGACGGCGCCGGATGAGGTCAATACGCCAATCAGATTCCAGCAACCGGACCACACTACCGCCAGCGCCGGCTTTAGCGAGTTGGTGTAGATAACCGTGGCCACCGCGTTGGCGGTGTCATGGAAACCGTTGACGAATTCGAAACTCAGTGCGAGCGCCAGCGCAAGACATAACAGTACGGCGGTCGGCACGTCGATGCCTAAGCTGGTCAGCACGGGTAACCTCTAATGTCAGTCCTGCAGCGTTGGTCGTCGGTCGTCGGTCGTCGGTCGTTAGTCGTTGGTATTGTTGGGGCGGAACCGGACTGGAGAGTATGGGGACCATATGACGGTTGTATGACAGGCGACTGGCGAGGCCGGTGCCGGCTAAGCTGGCGGCAGGCTCAAGGATGCATGTCGAAAGACTCAAGCTGCACGGCAGCGACTGGGCGAGGTACTTCGCGCCGGTCGGGTTCTGCCTGTATCTGGCGGCGATCTGCGTCGCGCTGATCGTCACCTCCGCGTTCCTGCACAACCTGCGCGAGGCGCTGGCGGTCAGCGCCGCGGCAACGTTCGGACTGCTGCTCTCGGGCGCACTCGGCATGGGTGTGCTGGGCATGCAGTTGCATGAGCTGCGCTATCTGCCGGTGGCCACGGCGTTCGACACCGAGGCGAACTTCGACCTGGTGCTGCACCTGGCGCGTGATCTCGGCTGGCAGGTGAACCGTGCGCAGCCGGGGCAGCGGCTCGACTTCCGTACCGCGGATTCGATGCTGCAGCAGGGCGAGCTGGTGGTGGTGCTGTTTCGCGAGCGCCAGGTATTGATCGCATGTATCTGTGATCCCGGCGTCGGCTTTTCCCTGGTCGGGCGACGTCGCTGCCAGCGCAATCGCGAACTCGTCAGGCGCGCTGTGCTGCGAATGGCGCCTTAAGTAAACCGCGCCGCCGGCCGGGCGCAGACTCGAAGCGACCTGACGTATCATGGCGGCGACAGACCGCCGCTTAAAGTGCCAGCCGGCGCTCGGCGGCCCCGGTCGGCTGCACAATCGAACGATGCGACGAATTGGGGGAGGTGGAATGGACCATGCGACACACGTGTATCCGGTGCCGGCCGAGTTTGCGGCCCGCGCCCGGGTCGATGCGGCGCGCTACGCCGCCGACTACGCGCGCAGCGTGGCCGACCCGCAAGGTTTCTGGGGCGATGTCGGACGTCGGCTCGACTGGATCCGCCCGTATACCAAGGTCAAGGATGTATCCTATCGGCTCGAGGATTTTCACATCCGCTGGTACGAGGATGGGACACTCAACGTAGCCCACAACTGCCTCGACCGGCATCTCACCGAGCGCGGCGATCGGGTGGCGATCATCTGGGAAGGCGATCGGCCCGGAGAATCGCGAACAATCACCTATCGCGAGCTGCATGCCGACGTCTGCCGCTTCGGCAACGTGCTGCGAGCGCTGGGGGTACACAAGGGCGATCGCGTCACGATTTATTTGCCGATGATTCCGGAGGCCGCCGTGGCGATGCTGGCCTGTGCCCGCATCGGCGCCATCCACTCGGTGATATTTGCCGGTTTCTCGCCTGAATCGATTGCCAGCCGCATCGAAGACTGTGGCTCGCGCATCGTCATCACCGCCGATGAGGCCTGCCGCGGCGGCAAGCTCATCGCGCTGAAGAGAAATGTCGATGCCGCGATCGCGCTGCGCGCGGACAGCCCCGTTGACACAGTGGTCGTGGTGCGGCGCACCGGTGCCGACGTGGCGGTCGTCAAAGGCCGCGACGTGTCCTATGAAGAGATGATGGCCAGGGCCGCGGGCGACTGTCCGGTCGAGGCAATGGGCGCCGAGGATCCGCTGTTCATCCTCTATACCTCCGGTTCCACCGGCAAGCCCAAAGGGGTGCTGCACACCACCGGCGGTTACCTGGTGTTCGCTTCCTACACTTTCGAAAACGTGTTCGACTACCGCGACCAGGACGTGTACTGGTGTACCGCCGACGTCGGCTGGGTCACCGGACACAGCTACGTGCTCTACGGTCCGCTGTCGATTGGCGCCACGACGCTGATGTTCGAGGGCACACCGAAGTATCCCGACCCGGGACGCTTCTGGCAGGTATGCGATACGCACGGGGTGACGATTCTGTACACCTCCCCTACCGCGATCCGTTCATTGGTGGCCGAGGGCGATGACTGGGTGCGCCGGCACCAGCGCAAGTCGCTGCGACTGCTCGGCAGCGTCGGCGAGCCGATCAATCCGGAAGCCTGGGAGTGGTACCACCGCGTGGTAGGCGATGGGCGTTGTCCGATCGTGGATACCTGGTGGCAGACTGAGACCGGCGGCATTCTGATCACGCCGCTGCCGGGCGCAACGGCACTGAAACCCGGCTCGGCCACCCGCCCGTTCTTTGGCATCGTACCGGCCATCGTCGATGCCGCCGGGAAAGTGCTCGAGGGCGCATGCGCCGGCAATCTGGTGCTGCGCGACAGCTGGCCAGGACAGATGCGCAGCGTCTACCGCGATCCGCAGCGCTTCATCGATACCTACTTTCGTACCTATCCCGGCAGCTACTTCACCGGCGACGGCGCGCGGCGCGACGAGGACGGCTACTACTGGATCACCGGGCGCGTGGACGATGTGATCAACGTTTCCGGACATCGGATCGGCACCGCGGAGGTGGAGAGTGCCCTGGCTTCGCACCCACTGGTTGCCGAAGCCGCCGTGGTGGGTTATCCGCATGATATCAAGGGCCAGGGTATCTACGCCTACGTCACGCTCAGCACCGGGAATGATCCGTCGGACGAGCTGCGGCGCGCGCTGCTGCGCATCGTGCGCGATCAGATCGGCGCCTTCGCCGCGCCCGACGTGATCCAGTGGGCCCCGGGCCTGCCCAAGACCCGCAGCGGCAAGATCATGCGCCGTATCCTGCGCAAGATTGCGGCCAATGAGACCGAACAGCTGGGGGATATCTCGACGCTGGCCGACCCTTCAGTCGTGGCCCAGCTGGTCACCGATCGGGCGATGTAGCCATCGGACGGGCGCCGGAAGGGAGCACGGCTCCTCCCGGCGCATCATGCGCAGGCGCAGCCCGGCGGCCACGCTGCCTGCGACCCTCGTAAGGCCGATCAGCCGCCTTCGAGCTGCTTCTTGAGGTTGGCCAGGCCGCCCTGGTAGACCCCGGTGATCAGCTTCACGCCGGCGGCGTCGCTCTCGGCGTCCGGAGGATTGTCAGCCGGGTTCTTGCGCTTGAACGTGCTGGACCAGCGCACCAGGGTCGTGCCGTCCTTGTTCGCCTTCACATGCAGCGTGGACACATAGTCCTTGATCGGAAACGGCGTATCGACGAATTTGTAGGTGAACGAATGCGTCGCGTTGCTGAACGACAGCAGTTTCTCCTTGATCACCGGGCCGTCCTTGATCGACAGCGCACGCACGGCACCGGGCTTGTTGTTGGTGCCCATGACGATCTCATCCTTGGCGATGGCCGGATGCCATTTGTCCAGGCTGTCGAAATCCTTGACGGTCGCCCAGACCTTGTCGGCCGGCGCGTTGATGGTGATGGTCTCAACGACCTTGAGCTGCTTCGGAGCCGCGTATGCCAGGCATGGAGCAACCACAGCTGCCAATGCCGCCACGGCAAAAGCCCTTTTCATAGATATCCCCTCTAAAGAAGCGTTGGTGTAGTCAGGAAGCCGGTGACTATACCGCAGCCCGGATGCCGCCGCCCACCGGGTGCACGGGCTCGCAGCGGGACGTGAGAATGATTCTTATTTGAAACATCGAGACCACCGGCTGCTCAGCGGCGGCTGAAGCGTTCAGTCAATGCCCTCGGGCGGGGGTTTGATTTCGCTCGGATCTCTGGCCAGACGGGCGGCGAGCAGTGCGGCCTGGGTGCGGTTGGAGGCGCCGAGTTTGCGCAGGATGGCGGTCATGTGGGCCTTCACCGTGGCCTCCATGATCTGCAGATCGTAGGCGATCTGCTTGTTCAGCCGCCCGGAACACAGCAGCCCGAATACCCTGAACTGCTGCGGCGTGAGCTGTGCCAGGCGCTGCGCGACATCGAGCGCACCGGCGTCGGCCGCCGCCTCGGCGTCCGCTGCCATGCCTGCCGGGACCACGATTTCACCACGCAGAACGGCCTGCACATTATCGCCGATGGTGGCGGCATCGGCCGCCTTGGACACGAAGCCCTGGGCCCCGAAGGTCAGCGCCTGACGCACGGTGCGCGCGTCATCGGTCGCCGACACCACGATTATCGGCAACTCCGGATGCGAGCCACGCAGGTGCGCCAGCGCACTGAAGCCGTAAGCACCGGGCAGGTTCAGGTCCAGCAGCAGCAGATCGGCCCGCGGATGCTGTTCCAGAATATCAAACAGGCCGGCAATGCTATCGGCCTCGTAGAACTCACTGTCGATGCAGGCTGCCGCGACCGCGCCCCGAAGTGCCGCGCGGTATAACGGGTGATCATCGACGATGAGGACTTCGTAGCGTATCCGCGGGCTCGATGCCACCGGGCCATCGGCCGGAAGCTGGCACAGAAGTATCCCCTGGCTCATTCAACCCCCTGCCCCAAGCTCCTTGAGCTGCGCCTGCGCCCGGGAGTGCAGCGATGCTTTTAGCATCGCTCAGACCACCGGCCGCTACGACGTTAGTCGACCTCCGACGCCCTGGGTTGCGCTTTAGGCCGCCGACACCTTGCTCGGCTGGCGCCGAAAAGCACTCAGCAGTGCCCGCAGTGCCGCCGGTCGCAGCGGCTTGTGCAGCAATGGGTAGCCGGCGGTGCGGGCCAATTGCGCCAGTTCGGCACCGTGGTCGGCGCTGATCAAGGCAGCACTGCCTGCCGGGAATCGCGACTCGCGCAGTCTGCGCAGCAGTTCGATCCCGTCGACACCGTCTCCGAGATGATAGTCGGCCAGTATGGTGTCGATGTCGGCGTCATTGCACAGCTGCTCGGCCTCGGCGCTGTTTCTGGCCTTGAGCACCTGCACGCCCCATTGTCCGAGCAGCGCCTCCATGCCATCCAGGATCGAGCAGTCGTTGTCCACGCACAGCACCCGCAGACCGCGCAACCCGATCGGATCCGCCGCCGGGCGCTGCGGTCCGATGCGTTTTACCCGGCGGGCTTTGACGTCACGCGCCACCCGCACACCGAATGCGGAGCCACGTCCCGGGCAGCTGGCGAAGGTCAGTGTATGGTTCATCAGCCGTGCGAGGCGATCGCATATCGACAGGCCCAATCCCAGTCCCTTTTCACCCCACGGGGAAGGCTGCTCGCAGCGGCTGAACTCGGCATACATGCACTGGCGCTGTTGCTCGTCGATACCCGGTCCGGTGTCGTACACGGCAACTTCGAGTTCGCCGGCGCGCCGCCGGCAACCGACCACGACGCCGCCGCGCTCGGTGTAGCGCAGCGCGTTGGACAGATAATTCTGGATAATCCGCCGCAGCAGCACGCGATCGCTGCGCACCACTTCGTGGCAGCTGACGATGCTCAGCCGCAGGTGCCGCGCGTGCGCCAGCGGCGCGTATTGCCGCCGCAGCTCTTCCAACAACTCGATGATCGGAAAGCTCGAGATATCCGCCTCGAGCACGCCGCTGTCCAGGCGCGCTACGTCAAGCAGGTCATCAAGCAGCTCCTCGGCCGCCCGCATCGAGGCATCGATGCGTACCGTGAGTTCCTGTAACTCCGGGTGCGCCCGCGCCCGCGACTCAAG
>DATAJH010000083.1:0-45399 GCA_036262215.1 Steroidobacteraceae bacterium
TACTCGCTTGCTTGTAATTTTGCAACGCGTGTATATACTCGGGCCCCGGACTAACCTGACATGGAGATATAGTCATGGCGAAAGCAAAGAAGAAGGCCAAAAAGAAAGCTTCGAAAAAGAAGTAAGGCCTTCATATACGGCGGGCTTGGAATTGTTCCTAGCTCGCCGTACCTCAAGCTTCATACAGTGCCCGCGTAAGCGGGCACTGTCGCATCTGGGCTCAAGATCGTCGGACCTCCGCCTATGACGCCGCCCCCGGAACCGGGCAACGACCCGGGTCAGATCAAGAAACAGCACGCGGCACGCGCCTCACTGGCGATGTTGCGCGACGACATGATCCTCGGCGTCGGCACCGGCTCCACCGTCAACGCCTTCATCGATCTGCTGGCGCTCGAAGGCTGGGCATCGCGGCTGCATGGCGTGGTGTCGAGTTCTGAAGGCTCCAGCGCACGGCTGCGCGTGCTGGGCACGCCGGTGCTGGATCTGAACGCGGTGCCGGATCTGCCGCTATACATAGATGGCGCGGATGAAGCCACCCGCGCCCGGGCACTGATCAAGGGCGGGGGCGCCGCGCTCACGCGCGAGAAAATCATCGCCGCCGCGGCCGATCGTTTCGTCTGTATCGTCGATGACCACAAGCTGGTCACCACCCTCGGCCGCTTCCCGCTACCGGTCGAGGTGATCCCGATGGCGCGCAGCTACGTCGCCCGTCGCCTGGCCGGGCTGGGCGGTCGACCGGTATGGCGTCAGGGCATCACCACCGATAACGGTAACTACATTCTCGACGTGCACGATTTATCGATCGCCGATCCGGTGGCGATGGAGTCGACCATCAATCAGATCACCGGAGTGGTGACGGTGGGATTGTTTGCCTCGCGCCCCGCCGATCTGCTGATCGTCGGCACGCCCACCGGAGTTGAGTTCATCTGACACGCTCGCGCACCCGCGAGCGCCTGCAGGACCTACAACTGCAAGATCTACAATGCGCAGGCGAGTGGTGGCTGGGGGACTAGGATTCGAACCTAGGTTAGCGGAGTCAGAGTCCGCGGTCCTACCACTAGACGATCCCCCAGCAGGCTCAACGCTTGGAGTACTGCGTGCCGCGACGGGCTTTGCGGCGGCCGACCTTTTTGCGTTCCACTTCACGCGCATCACGCGTCACGAAGCCGGCCTGACGCAGCGGCTTGCGCAGCGCCTCATCGTAACGAATCAACGCGCGTGCAATGCCGTGCCGGATCGCGCCGGCCTGGCCGGTGATGCCGCCGCCGCGCACCTGCACCTTGATGTCGAACTTGGAAGTCAGCTGCACCACCTCGAGCGGCTGGCGCACGATCATGCGGCCGGTCTCGCGGCCGAAGAACTCATCGATCGGACGCTCGTTGATGGTGATGCGGCCGGTACCGGGCTGCATGTAAACGCGCGCGGCGGCGCTCTTGCGCCGGCCGGTACCGTAATTCGGGATCACTGCCATGTCTTTTATTCCTGTCAGATTTCGAGCGGTTTTGGCTGCTGTGCGGCATGCGGATGCTTGTCGCCGGCAAACACGTGCAGTTTGCGGAACATGCGGCGGCCGAGGGTGGTCTTCGGCAGCATGCCCTTGATCGCGAACTCGAGTGCCCGCTCAGGGTGCTCCTTGAGCAGCTTGCCCAGTGCAATCGACTTGAGATTGCCCAGGAAGCCGGTGTGATGGTGGTAGATCTTGTCGTCCAGCTTGTTGCCGGTTACCGCAATCATCTCGGCGTGCAGCACGACGATGTGATCGCCCATGTCCACATGCGGGCTGTAGTCGGCCTTGTGCTTGCCCTTGAGGCGCAGCGCGATGCGCGACGCCAGACGGCCCAGAGTTTTTCCACTGGCATCAACAACATACCAATCGCCGCGAACCGTCGCGGACTTGGCGAATTCGGTCTTCATCGTGTCACGTCAGTCCGCAGCGCGGACCGTCCGAAGGAAAGGAATTTGAAAAGGCGGGGGAGTCTACTCAAGGACCGGAAGCTTTGCAAAATTCGCCCCCTTTCAGGTTGCCACCAGGCTGCGACCGGCCTTTCCGGCCCGGCTGCCGGCCCCCGCTGCCGGCGCTGCCGGGTGGCCGCCGCCGCGCTCAACGGCGGCTTCCCCGGCCACATGACATATAATGAGCGCATGCTGGCCAGTAACGTGCTCGATTCGGTGCTGAAAGTAGCGGATGAAACGCTGCGCACCCTGTTCGCACCGGCGCAGGGCGTACGCCAGCCGCCGCTGCCGCCCGACGGCCCGCTCACCGAGGCGGAAAAGCGACACGCTGCCGGGCTGATGCGCGTCAATCATGCCGGCGAGATCGCGGCCCAGGGCCTGTATCGCGGCCAGGCCGCCATGTCGCGCTCCGGGGCTACCCGCGATTTCATGCGCCGCGCCGCCAGCGAGGAAGGCGATCACCTGGCATGGTGCGAATCGCGGCTGCATGAACTCGATTCACGCCCCAGCCGCCTGAACCCGATCTGGTACCTGGGCTCGTTCGCGATCGGAGCGGCAGCGGCGGCATTCGGTGATGAGCTCAGTCTCGGCTTCGTGACCGAGACCGAACGCCAGGTCGAGGGTCACCTCGCAAGCCATCTGGACCGGTTGCCGGCCAACGACCAGCGCAGTCGCCATATCGTCGAGCTGATGAAGTCCGACGAGGCGGCGCACGCCCAGGCGGCGCGCGCCCACGGCGCAGCGTCGCTGCCCGGACCGATCCCGACGCTGATGCGTATGGCCGCGCGCGTCATGACCGGCACCGCCTATTGGGTGTGAGCGCGCCGCCGACGCTACGCAAGCGGTCTTGCGGCCGGCACAATTTGGTAATAAAAAGCCGGCAGCGATCATTAAATCATCATTGAACCAAGGCAATAAAAATATGGAAGAGAATGTCAGACCGCTGAGCGACATTCCCGCTATCAACCGCTTTCTGAGCTATTGCCGCATCCGCACGGTGCCTTCCAAGACCGTGCTGATCCATGCCGGCGACCTGCCTGATGTTCTCTACTACATCATCAGCGGCTCGGTCGAAGTGATGATCGAGGACGAGGAAGGCAATGAGATGGTGCTGGCATACCTCAACAAGGGCCAGTTCTTCGGCGAAATGGGCCTGTTCTACGAACAGCCCACCCGCAGCGCCTGGGTGCGCACCCGCAACGCCTGCGAGCTTGCGGAAATGACCTACCCGCGCTTCCGCCAGGTCGCGACCGAGAGCCCGGGCCTGATTTTCGAGCTCGCCACGCAGCTCGCGACCCGCCTGGATCGCACCAACCGCAAGCTCGGCGATCTGGCGTTCGTCGACGTCACCGGCCGGGTCGCCCACGCGATCACCAGCCTGTGCGACGAACCCGATGCGATGACCCACCCGGAAGGCATGCAGATCAAGGTGTCACGCCAGGAACTGTCGCGCCTGGTCGGCTGCTCGCGCGAGATGGCCGGCCGGGTGCTCAAGGTGCTCGAAGACCAGGGCCTGCTGCGCGCCACCGGCAAGACCATCGTGGTGTTCAATGCCCGGCCGAAGATGAAGACCCGACCGGTGATCGTGCCCGCCAAGCCGTCCAAGGACAGCAAGCCCATGGCCGCGCCGAAGCCCGCGTTCGACGACGACGATGATGATGACGAGGACGACGACGAGGCTTAGACGCGCGCCAGCGCGGCGCGCATGGCCGCGATAGTCGCCGGGTAGTTCCTGCTGCCGAAGATCGCGGAACCCGCGACGAAGGTATCGGCGCCGGCCTTGGCCGCGGCGGCGATGTTGTCCACCTTGATGCCGCCATCGACCTCGACCCGCACCGCGCGCCCGCTGGCGGTGACGCGCCGCCGCACTTCGGCGATCTTGGGCAGCACGCTGTCGATGAACTGCTGGCCGCCGAAACCCGGGTTGACCGACATCAGCAGCACCAGATCGAGCCTATCGAGCGTGTAATCGAGCCAGTTGAGCGGCGTGGCCGGATTGAATACCAGTCCGGGCTTGCAACCATGCTCCCTGATCAGTTGGATGGTCCGATCCACGTGCAGGCTGGCCTCAGGGTGAAAACTGATATAGCTCGCCCCGGCAGCCGCGAAATCCGGCACGATGCGATCCACCGGGCGCACCATCAGATGTACATCGATCGGCACCGTCACACCGCGCCGATGCAGCGCCTCGCATACCACTGGCCCCACCGTCAGATTCGGCACGTAGTGATTGTCCATCACGTCGAAGTGAATCAGATCGGCGCCGGCTTCGATCACCGCATCCACCTCCTCGCCCAGGCGCGCGAAGTCGGCCGAGAGGATCGAGGGCGCGATCCAGTGTGAGTTGCTCATACCGTTAGTCTAGCAAGTTGCCCCTAGCGCATGCCCCGGCGTTCCCTGATCACCTCGTAGGCGGTCTGGATCTGTTGCGTGCGCTCTTTGGCGCGCTCGAGCATCGAGGGCGGCAGACCGTTGGCCTTGAGCTTGTCCGGATGATGGCGGCTCATCTGCCGCCGATAGGCCTTCACCACCTCCTCGTCCGACATCTGCGGCGTGGCCTCGAGCAGGCTGTAGGCCTGCGCGATCCAGTCGTAGCTTCCCGCCGCGGCGCCTGTGGCGCTACCCGCCCCGGCGCCGCCGGTGCCGTAGCCGGGCGCAGCGCCGCCCGCCGACGCCCGTGCGCGAAAGCGCAGCAGGTTCTCCAGCCGCGCGAAGTCGGTGGCCGACAGACCCAGCAACAACGCCACGCGCTGCAGCCGCGCACGCGGCACTTCCGACAGGCCATCGCCCGCGAGCGAAGCCTGGAGCTGGATCTCGACGAAAAATTGCGCCAGATCCGGATAACGCGCGATCGATGCGCGCAGGCGCGACAATGCTGAGTCCAGATCGAAGCCCGGCTGTTTGCCCTCGGTGAAATAGCCGATCGCGGCCTGGATCTGCGGCGGTTGCAGATGCAGCGTATGCATGATGGCGCGCGCCGAGGCAATCTCCTGCTCGGTGACCCGGCCATCGGCCTTGGCGATGTGGCCCATGACCCGAAACGTGGTCGGAAAGAACAGCTCGTTGACCAGTCGCGGATCCGGGCCGGCACCGAACATGGCGCCGCTGAGCTGCCCGCTATCGAACAGATGCCCGACCAGCGCCCCGATCGCGGCGCCCAGTGGCCCCAGCGTCACCAGGCCGAGCGTGCCGCCGATCAGCTTTCCTTCCCAGTTCATGAATTGACTTGCTGTTGCTGCATGCTTGACCCAGCCGCCGCGCGGGCGGCAAGATGCGCGCCCTTTTCACGCGCCCGGTATGGTAGCAAGCCTTGGCCACGACCTCCGGCACGGTTGCCGAAACCGCGGTCTACGACACCGAATTGACCGGCCTGACGCGGCTGCATCGGGGCAAAGTCCGCGACCTGTACGCGCTGGATGACGATCGCATGCTGATCGTCGCCACCGATCGGCTGTCCGCATTCGACGTGGTGCTGCCCGATCCGATACCGGGCAAGGGGCGCGTGCTGAACGAGATCTCGCTGTTCTGGTTCGCGCGCACCACGCACATCATAGCCAACCACCTCACCGGCCTGCCGCTCGGCTCCGCGATCTCGGACCCGGCCGAGCTCAAGCTGCTGCAAGGCCGCGCGGTGATCGTGCGGCGCCTGCGAGCGCTGCCGATCGAAGCGGTGGTGCGCGGTTACCTGATCGGCTCGGGCTGGAACGACTACCGCAGCAGCGGCGCCATCTGCGGCCTGCAGCTACCCGCCGGACTGCAGCAGGCGCAGCAGCTGCCGGCGCCGATCTTCACGCCGGCCAGCAAGGCGCCGCGGGGCCAGCATGATGAGAACATCTCCTACCCGCAAGTCGAGACGCTGATCGGTGCGCCGCTCGCCGCCGCTGTGCGCCAGGCCGCGCTCGAGCTGTATCGCTTCGCGGCCGAGCACGCGCGCACGCGCGGCATCATCATCGCCGATACCAAATTCGAATTCGGTGTCGACCCGCAGGGCCGGCTGCTACTGATCGATGAGGTGCTGACGCCGGATTCATCGCGCTTCTGGCCGGCCGAGACCTGGAAGGTCGGCACCAGTCCGCCGTCGTTCGACAAGCAATACGTGCGCGACTATCTGGAAACCCTGGACTGGAACAAACGTCCGCCCGGCCCGCACCTGCCGCGCGAGGTCATCGAGCGCACCAGCGAGAAATATCGCGAAGCACTGCGCCGGCTGGCCGGGCCGTAGCGCATGCGCACATCGCCGGACCCGCGCCACCCTGCCGCCGACAGCCTGCGCGCCCGGCTGCTGGGCCTGCCGGACCGGCTGCTGTTCGGTCCCGAAGCCGAGCGGCCGGGTGCCGGCGGTGTGGTACGCCGCCTGGCGCGCTATCCGTACGCGCTGCTGCGCGATCTTGCCGGCGGCAAGCTCAATCTGCACGCCATCGGGCTGGTGTACGCCAGCGTGCTCGCCATCATCCCGCTGCTCGCCTTCAGCTTCGGCATTCTCGCTGGCTTTCATGCCCAGGGCGTGCTCGAGCCGCTGGTGCATGATTTCTTCGGGCCGATGGGTAGCGCCGCCGACGAGCTCACGGCCCGCGTCATGGAGTTTGCTAATAAAGTCCGCGGCGGGCTGGTCGGCACGGTGGGCCTGGCGCTGCTGATCTGGACCCTGATCAGCACCATGAAGAAGGTCGAGGACGGCTTCAACTTCGTCTGGCATGTGGATGTGCCGCGCAACCTCGCGCGCCGCGTGGCCGAGTATATGGCGCTGCTGATCACCGGCCCGGTACTGCTGGCCGCGGTGGTCGGCCTGTCGCGTCTGGCAACCGAAAGTGAGCCGGTGCGCATGCTGTCGGCGCTGCCGCTGGCGGTGCGCGCGATGGCGCTGGCGCTGAGCATCGCGCCCTACGCGATCGCCTCGGGACTGCTCACGGTCATCTATATGGTGGTGCCCAACACGAACGTGCGCTCTGGGCCGGCGCTCGCCGGCGGCATCGCCGCCGGCATCCTGTGGGCCGCGACCGGGCGGTTCTTCACGCTGTTCGTGCTGTATTCCTCGCGCCTGACGGTGGTCTACGCCGGCTTTGCGATCATCATCGCGACGCTGGTGTGGACCTATTTCAACTGGATCATCCTGCTGATCGGCGCCCAGGTCTCGTTCTACGCGCAGAACCCGAGCTACCTGCGGGTCGGACTGCACGAACCACGTCTGTCGTGCGCCGATACCGAGCGGCTCGCGCTCGGCATCATGTATCTGGTGGCCGAGCGCTACCGCGATGGCGGCGGGCGGCTGACGATCCCGGTACTGGCGACCAGACTGGGCTATCCCGGCATTGCCGTGGCGCGCATGTGCGCCACGCTCGAGGCCTCGGGCTTTCTGGCCGCGATGGTGGACGAGTCACTGTTGCCGGGACGCGATATCGCGCAGATTCCCGTGGTGGCCATCATCATGGTGGCGCGGGCGCACAGCAGCGGCCTGATCCGCACCGCCACCGCAACCCCGCCGGTGGTGCTGGATTTCTGCGACGAACTGGAGCGCGCCTGGCAGCAGCGCTGCGACGGCCTGATGCTCGGCGAATTGCTCGACCGGCAGCCGCTGCCCCCCGAGCACAGCGGCGCCAGCTGATGCCCTGTGTCCATCGCTTCGCTCGTGGATTTCCGGCTGGTCTGGTCGCGGCACTTGCGATGCTGGTCGCTGCAACTGCCGTAGCGGCAGAAGCGGTTGAAGCGGTTGATGCGGTTGACGCGGGGCACGACACGCCGGCGATTCAGCAATCCGGCCGGGCGGAGCACGGCACCGACACATGGCGCGTCACCTGGCCGGCCGTCGCGTGGCGCGCGGCCTTCTCCGGCACCAGCGTCGCGGTCGTGACCCAGGACACTGCCGGCTACCAGGTGGAAATCGACCGGCGTGAGATGGCTCCGATTCAACCATCGCAAGCCGAGCAGACCAGCTGGTATCGCGGACTTGGCTCCGGCGCTCACCTGATCGAAATCGTGCGCAAGAACGTAACGCCCGGGCATGCCGGCCTGTTTCTCGGCTTCAGGCTCGATGCGCCCGATGGCCGCTGGCTGAAGCCACCGGCGCCGCCGCTGCGCCAGATTGAATTCATCAGCGATTCCCAATCTACCGGCTACGGCGATCTATCGAGCGGCGGCGACTGCGCCGACGATCAAGTGGCCGCCTTGAGTGATGCCAGTCAGAGCTTCCCGGTTCTGACCGCGCGCCGACTCCACGCTGATTGGCAGCTCAACGCCATGAACGGCATCGGCGTGGTACGCAATTGGCACGGCATCTGGAAGGACAGCAACTACGCGAGCTATTACCCGCGAACGCTGCTGAACGACCCGGCGTCACGCTACCACAGCGTCGATTGGCGGCCGCAGGTGGTGGTCATCGGGCTTGGCGCCAACGACTTCTCGACCCCGCTCGCGGCCGATGAGGCCTGGACGCCGGCACAATTGCAGAGCGAATTTCGCCGCAGCTATCGGAGCCTGATCGCCGATGTGCGCCGGCGATATGGCCGCCGGGCACTGATTGTGGCGCTGCGGCCGAGCCTTGATGAGAATCAGGCCAACCAGGAGGTGGCGCGCATCGTGCAGCAACTGCGCTCGCAGGGCGATCGGCAGCTGTATTTTCTGCAGTTCCCGCCATTGCAGCGTACCGGCTGCATGACGCATCCGAATATTGCCGATCATCGACTCATGAGCACGGTGCTGGCGCAGTTCATCGAACAGCACGCACGACTGCCGTCCGCTTCACTCCCCGGCGATCGTCATCGCTTCGATCAGCAGTGAGCCGGTGCGAATCGCCCCCTGCACGTCGACATCGCTGCCGACGGCGAGCACGGTTTTCAGCATCTCGCGCAGATTGCCGGCAATCGTGACCTCGTGCACCGGATAGGCGATGGCGCCGTTCTCGACCCAGAAGCCGCTGGCGCCGCGCGAATAGTCGCCGGTGACGCCGTTGACCCCCTGGCCCATCAGCTCGGTGACGTACAGGCCGGTGCCCATGCGGCGCAGCAGCTCCTCGAAACTGCCGCTCTCGCCCGAGCTCACCAGCAGATTATGGATGCCGCCGGCATTACCGGTGGTGGTCAGTCCCAGCTTGCGCGCCGAATAGCTGCCCAGCACATAGCCCTGCAGCACGCCGGCGCTCACCAGTTCGCGGTCATGGGTCGCAACCCCCTCGGCGTCGAACGGGCTGCTCGCCAGTCCCTGCAGCAGGTGCGGGCGCTCCACGATGTTCAGAAACGATGGAAACACCTGCTGTCCGGCGGCATTGAGCAGGAACGAGGAGCGGCGATACTGGCTGGTGCCGCTGATGGCGCCGATGAAGTGGCCGAACATGCCGCGCGCCAGTTCCGCTGCGTACAGCACCGGCGCGCGCCGCGTGCTCAGCTGGCGCGCCCCCAGCCGTCGCAGCGCGCGCTGCGCAGCGCGCTTGCCGATCGCGCTCGCCGACTCGAGCGCCGCCGGATTGCGCGCCACGGTATACCAGTAGTCGCGCTGCATATCCTGGCGCTCCTGCGCCACCAGCGCGCAACTGAGCGAATGGCTGGTGCTCGGAAAACCGGCCAGAAACCCGAGACTGTTGCCGTGCACCCGCACGCCGCTGTGGGTGGTGACGGTGGCGCCCTCGGAATTCTTCAGCCGCGGATCGCAGGCCAGGCCGGCGGCTTCACACTCGCGCGCCAGCTGGATGGCCTGCTCCGGCTCGATGTCCCAGGGGTAATAGAGGTCCAGATCGGGAATCTCGCGCGCCAGCGCCGCAGGGTCCGCAAGGCCGGCGCATTCATCCGCGGCCGTGTGCTGCGCGATCGCCGAGGCTTTCACCACCGTCTCGTGCACCGCCGACGGCCGCAGATCCGCGGTGCTTGCCGAACCCTTCGACTTGCCGAAATACACTGTGACCGACAATCCGCGGTCACGGTGGTATTCGATGGTGTCGACCTCCCCCAGCCGCACCGTCACGGTCAGGCCGCGTTGCAGGCTTACGTCGGCCTCGGCCTGGGTGGCGCCGCTCGCCTGCGCCTCGCTGAGCGCGCTCGCCGCCACGTCCTTGAGTTCACCGAGCCGCGAGGCATCGACCTGCCTTGCGGCAACTGCCGGTTGCTGCATTCCTGGAGTTCCTCGCTGCGCAGCGCGCCTGCCTTAAGGCAACGCGCTTCGCCCTGTGCCATCATTTCGCTTCCGATTGTAACAGTGCACCGCCGCGCCCCCGACCGGCCTGAAGGAACCCCCCTGGATAAGCGAAAATCGACCCTCGGCGCCCCGCCTGCGGCGGCGCCCCCTGAGCCTGGCGCCGCTGGCGACGATGAGGCCCTGGAGCGCCCCAGCCGCTCGCATCGCAAGCGCCAGGCCGAGGCGCTGCAGAAGCTGGGCGTCGGGCTGACCCGGATGCGGCCGGCGAAACTGCGCGAGCTGCAGCAGCATCTGCGCCTGCCGGAACCGCTGTTCGAAGCCATCCTTGAAGTGCACCGCCTGCGCAGCGGCCCCGCCCTCGCCCGCCAGCGCCAATACATCGGCCGCCTGATGCGTGATGTCGATCCGCTGCCGATCGAGCGCGCGCTGACGGAGTTCTCGCGCAGCGGTGATGCTAGAGTGCATCGATGAAGGCCCTGGTCGGCATCATCATGGGATCGTCTTCCGACTGGGAGACGATGAGCGCTGCGGCGGACATGCTCACCAGACTCGCCGTTGCGCACGAGGCGCGCGTAGTCTCGGCGCACCGCACGCCCGATCTGCTGTTCGACTACGCCGCGAGCGCGGCCGGGCGCGGCCTGGAGGTACTGATCGCCGGCGCTGGCGGCGCGGCGCACCTGCCCGGCATGACCGCGGCCAAGACCACGTTGCCGGTGCTGGGGGTACCGGTGCAATCGCGCGCACTCAACGGACTGGACTCGCTGCTGTCGATGGTGCAGATGCCCGCCGGCGTGCCGGTGGCGACCTTTGCCATCGGCAGCGCCGGGGCCACCAACGCCGCCCTGTTCGCCGCCGCCATCCTGGCGCTACGCTATCCGGACGTGGCGCGCGCGCTGCATACTTATCGCGAGACCCAGACCGCGGCGGTGCTCGCCAAACCCGACCCGCGCCATCCATAGCACGCGCCACCCATAACAAAAGGACCCCAGGTCCATGACTATCGGAATCGTGGGCGCCGGCCAGCTCGGCCAGATGCTCGCGCTCGCAGGCTACCCGCTCGGCCTCGACTTCCTGTTCTTCGACCGCAGCGCCGAGACACCGGCGGGGCGGATTGCGCCGCTGCTGGCCGGCGAATTCCACGACCAGGCGCTGCTGGCAGAGCTCGCGCGCCGCAGCGACGTCATCAGCTTCGACTGGGAAAATATCAGCGTCGAGGCGCTGCGCGTTGCTGCGCGCGGCACCCGCATCGCGCCGCCGCTCAGGGCCCTGAGCGTGGCCCAGGATCGGCTGGCCGAGAAGCGCTGCTTTCAGCGCCTGGGAATCCCCACCACGCGTTTCGCGGCCGTGGAGTCTCGCGCCTCGCTGGCGCGCGCACTACGGCGCATCGGTGTGCCCGGAGTGCTCAAGACGCGCCGCTTTGGCTACGACGGCAAGGGTCAGTATGTGCTGCGCAGCCACGCCGACCTGGATCCCGCCTGGGAGCTGCTCGGCAGCGCACCGCTGCTGTACGAGGAGTTCGTGCCGTTCGAGTACGAGGTATCGATCATCGGCGTGCGGGCGCGCTCGGGTGCGATCGCGGTCTATCCGCTCAACCGCAACTACCATGTCGACGGCATCCTGCGCCTGACGCTCGCCCCCTGGGCAGCTCCCCGGCTGGCGCGCTCGGCACAGCGCAGCCTCGACAAGGTGCTGCAGGAGTTCAACTACGTCGGTGTGCTGGCCATCGAGTTCTTCGTGCATCGCGGGCGGCTGCTGGCGAATGAAATGGCTCCCAGGGTTCACAACTCGGGTCACTGGACCATCGAGGGCGCGGTCACCAGCCAGTTCGAAAACCATGTGCGCGCCATCGCCGGCCTGCCGCTGGGCGACAGCTCGCCGCGCGGGCATTCGGCGATGATCAACCTGATCGGGACCATGCCCGACGCGCGCCGCTTCCTGGCCGAGGCCGGAGTCCATTGGCACGACTACGGCAAGGAACCACGTCACGGTCGAAAACTCGGCCATTGCACCATTAACGAGTCGACCGCTGCGCGACGCACGGCACGCGTCAAACAGCTGTTGCCGCGGCTCTACCCGCTACTTGCGCTCAGGCCGTAGTATCATTTCGCAGCAATGAACCTGGAGCTGTTCAAACTCAAGGAACTGCCGTTCCGGCTCAGTCCGGATCCGCAGTTTCTCTATTTGAGCAAGGCCCATGCGCGCGCCAAGGCCTACATGGAATCGACCGTGTGGTTCGCCGACGGCTTCGTGGTGATCACCGGCGAGATCGGCTGCGGCAAGACCACGCTGATTGAGACTTTCCTGCAGGAACTGCAGAACGACGTCATCGTCGCGCAGATCAACCAGACCCAGGTGTCCTCGCTCGAGTTTCTGCAGTCGGTGCTGGTGCAGTTCGGCTTCCGGCCGTTCAAGATGAAAAAAGCCGAGCTGCTCGCAACCCTGAACGAATACCTGGTTGAGCAGTACAACGCCGGCCGCAAGCTGGTATTGGTGATCGACGAGGCGCAGAACCTGACCCAGACCGTGCTCGAGGAGGTGCGGCTGCTGTCGGGTATCGAGACACCGAAGGAAAAGGTGCTGCGGATCATTCTCGCCGGACAACCCGAACTCAATGACAAGCTCGATGCCCCCGAGCTCGAGCAGCTCGCGCAGCGCATCCGCCTGCGCTTTCACCTGCCGGCGCTCACCAGCGTCGAGATGCGAGCCTACATCCTGCACCGGCTCGAGGTCGCCGGCTCGCAGGGTCGTGAGATCTTTGCCAACGACACCTTCGAACTGGTGTTCCGCTATACCGGCGGTGTGCCGCGACTGACCAACACGCTATGCGACACCGCCATGCTGTCGGCGGCGAACCAGAACCGCGACACCGTCAGCCGCAACGATGTGATGGCGGCGATCGAAGAACTGCAATGGCAGGAGTACGCTTCACGTACCGGTACCCGGCTGATCCGCCTGCGTGCCGATGGCGCCAGCAGCCACAGCGGCGATGCCCAGGGCAGGCCCAGCAATGGGGAGGAGGCGCCGCTGGCGCGTATCCTGCTTGCTTCCGGCGGCCGCACGATCGGTGAGCGGGCACTGTATCCGGGCCGCCTGATCATAGGCCGCACGGCCGCCAACGACCTGCAGATCGAGAGCCGCTTCGTCAGCCGTCACCACTGCCAGATCGTCACCAGCGCCCACAGCTGCGTGATCGAGGATCTCAACAGCACCAACGGCATCTTCATGCACTCCAAGCGGGTGCGCTATCACAACCTCAATGATGGCGACGTCGTCATCATTGGGCAGCACGAACTACTCTATATCGATGAACGGGCCCAGCACCGCGCGCAGAGCGAGCCCCATAGCGCGTCCTCGGCAGCGGGTGACCAGCCCGACACCGGCACTTAGAATCGCCCTCAGGGCTCCTCAGGCGCTCTCAATGCGTCTGCGGCGCGTTTAGCGCCGTCGCCCGCCGCCGCCGCGTCGACATCAACGTCTGATTGCCCGTCATTGGCCCAATACTCGGCGCGCGTGGCTCGAAAGTCGCGGCGCCGCAACCAGATGGCGGCCCCGCCAATCACCGCCAGCGTGCCGGCAATCAGCAGCAGTACCGACAGGGCTCCGGAATGCAATTGATGGCTGGCTGCGATCAGCAGCGCGCCGCCCAGCGCATACAGCCAGGGCAGGCTCTCATACAACGGTTTGGATAGTTGCAAGCGCCCTTCCGTGCGACGCCTGCGGTGTCAGGCCGTCCCGCCCACCGTGAGTCCGTCGATGCGCAGCGTCGGCTGACCGACTCCCACCGGCACGCTCTGGCCTTCCTTGCCGCACACGCCGATGCCTTCATCGAGCTTCAGATCGTTGCCGACCATCGCCACGCGCGTGAGCACGTCCGGCCCGTTGCCGACCAGAGTGGCGCCCTTGATCGCCGCGCCGATGCGGCCGTTTTCGATCAGATACGCCTCGCTGGCGGAAAACACGAACTTGCCCGAGGTGATATCCACCTGTCCGCCGCCGAAGTTCACCGCATAGATCCCGCGCTGTACCGAGGCCAGGATCTCGCCGGGATCGTAGGGACCGGGCCGCATGTAGGTGTTGGTCATGCGCGGCATGGTGACATGCGCGAACGACTCGCGGCGGCCGTTGCCGGTCGACTTGCCACCCATGAGCCGCGCGTTGAGCGAATCCTGCATGTAGCCGCGCAGCACGCCATCCTCGATCAGCGTCGTGCACTGCGTCGGCGTGCCCTCGTCATCGATATTCAGCGAGCCGCGACGCGCTGCGAGCGTGCCGTCGTCCACCACGGTGCAGCCCGGGGCGGCGACCCGTTCACCGATGCGGCCGCTGAACGCCGAGGTGCCCTTGCGATTGAAATCGCCCTCCAGGCCGTGCCCGATCGCCTCGTGCAGCAGCACGCCCGGCCAGCCCGGGCCCAGCACCACGGTCATGGTGCCGGCCGGCGCCGGCACCGCTTCCAGGTTCACCAGTGCCTGGCGTACCGCCTCGCGCGCCAGTGCCAGCGGCCGATCCTGCGCCACCAGTTCATCGAGCGTGTAGCGGCCGCCGCAGCCGGCATAACCCTGCTCACGCCGGCCGTTCTGCTCCACCAGCACCGTCACGTTCATGCGCACCAGCGGCCGCACGTCGCCGGCCAGCACACCGTGGCTGTTGGCCACCAGGATCAGCTCATGCAGCGCAGTCACGCTGGCCATCACCTGCACCACGCGCGGATCCATGCGGCGCGTCTCGCGATCCACGCGCTCCAGCCAGGCGACCTTCTCATCGTCCTTCAGGCTGATGAGCGGATCGACCGGCAGATACAGCTGATGTCCGGCCATCGGCCGCCAGGCCTGCACCGCACCCTCCCCACCCGCCACCGCGATGGCGCGCGCCGCCCGCGCCGCCTCTTCCAGTGCCGGCAGCATGATCTCGTCCGAGTAGGCAAAGCCGGTCTTCTCGCCGGCCATGGCGCGCACGCCCACGCCCTGCTCGATGCTGGAATTGCCTTCCTTTACGATGCCGTCCTCCAGCGCCCAGCTCTCTTCGCGCGACAGCTGGAAATAAAGGTCGGCGGAATCCACCGCCGAGCCCAGCACCAGGCCGAGCGCCTGTTCGACCCGGCCGACGTCCAGGCCCGCGGGCGCAAGTATTCCCTCGCGCACGTAGCGCAGCGGGTCGAAGCTCAGGGCGGTGGTGGTGGCGGACATGGCGCAGCTATATGACGCTCACAATAGCCGATGCGTCAAGGCGGGAAAATTGCGCCGCGCTTCCGCCTGCGCCGCCAGGTCCAGCTCCGCGATCACCACCCCGACGCCGCTTTCGAGGCGCGAGAGCACCGTGCCCCAGTAGTCCACGATCAGGCTGTCGCCGTAGGTCTCGCGGCCGCTGGCGTGGCGCCCCCACTGCGCCGGCGCCACCACGTAGGCGAGGTTCTCGATCGCCCTGGCGCGCAGCAGCGTCTCCCAGTGCGCGCGTCCGGTCGGCACGGTAAAGGCCGAGGGCATGCTGAACCACTGCGCGCCGGCCGCTGACAGTTGCCGATACAGCTCCGGGAAGCGCATGTCATAACACACCGACAGCCCCAGCAGTCCCGCCGGCGTCGGCACCAGCACCGGGCGCGCACCGGGAGCGGTGTTTTTCGACTCCCGGTAGCTCTCGGTCCGGCCCGGGATGTCGACGTCGAACAGATGAATCTTGTCGTAGCGCGCCGCGCGTCGGCCGTCATCGGCGTACACCAGGCAGGCGGCGGCCACGCGCCCGCCGGCCTCCTGCGCAATCGGTGTCGTGCCGCCGACGATCCACAGTCCGAGCTCGCGCGCCTGCTGCGACAGAAAGCGCTGCACCGGCCCGTCGCCGTCGGCTTCCGCGATGGCGCGCTTGTCCACGTCGTGCAGCCCCATGAACGAGAAGTTCTCCGGCAGCACCGCCACGCGCGCGCCGGCCGCGCGCGCCTCGGCCAGCAGCAGCCTGGCGGCCGCAAGATTCACCGTCACATCCGCCGCCGCGGTCATCTGCAACGCGGCAACCTTGACCGGCTGACTGGAAGCTGTCGATGCCAATGCTTTAGTCCTCGCCCGTTGGAGTTACGCCTTCATGCCGGGCGCCGCGTACCAGGTCGGTACGCCTGCCTCGGCCAGCAGTCGTGCGGTCTCGAACAGCGGTAATCCCACCACGCCCGAATAACTGCCGCGCAGCTCCTCGACGAACACTGCGCCCAGTCCTTGTATCGCATAGGCACCGGCCTTGTCGCACGGCTCACCGCTGTCCCAATAGGCCGCGCATTCGCGCGCCCCCAGCGCCCGAAACCGCACCTCGCTGCGCGACAGGCTGCATTGCAGGCCGTTGGCGCTCGCCAGCGCCACTGCCGTCAGCACCTGGTGCCATCGTCCCGACAGCCTGGCGAGCATCGCCAGCGCATCGGCCCGATCGCGCGGTTTGCCCAGCAGCTCATCATCGACCACCACCGCCGTGTCCGCGCCCAGCACCGCCAGCTCCACCGCCGCCGCCGAACCGCCGACCGCCGCCAGCGCCACCTGTACTTCCAGCGCCTTGCTGGTGGCCAGGCGGCGCACGCAGGCTTCGATCGGCTCGCCGGCGCCGCGCCGTTCATCGACGTGCGCCGGCACCACGCGATGTGGCACGCCAATCTGCGTCAGCAGCTCGGTACGCCGCGGCGACGCCGACGCCAGGATCACCACCGGTGCCGTCGGATGCTTAGCTAGGTTCACGCTCGGTCTCGCTCAACGTCCCTTGACGCCGGTGCTCACTCGCGATGATAAGGGTGGCCGGCCAGCAGCGTCGCGGCACGATAGATCTGCTCCGCCAGCACCACGCGCACCAGCCCATGCGGCAGCGTCAATCGCGACAACGACCAGCGCAGCTGCCCGCGCGCCAGCACTTCCTCGGCCAGGCCGTCGGGTCCGCCGATGACGAACGCCAGATCCTGCCCGGAGGCGCGCCGTTGTTCCAGCCAGTTCGACAGCTCAGCCGTGCTGCGTTCGGAACCGCGCTCATCGAGCGCCACCACGAAATCGCGCGGCGCCAGCGTCGCCAGGATGCGCTGCGCCTCCGCCGCCCTCGCGGCCCGCGCGGCACCACCGCTGTGGCGGCGACTCGCGGTCGGCAGTTCGATCAGTTCCAGCTTCCACAGGCCGCGCATGCGGCGCCAATAGTCGCTGAATGCGGCGTCCACCCACTCCGGCATGCGGGTGCCGACGGCAATTACTCGCAGTCGCATGAGCCTGTGCTGCCGTGCGTGGCGCTAGCAGCTGCACCGCACCGGCGGCGCGCGCCTCAATGGGCCACGGCCCGCGGCGATGCGCGGCGGCGCGGCGCGCTGCTGCTGGCGCGGCGCGGCTTGGCCGACGGCGCCTCCCACAGCTGCTCGATCGAATAGAACTCGCGTACCCGCGGCAACATGACATGCAGCAGCACGTCCTGCAGATCCACCAGCACCCATTCGGCGTCGCGCTCGCCCTCGATACCGAGCGGGCGCAGACCCGCTTCGCGCGCCTTTTCGACGACGCGTTGCGCGATGGCGCGTACATGGCGGTCGGAGGTGCCTGAGGCCACGATCATGGCGTCGGCGATATCGGTCAGCTCGCGCACATCCAGCAATTTGATATTGACTGCCTTCATCTCATCCAGCGCTGCGAGCACGAGTTTTTCGAGCACGGAGTTGCGTCGCGGTACGCGGCGCGGGCGAGCGAGTGTGGTCATGCGCGTGGGTTCAGCCTCCCTGACGAATACGCGCAGCATAACACCCGCTGCTGGCGATGAGGTCGCGTACCGGCTCCGGCACCAGGTAGCGCAGGTCCTGGCCGGACATAATCAGCGCCCGCAGGTCGGTCGAGGCGATCTCCAGCTGCGTTACCGCGCGCACGTAGATCCGTCCGGCGGTCGAGGTATGCAGATCGCGCACGCTGCCGGTACCGCGATCGACCATGACCTCGCCCAGCGGTCCGGTCATCGGCGCTTTCCAGCCCGGCCGGTACGCCACCACCACATGGCACAGGTCGAATATCTCGCTCCATCGATGCCAGGTCGGCACGCCCAGGAACGCATCCATGCCCAGCAGCAGGCACAGCGAGCGCTGCGGGTAGTCGCCCCGCAGCTCGGTCAGTGTATCAATTGAATATGACACGCCGCTGCGGCGCATCTCGCGATCATCGACGATGAAGCCGGCCTGGCCGGCCACCGCCGCGCGCACCATCTGCAGTCGCAGCTCGCTCGGCGCCAGCGGGTCTATCCGGTGCGGCGGATCGCCGGTGGGCAGGAAGCGCACCTGCGCCAGCTTCAGCGCCTGCAGCAGCTCGAACGCGGTGCGCAGGTGCCCGTAGTGGATCGGATCGAAAGTGCCGCCAAAGAGGCCGATGGGTTCTGCCATGTGGGCGCCAAGTCTGGTGGCCGTCGCCGCGTTGCGCAAGCCGCGGTCGGCTTAGCGCGCGGCCGCCCGCACCAGCGGCAGGCTGCGCACTCCGGTCAGCTCGACCGCCAGCAGCGCCAGCTCATCCCAGGGATCCCCGCTGCACAGACCCTTGCCCATGCGATCGACGCGGCCGGCGCGCAGCGCCAGCCGGGCAAACGGCAGCCCCTGCGCCCGGCCGCGTGTACCGGCGGGCACACTGGCCTCCTGCGAGCGCAGCTCGCGCGTCAGCGACCACAGCACCAGCATCGGTTCTGCATCTTCAGCCCGCAGCCCCCCGAGAATGCGCAGTGCCCGCGCGGCATCGCCGCCGCGCACCGCCTCGCCGAGCTGGAATACGTCGAACCTGGCGCTGTCGGCGCTGCTGGCCGCGACCTCGGCGACGCTCACCGTGGCGCCGCGCGGCAGCAGCATCGCCAGCTTGTCGATCTCCTGGCGCGCGGCCAGCAGATTGCCTTCACTGCGTTCGGCCAACAGCGCCAGCGCATCCGGCGCCGCCGTCAGTCCGGCGGCCGCGAACCGCGAGCGCAGCCATTGCGGCAGGCGCGCGCGCTCCACCGGCCAGATCGGCAGCCAGGCGCCGCGGTGCTGCAGGGCCTGCATCCACTCCGCCGATTGCGTCTCGCGCTCCAGCTTGTCGGCGATGATCAGCACCAGCAGGTCGTCGCCCGCGGCCGCGAACAGCTGCAGCAGCACCGCCGCGCCGGCGATGCCGGGTTTGCCGGCCGGCATGCGGATCTCCAGGATCCGGCGCGAGCTGAACAACGACAGCGATTGCGCCGCCTGGCATATCTCATCCCAGACCGCGCCGCTGCGCTCGATGAAGAACACCTCCCGCTCGGTGAACCCGAGCGCGCGCGCGCGCGCGCGGATGGCGTCGCTCGCCTCCGCCACCAGCAACGGCTCGTCGCCCGCCACCAGGTACACCGGCAGCAGCCGCTCGGCGAGCTGCGCGTTCAGGGCCTCGAGCGTGAGCTTCACGGCGGCAGCCCCCGCTCGTGCCCCGGGTGGTGCTCGATGTCAATGCCCTGCGCCATCGCAGGCTCCGATTGCAGCGCGCTGTTGTGCTTCGTCACGGCCTTATCTTAAGCTCACCGTCACATTCGACACAGGGCAAACGGTGCTGTCATGGCGACACTGTTCGAGCGCATCATCAGCGGCGAGTTGCCGGCGACCATCGTGCACCGGGACGAGCGTGTGACCGCGTTCCGCGATATCCACCCGCGCGCGCCCACACACATACTGATCGTCCCCAACAAGCCCATCCTCACGGCCAACGACATCGGCGCCGAAGATGAGACCCTGGTCGGCCATATGATCGTCGTGGCGGCGCAGCTGGCGCGCAGCGAGGGCATTGCCGACAGCGGCTACCGCCTGGTCATCAACTGCAATCGTGACAGCGGCATGGAGGTCGCCCACCTGCACGTGCATCTGCTGGGCGGCAAGCCGCTCGGGCCCATGGTCGGGCATTGAAGCGCCGTACTCACTCCACCCGGCGCGCCGCGAGTGCCGCCGCACGCACACCGCGTCGCAAACACGCCGCGGCAGCAAAACCGGCCGCGGCAGCAAAACCGGCCGCGGCAGCAAAACGGGCGGCGACAGCCAGGCCGCCGGCTGCGGCCAGGCAGGCCGCTGCTAGCGCGCTGTATCCGCCGATCCGGCCGTTCCACAAGGCGCATCTGCGCGTCTCCGGGCTGCACGAGCTGTACTACGAGGAGAGCGGCAACCCGAAGGGTAAGCCGGTGGTATTCCTGCACGGCGGCCCGGGCGGTGCCACCGACCCGGCAATGCGCCGCTTTTTCGATCCCAAGGGCTATCGCATCGTGCTGTTCGACCAGCGCGGCTGCGGCGCCAGCCGGCCGCACGCCGAGCTGCGTGAGAACACCACCTGGGATCTGGTCGGCGACCTGGAGAAGCTGCGCGCTCATCTGGGGTTTGAGCGCTGGATGGTGTTCGGCGGCTCCTGGGGCTCAACCCTCGCGCTCGCCTATGCGCAGCGCCACCCCGAACGCGTCACCGAGCTGGTGTTGCGCGGCATCTTTCTGCTGCGCCGCTCCGAACTCGAATGGTTCTATCAGGACTCACGCGGCGCGGCCTCGATCTTCCCGGATCTGTGGGAAAAATATCTGGCGCCGATTCCGCCCGAAGAGCGCGCCGATCTGATGCTGGCCTATTACCGGCGGCTGATCTCCGAGGATCGTGCGACCCGCGGCGCCGCCGCCCGCGCCTGGGCCACCTGGGAAGGCGCGACCAGTTTTCTGCGCGCCAATCCGGCCTACGTCGCCAAATTCGACAACCCCGAGTACGCCGCCGCGTTCGCCCGCATCGAAGCGCATTACTTCGTCAATCGCGGATTCATGGAAAGCGACGACCAGCTGCTGCGCGAAGTCGAACTCATCCGCCATATTCCGGCGGTGATCGTGCAGGGCCGCTACGATGTGGTTTGCCCGATGCGCAGCGCCTGGGACCTGCACCGCGCCTGGCCCGAAGCCGATCTGCGCATCGTCCCCGATGCCGGCCACTCAGCCTTCGAACCCGGGATCACGCGCGAACTGGTCGCGGCTACCGATCGCCTGTTGCGCCGTTCGCGCACCAGAGGCTAGCCATCAGGGCACTACCCGAGCGCGCGTCATGCACATCATCATCCTCGCAACCGAGGCGTCAGTAGTTTGCTGCGGCTCGCACCACACTCGCCGGCTGGTCCAGATCCGCCAGCAGTTCGGGCGCTAGCACTGAGAATGGAACCGAACCATAGCTGAGCAGACGGTCGTGAAAGTCGCGCAGCGAGCCGTGATCGCCCATCTTCAACTGATACTCACCGAGCAACAGCTCGAGTTGCTGCCGCCCAACGGTGTAAGCGATGACGTATCCAGGGCCGGTCGCGATAGCGGCGACCGCGGCCTGCGCGGCTTCCTTTGAGTAGTTCGTCTGGCCGGCGAAGAACTCGACCGCCTGATCGTAGCTCCACTCGCCTGATGCCAGTTTGGGATCGACAATGGCGCGAGCGCCGCGCACCCGTTCCCAGCGCGCCCCGAACAGCCGAGCGTCGAGGTCACTTCCGTACAGACCGAGGCGTACGAACATTTCTTCGCCATAGAAGGCCCAGCCCTCCTGAAACGCAGTGCTGCTTTGAATCTTGCGAACGAAGTCGGGATGACGCTTGGCAACTGATAGTTGCAGGAAGTGACCAGGAATGGCTTCGTGCCCAGCGGTCGACAGAATACGGTCGCGGTCGAAGTCCTGATTCATGTCGAGCCGGGCTGCGGCCTCATCGAGCGAGGTCGCAGGGGTGATGAAATAGAATCCGGTAGTGGAGGTCGAGAACAGACGCGGCGGATTCATCGATGCACCCGGCAGCACGGGTTGTAGAAAGGACGGGGTCGCCACCACTTCCATCGATCCCAGCCACTCCGGAATCGTTACCAGATCGTGGTCCACGACAAACTTGCGCAATTCGCCGATGCAATCGCGATAGTAATCGATGAGCGGTGGCCCGCTCGGGGCCATGCCGCCGCCGCTGGCGGCCCCAAATGGAATCGAATCCCGTTGTGAGAGCGACCTGAGCCACGCCTCCTCAGCCCATCCGTGCGCGAGTTCGTCCTCGCCCATCCGCTCAACATCGCTGGTGTTGAAAGGCAGCAGCTGCTCATCGCGCAGCATTTGATCGTATGCCCGCCGGCCGATCGCAAAATTCTCAGGCCACGACGCCACGTGCGAGTCGATATAGGTTTTCGCCTCCTCGATCGCGCTCAGCGTCGCGTCGCGGGCGCGAACGAAACGGGCAAACTCCTGCGAATCGGCGCCGAGCTGACCCCTGGCCGCATCGGTGAGGCTGCCCTGAAGGAATTCCGGGGTGCCGGCGAGTTCCTGGCTGCCGACAATTCCGAACAAGTGGCCCGGTGTCCTCACCATTCGCTCCCCGGCGGCAATGTAGGTCGGCGACTTTTCGAGGCGGGAGATCACATCGCGCCATGCGCCAGCAACGTCCTGTGCGGTAGCGCCTTCCTTGCCGCTGACCGGCAGGTTTAGGAACTGAACGAAGATCGCCTGAACGATATTGTTGCCGGGCGCAGAGTAGTCCTTGCGATCGATCTGATAGACCAGCAGCGCATTGAGCTGTCCCGTGATCTGCGCCGCCAATAGCTTGGCATCGTCGCGATCGGTCAGGGACGTGCTGGCGCCAAACCCCGAGGCAATCGCTTGCAACTTCCGCTGCCAGGTCCGAATCTGCGCGATTTCCGCTGTGCGCGCGGCCTCACTCGGGGTTTCCAGTTCGCCGTCCATACCCGCCATCCCCAACGCGGTGGCCTGCATCGGGTGCAGGTGCGCCGTGGTGTCAGTGAGTTCCCGGGCAAGATCGACCAGGCGTTGGTGCGGTGATTCCAATGCCGCTGCCCTGAACGACAGAGCAAGGCCCAGTGCACCCCCGGCGACGGCAATCCACTTACTATTCACGTACGACTCCTTCTGAGCCCTACCCACCGATCGCGAGTGTCGGCTTATGCCCACGCCAGCCGGACGCGGGTTGCGAAGCTCGAGGTGCCTGAACCACACACTGTATCAATTTTTGCACTAATGATTGAGTGCGGATTGCATCAGGGCTCGCAGACGATCGTGTGGTACGGCCGCGGCGCCTGCGCCCACCAGTCCGAATGTCACGATTCGCGATCCCAGCACCGCGGTGAACTCCACCTCGGAGCCGTCGGTGAACGCCGAAGAAAAGCCACCGTCCCCAATACCCGGCTCCGCCGTCGTCCGCTGGCTCTGCCGCTGGTCGCGGCTACGACTGTTGTCTAACTGTTCAGCGTATTCCTTCTGCGCGGCCGTCGCCGTGGCCAATTGGTCGACTTGAAGCGTAATAAACATCGCCCCGGCTTGGTACAGACAGGAAGATGCTGTTGAAGCGGGATCATTGACCACAGACATCGCGCCGCCGGTGACGGGCCGAGATAGCACAGTCGACCAGGCGGTCGGTGTAACAAAGCTGCATGAATTGGGCGCCGCGGCCTGTGCCACCAATACTCTGCTTCCCTGGAGAAGAAGCAGAATGGCTATGGCAAAGCGGCGCGAGCAGTTAATCACTACCATGGCAACCTCGTATTTTTCGGGCACGTGGAACGAACTTTCTTATTGTTTGCAATTCAAACCATAGACCAAAAGAAGGCCTTCTGGAAGAAAATTATCGGGGATGCCTGGCATTTCCTCGTATGTACGTCATTGACCCCGAGCGGCCGGTGGCGAGTGACCGCCTATATTCATCATTTCGGCGTCGGAGCCTCGTAGTTCGAATCTTTAGCCCCTCCCCGCGCAATCGCCCGAAGCAACGCGTCCTCGTCTCGAACACCGTCGAGAATCGCCTGACGCTCGACGTCAAAGAGCCGGTATCGGCCGACCATCAGATCGGTTTTCTTGATCAGTGCGGCAACCACACTAAGGTATTCGACAAGCTCAGCGCGTGATAACTTCCTGAGGTCAGGCGCAGTGG
This sequence comes from Steroidobacteraceae bacterium, assembly GCA_036262215.1. Taxonomy (GTDB): domain Bacteria; phylum Pseudomonadota; class Gammaproteobacteria; order Steroidobacterales; family Steroidobacteraceae; genus FEN-1191. The sequence goes on from DATAJH010000083.1 coordinate 23,964, forward strand.
ACACCCCGCCCATTTCGAGGGTTCCGGTCGAATCCGTGTAGCGCTCGTTGAATGCGGCGAGCGCCGCAAACCCATCGAACCAATGCTCCCGCACGGTAGCCATTAGTTCGCGTTGAAACGCAACTCGGTTATAGATCCGAATCCGTGCCGTCGGAAGGTAAGCCACAGTGCCGTTTTCTTTCGCCGCCTCGTAAGGGGCTAAATTCGGAAAGATCGTAAACGAGGCCATGCGTGGATCATTCGCCGGGGGTGGCGGCGGCTCCTCTTTGCCGTCGAGGCGCGCGATGATTGCCGTTCGTATTTGCAACAAATATGCACGTAATTCACTCAGTGTTTCAATGCTGCTTGCGTCGGAATGCAGATCGCCGGCGAAGACTTCCTGCATTTGCACTTCCAATTGTTCCCTCAGATGTCGGTGGTGAAAAAACTCGACGGTCTGTCCGAGACCCACAGCAATAAAGAGCCCGATGACAATCGTTGCGATGTGGAGCAAGAAGCCTTTCCAAGTGTGTAATGCTTCATGCGGTGCGTGGACTTCGAGCATGGGCGCTGATTTCTCCGGCATGGAAGGTGTTTCGGACATCGTCAGGGATGAAACTCGATCTCGGCGTCCGGCGACTCAGGGCCGCGTGCCTGAGCCGAGCGCAGCATCGAGACCGCCGCATACATGATCACGCCGATCACCAGCCAGCGCATCAGCGCCAGGTGCTCGGCGATCAGGTTGACCAGCGGAAAAGCACACAGCACACCGACCAGGCCGCCGAGCGCGATGCCTAGCGCGCAGCCGTGCGCGAAGCGCCCCGACCGAAGGAACCCCAGAGCAGCGACGGGAATCAGTACGCCGTCGCTTCCGATCATGATCGGGTACGCGGCGATCGGATGCATGCCGAGAAGTCCGAGCAGCACCATGCTGGGCGCATAGTTGCCGATGCCGATGCACATCAGTGCGCCGAATACGAAGTTGGCGAGAACCGCGGCAGTAAAGCGCCAGCCCGACAGCCCCATTGCGGTCCCGGACGGCGGCAGGGCACCGAGCGCCTTCATCGCGAAGAAACCCGCCGCGATCAGCAGCGCCACGCCCATAAACACCTGGATGCGCCGCCGCGGCATCCGACTCACCACACCCGCGCCGACCCAGGCACCCACGCCGGAACTGATCACCATGCTGGCGAGCAACACCGGTTCAACCGCAACGGCACCAAAGAAAAGGAGCGAGCCGAGAAAGGCCGGAACGGCGCTCCCGACGTTGAGCGTGCCCGGAATCAACTCGTCCACTGGCCTGCCCCGCAGCTTGAACAGGGCCGTGATCTGCGCGTAGGAGCCAATGCCAAGCGTATCGAGAAAGCTGGTCACGTAGCCAATGCCGCCGTCCGCCCAGGTCGGTCGCTCGCGAAGGCGGCGCCGCTTCGAAACCAAGATCCAGGCAGTGATGGCCGCCAGATTGACGATCACCAGGACCGTATAAAGGATGACTCGCGCGGTTGGCATGTCGCCTCGCTGATAACCATGCGGCGAAACACGTCTAGTACCGCAAGTTTACCCGCCCGGCACACTTGAAGATAACGGAACCGAGGCATCGGTGGGCCCGGCGATCTCGGGCCGGTATGCTTCAGTCATGGGGTCGGTATCCAAGGACAGCATCGCGACCATCGCAGCAATCAGCCTGGTGGCATACGTATCGGCCGATGTCGCCCACCATGTGCTCGGGCATGGCGGTGCATGCCTGGCGTTACGCGGCCAGGTCGAATCCCTCTCCTCGGTCCACGTGAAATGCTCGGTGACCGGTAGCGCCGTTGACCTCGCCGGCCCGGTGGCGAACCTGACAGTCGGAGTTGGCACTTTGCTTGGCGCCCATTTCGCTTCTCGCCGGCAGGTTGCAACCCATCTCTTTTGTACCCTGGCGGCCGCGTTCAACCTCTTCTGGTTTGCCATGCAGCTTGTCTTCAGTGCCGCGAGCAGGACCGATGACTGGGCCTGGGCGATTCAGCAGTATCACGTGGCCGAACCAGCCCGGTACGCAATGATCGTTTTAGGGGTGGCCCTATATATTTTTTTTGTGCGTGCAGTCGGACAGCAATTGGCACCGTTCGCTCAACCGATCGTCCGAGCCAGAATCATTGCCGTTACGGCATGGGTCACCGCCGGCGCGATTGCGATACTGACGGCGGCGCTCGACCACAATGCGTCGAGCGTCATGCTGCGAGCTGCTGTGCCTCAATCCCTACTGCTCCACATCGGGCTGCTGTTCGCACCCGCACGAGCAGCGCGATCATCGCTTTCTGATGGTGCGTCAAGCTATCTCGACGTCTCTATTCCTTGGATCGTTACCGCCGTTATTGTGGGTGGGCTATCGGTCGCGTGTCTCGGTCCAGGTTTCGCCGTCGCTATTTGACCGGCTCGTCGTATGTACGTCATTGACCGGGTGCGGACGGCCACGACTGGCTGCTTTGGAGCAGCGTAATCAGAGCTTCTGCTTCGCCGCTGCCTCTCGCGCTTCCTTGAGTTGCTTCCAGTTCGGCGCATACCTCAATGCCTCGTCGTATTTCGCGAGCGCTTGCTTCGTGTTGCCTTGTTTCAGGAGCACATCGCCCCATGCTTTCAGCGGATCTGCCCAGTGTGGTCCGCGCTTGTTCGCGTCGTTCAGCTTCGTCTCGGCACCCACAAGGTCGCCATGCCTCGCGAGTGCGACGCCCCAGGAGTAGTACGCTGCGGGCAGGTCGGGTGCGACCGCCACTGCCTCGGCATACGCTTTCTGAGCGCCAGGCCAGTTGCCGCGACCGTCGAGGATGTCGGCGCGGAAACGGTAGCAATCGACGAACGTGCCGGCGGACTTCAACAGCGTATCGGCCTTGTCCGGATGCCCGGCCGCTTCCTCGGCCAGTGCAATCCAGCATTGATAGCCGGGGTTTTGGGTAGACACGGCGGGGTTCGCAAAGGCCACGCCATAAGCATCCAGCTCGACGACGGCGGTGGCGAAGTCGCCGGACTCCATCGCCACTCTGCCGCGGACGTGGTGGGTCAGGGCGTTGCCCGGCAGATCGTCCGGGTCTTCCATGGCTGTCTTGAGCGCAAGGTCCGCAGCCTCCGGATCGTGCAGCCGCAGCTCGATGTCGGCGATGTTCGGACCGGCCGAGATGACGCCTGACCCAGCCCCGGCATTGGCCTCGGCATCGGCCACGGTTGACTCAAGCCACGGCTTCAGGTTCCAGGTGAGGTAGTCCCAGTTCTGGTAATAGGATTCAGGGGCCCGTCCCGGGCGGCCACCGGCGACCTTGCGCATCTCGTCGCCAGCTTTCCACGCCGCCTCCTCGTCGGCCAGGACCATCAGGTCGTTCTGCACGTTGTTGTGTGCGATCCAATTGTCCGGCTGTAGCTTAACGGCTGCGCGCTCGAGTCCCAGTGACTCGCGGGCGGAGCCGCCGGAGTTCTCGATTGCGACGGCCCATCGGGTCAGGAGCGTGGCACGGTCCGCGGGCTCCGCACTTCCGACCGCGTTCTTGCAGAACGCGATTGACTCCTCATACCGTCCGTGGGTATTCAGGTAGCTGGCCCACCGTGCCGGCTGGGACTTCGAGTAGACGTACTCGGCAGCCGCGACGGTCAGCTTCCGGAGATCTGCTGCTGACCCCTCGAATGTCTTTGGGGGCACGCCGTTGCCACGAACTGTGAGTGAGAGGCCGCCCGCCGGCGTCCCAACCAGATCGCCGTCGATGCGCACGTCGTGCCCGAACCGCTCCCGGAGCAGGCGCGAGATCTCCCCAAGCGATATGCCTGTTTCGGGCACGTCGAGCTTGATGTTGCCGCTCCACGCGCCGGTAAGGCCGCGGGCAGCAGAAGTACTGCGGGTGGCGTCCTGCAGGCGGCCGAGTTCGTCGAGCAGGCCGCTGGCGACGATTGCCCCGTCGGTGCCATGTGCAGCGAGGGTAGACGGTATTCGGAACGGCTCTATCACCACCTGGCGGGAGGTAACGGCGTCGCGCACCATCAGAACGACACCAGCGCCAATCCCCGTCGCGACGAGCACCAGGAACAATTGGAATCCGACCCGCAGGCGCAGGCCAAACCGGCGAATGTCAACCTCGCGGGCCTGGCCTTGCAGAAAGTGCAGGCGCGCGGGGTGTTCGTCCTTGAGCTGCTCGTTCTGGGTATCAAGAAGCTGCGACTGCTTGCTCAAGAACTCGGCTGTCTTGCGCGCGACTTCGGGATCGTTACCGGCAAGCTTGGCGGCCACAGCCGACGCGAACGCTTCCGCACCAGCGAGCGCGTCTGACGCCTCAACGTCCGGTTTCTCGTCCCCGTCCCCGAGAATCCCGCCGAGCAAACCTTCCGCCATCCCCGTCTCCGTCTTTTATTTCTTCGGCTATGCTCGTCTACGCGACTGACCTTGGCAACCAATGTCAGCTAAGTGGCGGTGATACCAACACAGCAACTGGCAAGTAATGGCCGTCTGCTGACGGACGGCCTGTCCTTCCGGTTTGACCCAAAGGGACATTCCGACATATCGAAAAATCGCACTAGGATGCGCCGAGTGGTCCGGGAAACGCTGCATCCAAAGTCTGAAGGTCTTGCGGCGTGAGGACTATCGAAAGCGCCACAGCGTTTTCCTTGACGTGCGCTGGAGAGCCGGATTCTGGAATTGCGATAAGGCTCCCGCTGCGAATCACCCAGGCCAGCGCGATCGCGGCGGCCGAGCAACCATGGATAGTGCCGACCTGCGCCAGCGTGCGGTCATCCACTACCAGGTTATTGTCGCCGCCGAGCGGAGAGTACGCCATGGCCGGCAGGTTGTGCTGCTTGCACCACGGCAAGAGATCGCGCTCAATGCCGCGGTTGTTGAGACTGTAAGGGACCTGATTGGTGGCGCAGCGATGGCCGTCTGGAACGCCGAACAGATCTTCCATCTGGTCAACGTTGAAATTGGATACGCCCCAAGCGCGAATCTTCCCTGCCGCGCGTAGTTGTTCAAATCCCGCCACCACGCCGGAGAATTGCGCGCTGGGAACCGGCGAATGCAGCAAATAGAGATCCAGATGTTTGCTGCGGAGCCGAGCGAGGCTCGCCGCGCAAGCACGCGCGATGCCATCGCCAGACACTTGATCGCTCTCCACCTTGGAGACGAGGAATATGCGGTCGCGCTGACCGGCAATCACGCGACCAACGAATTGCTCGGAGCGGCCGTCGCCGTAGTTTCCCGACGTATCGACCAATGTCATGCCGAGCGAAATGCCTGTGCGCAGCGCCTCTTCCTCGACAGCTAGCGGATGCCTTCCCTGACCGAGGTGCCAGCAGCCTTGACCGAGCGCCGGGACGGTAAAGCCGCCTGGAAGCTTTACGGTACGCGCAGCAGGAACCCGTGCGGCTGCTTGCGCCGCAATCGCCGCACCTAAGGCGGGAAACGATAAGCCGAAGGCCGCACAACGCACACTAAATTGACGTCGGTTGAGCAATTGCTTGTTCATAGTGTCATCTCCTTCGAGCTATCACGACCATCGCTCGAACAAACCGATTGTCAGCTGTAAGCCGGAGCTGGCTCGTAGTAATCAAGGGCAACGGTAAGCCACGCCGTTTACAATGTTCCCAAATACCTCGGTGGTTACGAGGACCGTGTTACCACCTAAGCCAACGGTTAAGTTACGAGGGTCTTCGGCTTTGTTTCGATCCGGCACAACGTTTCCAACCGCTGTGCATGCCGCTACATCCGCTGGGTTTCGGACAATCTTCACCTGAGCGGCACCAGGAGCAAGGGCAGTCGTCACGCAGCCGGCAGTGAGCGTGGTGATGGTCAGAATATTCAGGGCGAGCAATCTCATAGGATCCATCCCAATTGGAAGCGACTGATCTCATCTTACCCGCTGGTCTTGCCCGGACAAACCCGCACCCCAGCCCTGATGGCCAGGGCACGACCCGTGACGGGTCGTGCCCTGGCTTCTTGATGTTCAGCGGCGCAGCGTTTCCGCTGGGCTGCCGTGGCTGCTCACTTGTAGGTCGCGCTGGTACGGCTCAGGAAATCGCGGTGCGGCGTGAAATCCACCATCGAATCCAGCGAGGGCTCGAGCAGCGGGTTGGCTTTCACAGCGGCACGTATGGCCACGTTGACCTTGTCCACTCCATCCGCGGCCGGAGTCAGGTAGAACACCCAGAACGTATCCGGCGACTGCGTGTGAATGGCCTCGACGTCGATCTCATATTCGACGATCGACCCGGCTGCCAATAGCTTTTCCAACACCGGCTCGAAGATGTTCTTGCTGAGGATGCTCACCGCGTCGCCAGGCGCGTTCGGTTTGAGCATATACGAGGAGCCATGCGTGTAAGCACCCTTCCACGAGCCTGGCTGCCAGTTGTAATGGCGACTCACGAAGATCATGTCCGAATGCTTGGTGCTCATGGAAAGGACCGCGGTGGTCGAGCCACCCGCCTTGGAGAACGCGTCCAGAACGTTCAACACGCCGGCCATGGTGTGCGAGCTCCAAAAGCTATCGTGCGTGTACCCATCTGCCTCGTGCACCAGATTGATGTCTGAGCCGTAGCCGATCAGGCTCCCGTCACCGATGGCCTGGTCGAGGATCTTCTGGTCCGCCGCCACCGGCTTTTCAAAGTCGGCCCAGTGCGACCGTGGAACCGCCCACAGCGCGACATAGCTGTACATGGGCTCCTTTTCCTTCATATCGCTCATCTGTGCGTTCGCGGCTCCCGCGAGCGCGCCGAGCACAGAGAACACCCCCAGCGCTGCCATCCAATGGCGTGGTTTTGGATTCATGGCGTTTCCCTAAAATGTTGTTGTTGACTGGGCAGATCCGCTCGGATGCCCATGGCGAAGGATTATACGCCGGTGCTCGCGCGCTGCGAGGCCGTACCGCGCCCGCAGTATCGTTGTTCAATTATGGTGCGCCACGATAAGCCGCGATCCCCGGCGCAACCCGTGGCAACGCGCTAGGGTTTGGACAGCAAATCCGGCTTCATGGTCTCCAGATCGACCGGCACCGAATTGTGTTCCTCGACGATGAGCCACTTGCCGTTGATCTTGCGAAAGATATCGGTCGTGCGGACCACGATCTTCACTTTCGCTCCGTCCTTACCGACGAATTCGCTGGTCTCGATGTTGTGCCCATAGGCGAGCGAACCGACCACATGGATGGTCTGCTCCGAGATCGTGTTCTTCAGCGGGCCCGGGAAAGCCGCAAACAGTTCTTCAAAGTCCTTCTTGTAGGCATCCCAGCCCCTATATTCGCGCGGCGGCACGACGTCGAACACGAACAGTTCTTTTCCGGGAAGGTAGACCGACATGAGCTTGTCCACGTCCCTGGCATTGAATCCCTCATTGTAGGTGTCCTCGAGCGCCTGTATCGCCGCCTTGTCGGCATTGGCTGCCGCATGGTCGGCCGCCAGCGCGCTGGCTGAGAACACAAGGGCTGCACCGAGTGCCATTACGATACGCATGTTGCTCTCCCTGCAAATTTCTGCGGTTGGTTTTTTTAGATACCCTGGGCCCGATGCGTATTGGGTCGGAAAAAATATTATCACCGAAACCGCCGGGTTCACAGCGTGCTACGATCATTGAGCTCAAGAGCGAGGGGCGACTCACTGCTGCACTGCGCCGGACGCAGCTGAGTCGACAACGATACCGCGATCGGAGTGCGCGACCATGATATTCGAAACAGTGGCCACCGGCGGCTGCCGGTCCTATGTCATCGGCTGCGAGGACAGCTGCGCCGCGGCGCTGGTCGATCCGGAACTCAGCCAGATCGACCGCTATATCGCGCTGGCCGCCAGGGATGGTCTGCGCATCCGCTATCTGATCGATACCCATACGCACGCGGATCATTTCTCCGCCACCCAGCAGCTCGCACGTCAGCTTGACGTACCGGTGGTGATGCATCGTGCCAGTCCGGCGCCATTCGTCGACCTGCGCCTGCGGGGCGGGGAACTGCTGGTCGTCGGCCGGCTGCGGCTGCAGGCGCTGCACACGCCGGGCCACACACGCGATTCCATGTGCCTGTGGGTCGAGGATCGCGTGTTCACCGGAGACACGCTGCTCATCGGAGCCACCGGGCGCACCGACCTGCCCAGTGGTGACGCGGCTGAACTGCATGCCAGTCTGTTCGACGGACTGCTCAAGCTCGATCCGGCGCTCAAGGTCTATCCGGCACACGAATACAAGGGACGCTCGCACTCGACCATCGGCCAGGAACTGGCCGAGAATCCGCGGCTGCAAAAACGTGACGCCGGCGCCTTCATCGAGATGATGCAGAATCTCAATCTCACCATGCCCACGCATATCACCGAGGCGCTGCGCACCAATATGAGCGGCGGCAAGACGGTGGCGCAGATGCTGGCGGAAGCTGCGGCCAACGTGCCGTTCATGTCACTGCAGGAACTGAAGACCTGCCTCGAGTTCCGCAAGGATGAGCTGATCGTGCTCGACGTGCGCGAGCGCGACGCCTTTGAAGCGGGCCATATCCCGGGGGCGCAGCTGCTGCCGCGCGGCCAGCTGGAATTGCGCGTCAACGAGGAGCTGACCGATCCGACCAGGCGCATTCTCGTCTGCTGCGAGTTCGGCCGCGTGTCGACGCTGGCGACAGCGACGCTGCGCCAGATGGGATTCGGCGGCGCGGTGGCACTGGATGGCGGCATAAAGGCCTGGCGCGAGGCCGGCTTCCCACTGCAGGCGGGCAAGCAGCCGTAAGCGCCACCGGCACACTGCCGGTGTGATCGCGCAGCGGGTCTTGACTTCCTCCCCTTGCTTGGCCTGATGGCCACCGCTGTCGCGGGAAGCAAGGGGATTCCTACCGAGCTCAGGCGGCGATCGCATGAGTCTCTTTGGCGGGTTCCTGCTTCTTTGAGCCGGTTTCGTCTTACGCTTGCGTGCAAGACCAGCGCCTTCCTCTCCACAGGCTGACGAGCGCACTCCGCGCTCCAGAATGTTGATTGCGCCGACTACATCGGCGTGATGCTCGTAGCCACACTCGACGCAGTGGAACTGCACCTGGGTGCGTCGGTTGTCGGTTGAGACGTGCTGACAGGCCGGACAGGTCTGGCTGGTGTGATGCGGGGGCACCGTGATGAGCTGTCCCCCGTTCCACGCCAACACGCCTTCGGCGTCCGCGCTATCCTTCCCGCCCTGAAGGACGGGGGTTGCCGCGCATTCTGATCAAGGCGCCGGCGCTCGCATCGGCTGGCGCGACAACAGCTGTTCGATCTGATCGCCAAAGTATGCCTGCGGATCCGACGCCGTAACCCCCTCGGCGTGTTCGCGCGTGGCGATGGCCGATCGGGTGAGCGCAAAGGCCTCCCGAAGATTCTTCGCCCTGGGCAGCGCGTCACGATAAAAAGCCTCGCCGAAGTACGTCAGGTCGCGATCGTCCGCGCATCCGAAAGAGGTCTTGTCGGCGGCGGCGGCCGTGATCAGCACCGTGTTGGGATCCTTCAGCGGCGCGATGAACGCACCGGCGTGGCAGGCGGAGATCACGATGATGCGCCATTTGATTCCGGAATCGCGCAGCGCCGAGGCCAGGTTTTCCCCGCTCACCTGTTGCAGCGGCAATATCCCGTTGGCAACCGACAGCAGCGGCTCATCGGAGCCATGCGATGACAGCGACAGGAACAGGATGTCGCGTTGCGGATCCATCTTCTTGGCCAGCTCGCCCAGCCCGTAGCGCAGCCCCGACACCGTCGCCAGCGGATAGCTGTCGAAATCGCGGTGATCGTTGATCAGCAGCAACTGGCGCGAGGCGCTGTCGAAGCGCTCACCGACCACACGCGCCGCCAGCTTGATTTCCTCCGCAAACACCTTCTGCGAGGCCACCCCCGCAAAGCCGACGAAGAACACCGACGGCCGGCCGGCAGCGGCGGGCGCCACCGCCTGCAGCGCCTCGTCCAGGCGCTCCTGCTGATCGAACAGCACCTCCTCGGCGACCTGCGCCGACATGGTCGAATCCGGTGCGTCGACGTTGTCGGGCGGCGCCCAGAACGTCGGACGCAGATCCATCAGCTGTCCCAGCCAGACATAGCCGCCCAGCAGCGCCGCCGCCGCGATCAGCGCCCTGATCTGCAGCCGGCCCGACAGCACCCGCAGCGACCGCGCGGCATACACCAGCAGGCAGACATCGAGCGTCACCGAAACGGGTGTTTGCCAGCGCTCGGCAACGTAGGCGTCGATCAGTGCACTCAACATAATGAACAACGGCAGCGCTGCTACGGCGATCAGCAGCGTGCTGCGCACCGCCAGCGGCGGCGTGGACAGCCGCGCGGTCACGTAGGCCAGCGCCAGTACCAGCAGCGCGACCAACGCCAGCATCGAGATGCCGAAACTGTCGAATACCACGCCCGCTCCCCACTGCAGCCGGTCCACGATCCCCCACACCGCCAGCGCCAGCAGCGCGCAGGCGGCCACCGGCGCATCGCCGCCCGGCTCGCCGGCGCTGCCCGCGCCGCGCAGCGTCAGCAGCCGCAGCAGCCTGCGCAACCAATTTGATTTTCGATCAGCGTCAGGGACTTCCATCAGGCCGACTCCAGTCGGGGCAAAGCGAAAACTGTAGCGGGACTGATTCCGAAGCGCATCGCGGCGCCACGCGCCGGCCGCCTATCCGTTAAACTTCCCGCATGGGCACGGTACATTTCATCGGCGGGGAGAAGGGTGGCGTCGGCAAGTCGCTGGTGGCTCGCCTGCTGGCGCAATACTTCATCGATCACGGGCAGGCGTTTCTGGCGTTCGATTGCGATCGGACTCACGGCGCCCTGATGCGCTTCTATTCCAGCTATTCCTCGCCGGTGGTCATTGACGACTATCAGAGCCTCGATGGCCTGATCGAGCTCGCGGCCGCGGATCCGGCGCGCCGCATTCTGGTCGATCTGGCCGCGCAGTCGCAGCTGCCGCTGTCGCGCTGGATGGCGGATTCGCGGCTGCTGGAGCTGGCGCCGGAGCTCAACATCGAACTGGTCTACTGGCATGTGATGGACAACAGTTTCGATTCGGTCGAATTGCTGCGCAAGTTGCTCGATGAATTCGGACAGAAGATCAAGCTGGTGCTGGTCCTGAATCAGCTGCGCGGCGAACGCTTCGAACTGCTGGAGGCTTCCGGCCAGCGTGCGCGCGCGGAACAGTGGGGCGCCAAGGTCATGTCGCTGCAACGTCTGGCGGATACCACCATGCACAAGATCGATGCTAACAGCCGCAGCTTCTGGGCGGCGATGAATAATGCCACCGGCACCGAGGGCGGCTTAGGGCTGCTCGAGCAGCAACGCTTGTGGGTCTGGATCAAGCGCGCGTACGAGGAAATCGACCGCATCGCTCCATGACGGCGCCGAGTGATGCGGCCGGTCAGCCACGCAGTGCCCCGGTCAGTCCCGCCCGCTCATCGATGACACCTTGCTCGAGCAGCCATGAGCGAGCGTCCGCAGCGTCCTGCTCGAACCAGGCGCTGGCGCTGCACAGGCGAAAACTGTAGCCCCACTGGTCCATGTCGGCACAGATCTGTTCGCGCGCCACGCCGCTCAGTGCATCAGCCATCAGGATCTGCAGGTAGCACACGGCGCATTCCTCGGCATCATCGCCGCCGGCGTCGCGGTTGAGCCCGACGCGGCGCTCCGGGCTCATGCAGATATAGTGCGCCGCCTCGTGCAGCACCGAATGCAACGGCGTGTCGATGCGGGCGAACAGGCAACTGCCCTGCAGCCCGGCCTCGCTCTCGCCCCAATATGAACCCGGGATCGGATCGGCCGCGGCCACCAGCCGCATATCCAGCCCGTAACCGGCGAGCAGCCGCGTCACATCGAGCCGGTCGATGGTGGACAGCAACATCATGCCCGTGTCCGCCGCCGCCGATTCCGATCAATGCGTGGCATCGGCCGATGCAGCGCCGGGGGCGCCGGACAGGCTTGACAGGCGCCGCATCACCACGCTCACCAGATCGTTCGCGAGTGCTTCGCTGAGTATCGACTTCTCGCGCTCCTTAGCCAGCAGCGCACTTTCGCTGTAGCTGTAATCGCGCACCAATCGATGTTCCTCCACGGCGATGAGCTCATGCGCACCCAAAGTCACGGAGAACTTCAGCGCGTAGGTCAGTTCATACTCGGTCGGAACGTTCAGGGTCGACACCGAGAGGATGCGCTCGGCCGCGCTGTCGTTGATGATGTGGATGACGGCGTTCGAATCGTTGTGGCTGTCATCGATGCTGGTGCCGGCAGCCATCAGCGCCTTGCGCAATCCGAAGTAGAAATCCGACTGCGTATCGATCGCGTCGATGCGCACCACCGCCAGCGAACGCGGCAGCGGCGCGCTGCCCTGAAGATGAAAGCCGCAGCCCGTTGTCAGGCTTGCGACTGTCAGGCTGGCGCCTATCAGACTGGCCACCATCAGGCTGGCCCCCATCAGGCTGGTGCCGCGGCTGCTCATATCACCAGATTCACCAGCTTGTCCGGCACATGCACCGCCCGGCGCACTTCCTTGCCGGCGATGAAGCGCTGCACCTCCGGGTCGGCGATAGCTGCGTCCACCGCCAGCTGGCGCTGCGCACCGGCCGGCAGCTGCACACGGCCGCGCAGCTTGCCGTTGACCTGTACGATCAGCTCCACCAGTGCCTGTGCCATCGCATCGCGGTCCGCTTCCGGCCAGCGCTCATCGATCACGGCGGTGGTATGTCCGAGTGCGTGCCACAGCACATGACAGATGTGCGGCACGATCGGCGACAGTGCCAGCACCGCGATCTCCAGCGCCTCCTGGCGTACCGCGCGCGCGCCCTCACCGCTCTCCTGGTAGTGGCCCACGGCGTTGAGCAGCTCCATGACGGCGGCAATGGCGGTATTGAAGGTGCGGCGACGGGCGATGTCCGTAGTCACCTTGGCCAGCGTCTGGTGCGACGTTCGACGCAGCTCGCGCGCCGGCGGCGTCAGCGCTTCGATCTGCAGCGGCGGCGCGGCCCCGGCGGCGGCATGGTCGTAGACCGCCTTCCACAGCCGGCGCAGGAAACGATACTGGCCCTGCACGCCGTCATCCGACCATTCCAGTGACTGGTCCGGCGGAGCTGCAAACATCATGAACAGGCGCGCGGTATCGGCGCCGTATTTCTCGACCAGCGTCTGCGGATCCACACCATTGTTCTTCGACTTCGACATGGTGCCGAGACCGCCGTACTCGACCGGTTGCTGATCCTCCAGCAGCACGCCGCCGATGCGCACCCCATTGGCATCGAATCGGGCCTCGACTTCCGAGGGGTTGAGGAACTGCCGGCGGCTGTGAGCCGGAGCACGGTAGTAAATGTGATTCAGCACCATGCCCTGCGTGAGCAGCCTGGCGAACGGTTCCGACAGTTTCACCAGCCCCAGATCGCGCATGACGCGGGTCCAGAAGCGCGAATACAGCAGGTGCAGGATGGCATGCTCGATGCCGCCGATGTATTGATCCACCGGCAACCAGTAGTCCACGCGCTGATCGACCGGCGCTGCCGTCTGGTCGGCACTGGCGAAGCGCAGGAAGTACCACGATGAGTCGACAAAGGTGTCCATGGTGTCGGTTTCGCGGCGCGCCGCGCCACCGCATCTGGGGCACTGGCAGTTGACGAACGCGGCATCGCGCAGCAGCGGATTGCCGCTGCCGTCGGGCACCAGGTTCTCAGGCAGCACCACCGGCAGCTGTTCGTCGGGCACCGGCACGTCGCCGCAGCGCTCGCAATGGATCAGCGGGATCGGACAGCCCCAGTAACGCTGGCGCGAGATGCCCCAATCGCGCAGCCGCCATTGCACGCGCTTTCGCCCCAGGCCCTTCTGCTCCAGCGCCGCGGCGATCGCATCGATCGCGGCGCGCGAAGTAAGGCCGGAGAAGCTGCCGGAATCGACCAGCACGCCATACTCGGAATAGGCGCTCTGCCATTGCTCGCCCACCCGGTCGTAGGCGCCGTGCGCCGACTGCACCACCGTGCGGATGAGGATGCCGTGGCGCTGCGCGAATTCGAAGTCGCGTTCATCGTGCGCCGGCACGCCCATGACGGCGCCCTCGCCGTACGCCATCAGCACGTAGTTTGCCACCCAGATCTCGATCGCCTCGCCGCTGATCGGATGGCGTACATGCAGGCCGGTAGCCATGCCGCGCTTGGGCGCGGTCGCAAGGTCCGCCTCCATGGTGCTGCCGCGGCGGCATTCGTCGACGAAGGCTGCAAGCTGCGGGCTGCGCGCGGCCGCGGCAGCCGCCAGCGGATGCTCGGCCGAGAGCGCCACGAAGGTGACCCCGAACAGCGTGTCGGCGCGCGTCGTGAATACCTTCAGTGCGCCATCGGCGCCGAGCAGCTCGCGGGTATCCTCGCCGTAAGGGAACGCCAGCTCCACGCCTTCGCTGCGTCCGATCCAATGGGCCTGCATCACCCGCACGCGCTCGGGCCAGCCCGGCAGATCATCCAGCGCCGCCAGCAGCTCCTGCGCGTAGGCCGTGATGCGCAGGTAATACATCGGGATCTCGCGCTTCTCGATCAGCGCGCCGGTGCGCCAGCCGCGGCCATCAATCACCTGCTCGTTGGCCAGTACCGTCTTGTCGACCGGATCCCAGTTCACCACGCCGGTCTTCTTGTAGGCGATCCCGAGTTCGAGCATGCGCAGGAACAGCCACTGGTTCCAGCGGTAGTAGCTCGGGTCGCAGGTCGCCAGTTCGCGCTGCCAGTCGATGGCGAAGCCGAGCGAACGCAGCTGCCGGCGCATATGGGCGATGTTGTCGCGGGTCCAGATGGCGGGCGGCACGCCGTTGGCGATCGCCGCATTCTCGGCCGGCAGGCCAAAGCCGTCCCAGCCCATCGGCTGCAGCACGTTGTAACCCTGCATGCGCATGAAGCGCGCCAGCACGTCGCCGATGGTGTAGTTACGCACGTGTCCCATGTGCAGCCGTCCCGAAGGGTACGGGAACATGGACAGGCAATAATATTTCTGCCGGCTCGCGTCCTCGCGTGCCAGGTATGAGCCCTGCTCGTCCCAATATTCCTGCGCTGCCCGTTCCACGGCAGCGGCGTCGTACCGCTCCTGCATCAGGCAAGAATACACGACGGCACGCCCGGTGCCGTAGGGCCGCGGGATGGCGGCACCGCACATGGACGCGTCGCGACCAGTAGTAGACGCCGTGACTCACGTCGATGAATGCGACCGCGTCGGCGGCCAGGCTCTCAGTAGTGCAGTACGCAGGATACGACGGGTGCTGTTGGCCTGTTCGAGATCCTCTAGGACCCGCCTGAAGACGTCGACCCTGCCGGATTCGGCGGAGTCGTGGGCACGAACAGCGGTTGCCCCTGATTCTCCTGGGCCGGCCCAGTCTCCGGATGCAGTTCCCGCTGCAGCTGATCCAGCACCCGCGGCACAACCACCTCGCTGCCCGGTGAGGTCGGCTGCAGACGTGCATTTACGACCTTGGTGCCGCCAGTGGCGAGCTGCACCTGCAACAAGACCTCCCCCGAGCGCGCGTTCCACATCCAGTCGAGCACGCTGGAATCCGGCGGTGAGAGGCGCGACAGGGAACGGGCTGCCAGATCGGATGCATACAGAATCGTCTCGTCGCGAGCATCGACCACGCCGTCCTGACTGCTGTCCCGTTCGCGTACCAGCCAGAAAATAGTATTGCAGGGAACCGGGCCGACAGCCGAGCCACAGCCGGGATCCGGCAGCGTCATGTCCAGTATCTGGCCGGGATGCCCCAGCAGCAGCCGCTGTTCGTTGGTCGAGCCGTTGCGGATCAGCACATCGAAGATGCCCCGGAAGCTGCCCTCAGCCAGATGGCAGGCCTCAGTCAAATTCGTGGTCCAGGGTGTGCTTGCCGCCGCCGCTGCAGCCGGCACCCCGCCTACGGCGGCGATCGGGAAATACTGCCAGTCGTTTCCGGGCGCGACCGACGGCAGACACAGCGCCAGCGAACGTTCGGCTCCTGCCGGAACGAGACTCCTGCCCGGTGGCGACGGCGTACCCGGCACCCCCGCGCGCTCCTCATGATGGCCATGCAGTCCGAAGCGCAGCAAGTGCACGACGAACACGACCGCAGCGGCGCTGACGACCACTGCAAACAGGATCTCGTTGTAGCGGCGAAGGTTCATGCGACGCCTGACAGAACGGACGACGCCCGATCGGCGTTGACGGTTCGACTAGCCGGTAGCGCTAAAGTTGCAGCCTTGCACTCATCGACCGGCGCGAATACGCGGATGAAGCGCGATGCCGACGACGCGGTGGTGCAATGCCAGAGCGAGCGGATCACCCATTAGGCCCGCAGTCGGCCAGAAGAGGAAGTTTGACGCAATGAATTGAATGCTGGAAAGCCGGTATTCACGCAGGTAGAGTTGGCTCCGCATTTCACTGCGCTCGCCGGGGATCGAGCGTGCGAAGTGGCTATCCATACCAAGCAAATAAAAGGATCAATATTCATGAGTCGCCATACTTGCGTCGCGTACGCGCTGGCAGTTGCTGCAGTGAGCATGAGCTTGCCGGCTTCGTCGGCTGATCTACCCAAGAGCTGAAAATACTCGGGTCACTATGGTTGGACATTCACCGGTCAAGTGCAGAAGCTCGGAGACGATCGGGTGGTCTATGCCGGTGTAGTGCCCGGGGTCATGTTCAATAATGAGGGCAAAGGCTTCATCCACAAAGCCCGGGTCGATTGCACTCTCTTTAACGATGTCAACAAATGACATGCCAATGCGAATGGGACCTGCGTGGTCACGGACGCAGATGGGGACAAAGTCTTTGTCGAGTGGCGATGCGCGGGTGTGATGCCTGCGTTTCCAGGCACTGAGCGTTTTGTCGGAGGAACCGGCAAGTACACCGGTATAAGCGGCGACCAAAAATTTCAGGGTAATTTCATAGGCGACACTGGCGCAGGCTGGTCCGATTGGAGCGGAGAGTACAAACTTCCCTAACCGGTGCATCAAGCCGTGGTAGCGTCTGCTCCGAAGCGGTCATTGAGCTAGCTTGCTCGAGACAGGGTTTAGCGCATGGTGGCGCCAAGCGGCAGTCCCAAGTTGTCCCGTCGCGATTAACGTGTCGGGAGCCTGAAATAAGTATGTGCCGCTGTCAGTGTACCCACTGGTCGCTTTCAGCGACCAGTGTCCGTTGCTCGCGGAAAATGTGCCGGCGTGTGGTGGGGCACCGTCCCCGGCTTCACTATGAAACCTGTAGGTGCCATCGCGATGGATCTCCCACACCCAAGGCCCACCCTTCAGCGGCAGCTCCCAGGTGCCAACGGTATTAGGGTCCACGCCGACCGGCTTCGGCGGTTGGCTCTGCTCTGAGGCGCACGGGCGAATGGTGTTCTGCGCTATGTAGCATGGATCCAGGGACGGCGCGGCCCGACCCGGACCGTGAGAGCACAAGCCAGTGTTGTTACAATTTTCTGCCTCCGCAATATTGGCGTCCTGTAGGGCGTCAGCATGTGCAGCCGTGCCGATGAGGAAAGCAAACACGATAGGTGCGATGCGACCTGGCGATCCTACCGACCGGCGATTGTGATTACATGTCCGCATATCTCTCTCCCACGTAGGACCTGGGGCGCTCATATTACCGCCGCCATTTATGTATCGCGACACCGCATCTGGGGCTGACAGGCGATCGCGGGGCAGTGAAAACTAGTGCCGCTCCTCGAAACACTCCCCGTTCGTGACCAGAGTCTGCGTGAATGCGCCAAGGTCTCCTTAGGGCGGTCATCCGTCATCAGGCAGCAAGCGGTCACTAGACCGGTAACGGTGACACTCAAGCACGGCACCAAAGGTAGCAAGATCCAGGCCAATTTGGTTGGAGGTCATCGGATCGAATAACCACCATCGACTCGAATAGTGGCCCCCGTAACAAAATCCGAGGCTCGTGAGGCGAGATACACAGCAGTTCCAGCGATTTCCTCGGGCTGTCCCCATCGGGCAGCCGGAGTGCGCGAAAGAATTTCGTCATTGAGCGGCATTGTCTTTACGGGGACGGTCATATCGGTCTCAATCCACCCTGGCGCAATCGCGTTGACTTGAATGTTGTACGGTGCAAGTTCAATGGCCATTGACTTGGTCAACTGAATTATTGCGCCTTTCGCCGCGCTATATGAAGGGATCAATCCAGAGCCGAAGAAGGAGTACATACTGCCAATGTTGATAATCTTTCCTCCTTGACGACTCATCATCAATTGCGCGGCAAGCTTCGAGAGGAGAAAGACTGCATTGAGTTGGGTCTCGATTACATTGTCCCAATCGTCAGGCTTCTCGTGCAAAATCCCGCCGCTCAGTGACACGTTACCAGCGTTATTGACCAGGACGCTGATGTCGCCAAGTTCGCTAGCGACCCTGCTAAGCGCTGGCCCCAACGCGACACGATCGGTTACATCGATCTTCACAGCGATCGACGGAACGCCGATAGCCTTCAGTTCCGAGAGCGCATGCTGGTTCTTCTCATCGTTTCGTCCAAGGATTGCGACCGAAGCGCCAGCTTCGCCCAGACCAAGCGCGATGGCGCGACCAATGCCACCATTACCACCAGTCACGACAGCTACTCTACCGCCCAGGTCAAAGAGCGCAGGCATCTTCATTCGACTTTCCTCGTTTTAAGCGTCAGTAATGCATTCTGGTCTGGAAACCGGTTCTTAGTGAAGCACGACAGACCGCCTGCAGGGGAATCTTTGCCAGGAGTTGCGTACCGCCTTGACCCAAGGTCGCGAATGACCTGCGCGGTCGCCGGTCTATGCAATTGCCCGAAGCAGACATTAACGACCGGGCGGTCAGGGTCAATCTGAGACAGCTGAAACCTTTCCCGCGCTACTGTCCTCGTTCCCGGTAAAATCGGGATTCCGTCTAAGCATGGTGTCAACTCAAAGGTGAAAGGAAGCCAGCGAGTAGGGATAGCCGTGGGCGGCGCAATTTTGTCCTTACCCGCGTTCGTGTCCATGTTCGCAGGATCATTTTTCGTATATGCGTTGGCTGTACTTGCGGGCTATAACGGCACTCCGCTTCAGGCGGTTATGAAGCTGCTTAGTTCTTGGAAGGGATGCGTGGCCATGATGCCGGTCTTGCTGGGCATCGTGCACATTGCAATATTCATATATTTGCTCATCCGATTTGCTCGGGGACTGACCCTTCCCATGGCTGCTCTACTCTACTGCGTCACGATGGTGCTTCTGGCTATTGGTGAAAGGGT
Source organism: Steroidobacteraceae bacterium (assembly GCA_036262215.1). Taxonomy (GTDB): domain Bacteria; phylum Pseudomonadota; class Gammaproteobacteria; order Steroidobacterales; family Steroidobacteraceae; genus FEN-1191. The sequence goes on from DATAJH010000083.1 coordinate 43,086, forward strand.
CCGTCTCCTGATCGTCGATGGGGATTCCTTCTTCTGGTTTGGTGCCTTGAGCTTACCTCACGCGCTCTGCCTGTTGACCATACTCTGGATGAATGCGCGTATATCGAGGTCGGACACACCGTGTTGTGAGGAGACTTTGGTTTGACGAAGCTATTTTTCTCAACCGTTGGGAGGCCTGTTAGCTGCCGGTCCCGACCGGCAAGTCGGGGTCAACAGCGGGCACAGTCGGCGCGACCGTCGCTGATCGGCCAGAAGCGGAAGTTCCGCTCCCAGAAATGTCCGCCTCAATGCAGACGTTCGACCTGCCTAGTCCCAAGTTTGTTGCCAATGCAGATAGCATCAGCGAGCATCGCCGAAGCGTCGAATAGGGGATGGACATGGCTGAAGGCCTGCTCGAAGGGGTGCTCGGGGGCGAGGAGGAGCAAAAAGCCGCCTCGACCACGGTCGGCGCAGAGGCGTTTGCGGCTGCAGTAGCCGCCAGGTTGTCGGCGAGCGATCCAGAAGTCGCCAAGGACACTTCCGCGTTTCTGAAGGAGCAGACGAAGCTATTGAAGGCGCAGCGAAAGTCCGTCGAAACCGAACACGAATACTTCGAAGTGGAATGGGGCCCGCGACTGCTGGCGCTGCGGCTGCGGACTGGATTCCAGATGTTCTTTGCCCTGTTTGCGACCGTGATCGGCCTTGGCCTCGCCATCGTTATTTACCAAGGTGTTCAGTCACGCAGCGTCGTGATTGATTCCTTCAGCGCCCCACCCTCGCTCGCGGCGGACGGCCTGAACGGCCAGGTTCTTGCTTCCGGGCTGCTCGATGTATTGACGCGAATTCAGGCGGCGAGTCGGGCAAATATAGAGCACCGAAATCTCTCCAATGCCTGGACCAACGAGATTTCGATCGACGTTCCCGAGACTGGCATTTCTATCGGTCAACTTGAGCGGATGATCAAGACGCGCTTCGGCCACGACCAGCACATCCAGGGGGATCTGGTGAAGGTGCCGACCGGTTTGGCGCTCACCGTGCGCGGCACCGGGATTTTGCCCAAGACATTCACTGGCGATAGTGCAGCACTGGATAAGTTGCTGACACAGGCTGGGGAGTATGTCTTCAGCCAGTCGCAGCCGGGGTTGTGGACGGCCTATCTCTCCAACAACAACCGGAACGATGAGGCGATCGGCTTTGCCCAGGCTGCGTACACCGCCGCGGCCGCGAGCGAGCGTCCCTACGTGCTCAATTACTGGGCGAACGCCATTACCAGCAAGGGCGGCGAGAGGGCGATGGCCGAAGCGCTGCCGTTGTATCGTGAGACGGTGCGTCTGAAGCCCGATTACTGGACCGGGTACAACAACATCATGTACGCACTCGCGGGTCTCGGCGATGAAGAAGGTTCGGTGCGGGTAGGTGAACAGATGGTCAAAGCCGCTGGCGGGCGGCCCGGACGGGCGCCAGAGGATCTGTACCAAAACTACGACCTGACGCTCTGGGACCTGCCGGCCGCGCGTGCTGAGCAGATCGCCGACATGGAGTCTCACAGCGGCGTCGGTACGGGGGGCAACTCGTCTGGCGCCGAAAATCTCAATGTCGCCCAGATTGACGTGCAGATGCACGATGTCGAGGCGGCGGCACTGCGGCTCAAAACGACAATCGTGGATGAGAAGAACCTCCCCGACGTCGCGGCGGCGGCGTTTGCTCGGGCACTGTTCGCCGAAGAAGGGGGCGATCTCAAGACAGCAGCCAAAGAGTGGGACGCTTATGAGGTGGCGTATGCCAACCCGACCGTCTCGGCCGGCAATAATACCATTTGCTATGCGGCGCCAACATACGAGAAGACGGGGCAGCCGGCGAAAGCGGATGCGGCACTCAACGCCGTCGGCAAGCTCACCTTCGTAGATTGCTACCGGTTCCAGGGCGACGTTCTCGATATGCGCGGCGATTGGGCGGGGGCGCAGGAGTGGTATGCGAACGCGGTGAGGCTCGGCCCCAGTATCCCCTCGGGTTACTACTCCTGGGGCATCGCGCTTGCCCGCCACGGGGATCTCGACGGTGCTGTGGCAAAGCTCAAGGACGCTAATCAGAAAGGTCCGCACTGGGCCGATCCGCTCAAAGCGTGGGGCGATGTGCTCGTAAAGCAGGGCCAGATCAAAGACGCGCTCGCGAAGTACGACGCGGCACTGAAGTTCGCGCCGAACTGGAAGCAGCTCAAGGAAGCGCGCGAGGCGTTGACAAAGCGGAAGACTTAATCGGAGTTCTCGGAAGCAGACGCTCGCGAAGGACAGCAGAGGGTCAGGAAGCGACCCTCGATCGATCTGCGAGGGTGAGG
>DATAJH010000084.1:0-9779 GCA_036262215.1 Steroidobacteraceae bacterium
ACCCAGTAGCGCTGCCCCGGCCCCCCCGGCGCGCGCTCAGACGGTGGCGTGAGCGGCTATCCTCGTCCGGCCGATGCCGCGGGTGAATCCCCAGTCGATCATGCGGCTGATCCAGCCGCCGCCCATGCTGGCACCGGTCACATCCGCCAGATCGTAGGGGGCAGCGTGCAGGATAGCGTCGGCAGCGCGCATACCGCTGCGAACCGCCGGTCCGATGCCTTCACACAGGTCGCGTGTGGCAAGGCCGGCAGCATCTCCGGCCAGAAAGGCATTGTCCAGACGAACGCCGTCAATGGGTCCGCGCACGTAATAGCTGTAGCCCGACGGCTCTTCCGGGATGCGGATGCCGAACCGGCGCTCGAGCCGATCGGCGAATCGTCGCCAGTGCCACCAGATGTCTTCGCCGCGCTGTTTCAGGCGCTGTGCCATCCCGCCGATACCGACGTTCAGCCAGCCGCGCGCTTTGGGCACATACCAGCTGTAGCCGGGCAGGCCATCCTCGAAAAACCACAGGTGACAATCGGCATCGCTCCACTCGTAGGCAAACTCGAGCTCGAGCGTCACCGTCTGCAGGGCGCGCACTCTTGGAAGCGTCTGGCGAAACAAGCCCCGATGCACCGGGCAGGCGGTGCCGGCCGCGCCGATCAGATACTTGCAGCGAAATTGCCGGTCGATGACATAGTCACTGCCGTCGCGGTGAATATCGCGCACGGTGTGCGCCGCGACCTCGGCGCCGGATTGCTGCAGCAGCCAGGCATCGAATTCAAGCCGGCGTATCGAGTGCTGCACGCACGGGATCGGCAGGTGCAGGCCCTTGAGATGCCAGTGCAGGCGGCGGAAGCTGAGGAAACGGTGCGGATAGTCACCCGGCTGCAGACCGACGTCGCGCACCACTTCCGGGGTAATCCAGCCGGCGCACAGCTTGGGCCTGGGAAATACCTCCTTGTCCAGCACCAGCACGTCGGCTCCGCCCTGCTTCAGGCGCCGGGCTGCAGAAGCTCCGGCCGGTCCCCCGCCGACCACGATGACTTCACAGTTGCGCATGCGGCCGGCCCGGATCAGGCGCAATACTGGTGCCGGCGGGTCAGGGGAACGTGATTGTTCTCGCGCGTGGTGAACAACACCTGGAACAGCTGCAGCGTGCCGGTCTCAAAACCGGCCACCGACCCGGCCAGGTACAGGCGCCACATACGCACGAAAGTGTCATCGAACATCTTTCGCACCCGATCCTCGGCCGCCCGATAGCGATCCAGCCAGTGGCGCAGCGTCAGTGCGTAGTGCAGGCGAATATTCTCCACGTCCAGAACCGACAGGCCCGAGGGCTCGAAAATCTGCATCATCTCGCCCAGCGAAGGCGCGTAGGCGCCGGGGAAAATCCGCCGCGTGATCCAAGGATGCAGCAGCCCCGGATGATTGCGGCCGATGGAATGAATCAGGCCGCGTCCCGAAGAGCCGAGCGAGCGCCGCACCACCTGTCCGAGCTCCGCATAGTTCTCGCGCCCGACATGCTCGAGCATCCCTACCGATGCAAATACGTCATAGTGGCCGGAAATGTTGCGGTAATCGTCCTGGATGAATTCAACCCGATCATCCAGCTGCTGTTCCCTGGCCCGCTGGCGAGCGTAGGCCACCTGCTCGCCCGAGATATTGAATGCTCTGACCCGCGCGCCGTAGCGGCTGGCCATATGCAACGCCAGCGTGCCCCAGCCGCAACCGGCCTCGACCACGGAATCCCCCGGCTTGAGCTGCAGCTTGCGGCAGACGTGGTCCATCTTTGCAATCTGCGCCTGCTCCAGGCTGGCATCGACAGTCGGATAGTAGGCACAGGTATAGGCCATGGTCTCGCCGAGCCACAAGGCGTAGAAGTCGTTGCCGATGTCGTAGTGGTGATGAATATTGCGGCGCGAACCGGCCAGGGTATTGCGCTGCGAACGGCGAAACCAGTCGACGAACCGATGACGCAGCGAGCTTGCCGCCGGCTGCACCGGCATGCCGCGATAGATCAGCTCGATCAATTGAATCAGATCGCCTTCGACCTCGACCCGGCCGCTGCTGTAGGCCTCGCCGAACTGCACCTGCGGATCGCGCAGCACGCGCAGCAGCGTGGCGCGGTCATGAATGCGGATCTTGATGGTGGCGGCAACGCTGCCGGGCGCGACGCGCTCGCCGCTCCACAATATGAACTCGACCGGCGGATCGCCGAAGCTGGACAGCAAGCGGCGCAGCAGGCGCCCTGCAATAGACCTGTGCGTCTGGCCGGGCACCGGCGCGTCATCGGGAAAGTCGGCAAAACTTTCGGATTTGGGATTGGCGTTCATGCGGAACCCTGCTTGCAGATCATCTGATCATTGCGCTGTTGCCACCTCTGCTCTTCGAGAGTGCTGACGCTGGCCGGCGCGGCCGCGTGCGGTTTATCCGAGCTGGGCCTGAAGCACGCGCATTCGACGATACTGCAATCGCAATCCGTATTCCAGTTCTCGCAGGCGGGACTGCAGATGCGACTGCTCCCAGCGCTCGAGCATCGCCCGTTTGGTGTTTTCCAGCCACTGCTCGCGCAGATGCGCCCACTCAGCGACGGCCTTCGAAAATGCGTCGTATTCCTCGGCTACGCGGGCGCGCAGCAGCTCGAGCTGCGCACGGCCCGGAAGGCTGGCGAGCCGGCGCTCGGCACGCTGAAACTGGTTGTCGAGCAGGGCGCGCTGAATTCTGAACCACGGGACGCGCTTCAGGTTGCGGGTCAACCCCAGCACGCTCATGCCGCTGATGAACCACTTCGACGGGTCCCACTGCCACCAGCGGAGGCCATTGCGATAGTCATGTGCGAACATGTGATGGAAATTGTGGTAACCCTCGCCGTAGGTCAGCAGTGCCACCACCGGATTATCGCGCGCGGTATTCTGGTCGGTGTAGGGCTGCGAGCCCCACATGTGCGCCAGCGAGTTGATAAAAAACGTGAAATGATGGCTGACAACCAGCCGCAGCACGCCAGCGAGCAGGAACACGCCCCAGACATCCCCGCTCAGGTATCCGACCAGCAGCGGTAGCCCGAAGTTGGTGGACAGCGCGGCCAGCAGGTAGTGATTGTGCTGCCACATGACCAGCCGGTCGCGCTGCAGATCGCGCACTGTGCTGAAATCAGGCTCGCCGCTCGGATAGCTGCGCAGCATCCATCCGATGTGTGAGAACCAGAAGCCGCGGCGCGCGCAGTACGGATCGCGTTCCGGATCGTCGATGAAGCGGTGATGCACGCGGTGAGCGGCCGCCCAGTTCAGGGCGCTGTTCTGCAACGCCATGGCACCGAAGAACAGGTAGGCCACCTTGAGGATCGGATGCGCTTCATAGGTGCAGTGGGCGAACAGCCGATGATAACCACAGGTGATCGCCATACCATTGGCGCCGAGGAACAGTGTGAACCAGATCCAGGCGGCGGCGTGATAGCCGTGCGTGATCCCGTACCAGGGCACCACGGTGAGCGCGACCACAGAGGTGAGCACGAACATCAACGATGCGGCCCAGTTTATCGGGGCAACGTCAGCTCGAGCTGCCGGCAACGCCATCTTATGAATACTCCCCATAACACCTATATTGGGTTAACTCACCTATTTACCAGCTTCGATGAAGCTAGTCGATCATGCCCGCAGCATATCTGCGAACTGCTGCCGCAGCGGCCCGACGGGACAACGACGAAAGCACTGAAGAAGTACATTGCAATACAATGAAATATAACATGTTTATGTGTAAGTCCCGTGACTGACGAGGCGCCTGGCCTGATCGAGATTGCAGCCGCGCAATTATCGCCCGAGACGCTGCGCGCGGTGGTGGAATCTTTCGTGCTGCGCGAAGGCACCGACTACGGCGAGCGTGCCTTCTCGCTGCAGGAAAAAGTCACGCAGGTGCTGCGTCAACTCGAGCGCGGCGAGGCGCGCATCGTGTTCGAAGCGCACACCCAAAGCGTGGATATCGTGCTCAGCGCCGGCAGGCCAGGGCTGCATCGCTGATGCAATCGCCGGCGCCGGAGACGTCGAGCGCTCTGCGGCGCGCGGTGCGCTGGGTCGCGGTGCTGAACCTGGGCTACTTTGCCGTGGAATTCACCGTCGCGCGCCACATCGGCTCGGTTTCGTTGTTTGCCGATTCGATCGATTTCCTCGAGGATACGGCAATCAGCACGCTGATCCTGCTGGCGCTTCGCTTACAGCCAAGGCATCGCGCCTGGCTCGGTGGCGTGCTGGCCGCCGTGCTGCTGGTTCCGGGCGTTGCCACCCTGTGGACGGCGTGGCAGAAATTCATGCTGCCGGTCGCACCTGCCCCACTGCCGCTGTCGCTGGCCGCATCGGGTGCCCTGGCGGTGAACCTGGGCTGCGCGCTGCTGCTCGCCCCGGTCAGGCATGTGGGCGGAAGCCTGTCGCGCGCGGCGTTCCTGTCCGCGCGCAACGACGTGTGGGCCAACCTGGCGATAGTTGCGGCCGCGGGCCTGACGCTCGCGTGGCGCTCGGCGTGGCCCGATCTGGCGGTCGGCCTGGGAATTCTGGCGCTCAGCCTCGGTGCGGCACGTGATGTCTACCGCCGTGCCCGAAGCGAGGCGGCGGCGCTCAGTGACCGTCCTCGAATTTGAACGATACTTTCAACTTCGCCCGAAACGCTTCCACTTTGCCGTTTTTGAGCTGCAGGTCCAGCTGCACGACCTCGGCGACGCGCAGATCGCGCAGTGTCTTGCTGGCGCGAACCACGGCAGCGGTGGCGGCCTTCTCCCATGATTCGGTGCTGGTTCCGACGAGCTCGATGATCTTGTAGACACTCTCAGCCATGATTATGCGCCCCTTGATGGTTCACCCCCGATCCGCGCGCAAGCTTAATCCCTCCGGCCGGCGCTCGTCATCGTCTGCTTAAGGCGCGCGGCGTTGGTCAGCCGACCTGCTCGGTCCACACCCGAAAGCTCTCGAGCGTATTGGCGCCGAATGCCGTACTGATGGCAACGTCCGCGGCATCGCGGCCGCGCGCAATCAGGATGCGCCCGATGCGCGGCTGGTTGTTGCGCGGGTCGAAGGTGTGCCAGCTGCCGCTCAGGAACACTTCGAACCAGGCGGCAAAGTCCATCAGCGCATATGGCGGCGGCATGCCGATATCGCCCAGGTAACCGGTGCAGTAGCGCGCCGGGATATTCATGCAGCGGCAAAAGGCGATCGCCAGATGGGCATAGTCGCGGCATACGCCATTGCGGTCGGTGTAGGCCTGCAGCGCGGTCTTGGTGCTGCTGGCATGCTGATAACCGAAAGCCAGATAGTTGTGCACGAAATCGCAGATCGCCTGTACCCGCGCCCAGCCGGGCGGCGTCTTTGCAAACAGGCTCCACGCCAGCTCGGACAGCCGGTCGGTCTCGCAATAGCGGCTGCCCAGCAGGAATACCAGCGTCTCCTCCGGCAGATTCTGCACCGCGTGTTGCCAGGCATCGGGCGTGGTCGACTCGGGTGTGCCGGGGTCCTGCACCAGCGCGTCCGCGGACAGCCGCAGCCGGCCTTGCGGCGCGACCAGGCGCGTGCACCAGTTGCCGAAGCCGTCGCGGTAACTGGACAGCGGCACCGACGGCACGGTGATCAGGTGATCGGGCCGGATCAGGTCGGAAGCGCGGCTGTAGTGGATGTTGAGCGTCAGGATCAGCGGCGTAGGCTTGGGAGACAGGTAGATCAGCTCGTAACCGGCCCGGATCTGCATGGGGTCACCTCTGTGAGCAAGAGCGCGGACCGCCATCGGATTACGCCTTAAGTCAGGCCGCGAGTGGCGGCAGCCCAGCATGCGCCTTATTTGCGAATGTTTTATGCCCTTACCGCTCTCGCCCGCGGCCTGCGCCCGGCACGCGGGCTCGCGCCCTGGTACAGCCTCGCGGCCTCGCGCTGCACACGCTGCCGGTATTGCAACAGCTCCTCCGGCAGGTGCTGCCGCACGTAGCAGCTCAGCGCGGCATCGATCAGCCGTGCCACCTTGACGCCATCACGCTGCGCCATGCGGCGCGCGCGCTGCATCAGTCGCGAGTCGACCCAGAAGGTCAGGTCCTCATCTGAGGTACGGCGCGCCGGATAAGGCTCGAATGGCTGGCTGGCATGCTGGTCCAGAAACCAGGCGATCGCTTCGTCGTGCACCTGATCCTTGGTCGACCATCGCGGATCGCGGCGGGTGCCGGGTTGATGTTCGACCACCAGGCCACGGAACCAGACCTCGGTATCGATCGCATAGCGCGTCTTTGGCGGCAGGGTCTGATGCTGCAGGGTGCGCAGCCCACGCGCCCGCGCGCTGCGTGTCTTGTCCGCTTTTTTTGCCGCCACCGCGTCACCCTCGGAAGGCTTTAAAGCCCCGCAAGGCGCGAATGTTAGCGTGGCGATGGGGTGTGGACACCGCATGGCGGCTTAATTCTCAGCCGGTTCACCATACGCTTGCCGAGTGGCCGCCGCGTGGCTGCAGCCTGTGGCGTCAGGGCCGCCACCGGCACACGGTTATGGCAAATTTATTTCGTCACGTTATCAGCCCCTTATCGCGTTCTCCTTATAAGTTAAATTCAGCTGCCGGCTAAAGTGCGGCAGAAAAACGCTGATGTGACCGCAGACTGAGCCACCACCGGTGTGATTTCGGCCTCTTGAGTTTCGCAGGCGTCGCGCTATATTCGCTCCGCAGTGCATTGAACACACAAGGATTCCCCGAACCACAACTATTAAGGCGTTACGTGAACTTTGCGCTGCAACATCCATATGCGGGCAAGTGAACGACAAGCGTCGTAGGGAGCTCAAGATATGGCGGACTTATGTGCGCGCCTGGAGGCGGCCGCGCTGTCTCTGACAGGCCCTGGTCACATCAAGGATCGATTATTCGATGCCTATTGCAGATATCTGCACGACGTCCAGCAGTCCGACGTGCCGATCGAACTGGCCACTGAATTCGGCGACATGATTCAGGCGCTACATCGTGCACCGGCGCTGCCCGGCGATGATGTCGTCAAGGCCTCGGTGCGCAAGCTGTCCAACGATCAGGCGTGCCGTTATGCCGAGCTGGTGATACGGCTGTATGGGATGCTGGCCGGTATGAGCCATCACCTGGCCGCGCGCAATGCGCGTCCCGTGGTGCCGCTGCAGATGTACATGGCCTCCGAGGCCAGCAGCAATTCCTAATCGAGCTTGAACTCGATCGTGTCCCAGCGCGTGGTGTCTTCATGGCGCGCCTGCCGCTTCACCGCATCCACCAGCGCCCGCTCATCCCACGACACATTCTCATCGAACAGGCCATTGAGCGCCTTGGCGCGCGGCTGTTCGAGGCCGAAATGCGGCAGCAGCAGCACCGGCTTGTCGCTGGCCTTGGCGTAGTTGAGCTGGAACACCAGCAGGTCCTGCTGCTGCGGATACAGGCTCGACAGGGCGATCACCACTTCGGCCGGCGTGATCTGCCGTCGCAGTTCCTCGCGCAGGCCTTCCTGGCCGCCCATCGGCGGTCGCACTTCCGGCGCGCTGCAGTTCTTATAATAAAAATTCTGCGCGCTTTCGATGTATTCAAACACCCGCAGGTAGTCGTCGCCCTCCTCGAAACAGTGGGTCACAAATACCCGAATGGGATCGCGCTGCGACATGCTCCCAGTGTACTGTGACGGCCGCCCGAATGGATAGAGACCCACTGCACCTGCCGTGAGACTGCTGGTTTACAATATCCGCTATGCCACCGGCACCGGCCCGGCATTTCACTTTCCGGTGCCGGGTGCCGGCTATCTGCGCAGCAGCCGGCGCGTGCTGGAGCGCATCACCGAACTGATCCGCGCCGAAGATCCGGACCTGGTCGGCCTGATCGAAGTCGATACCGGCTCGGTGCGTACCGGCATGGTCAATCAGGCCACCCACGTGGCCGACGCCCTGGGCCACTACACCGCTCACCAGTGCAAGTACGGCACCGGTTCGATCAATCAGCTGGTGCCGATCGTGCGCAAGCAGTCCAATGCGCTGCTGGCCGCGCCGCGGGTCACCGGCGAGCGCTTCCATTATTTCGATACCGGCATCAAACGCCTGATCATTGAACTGGAACTCGACCAGCTGTGCGTATTCCTGGTACACCTGTCGCTCAAGTTTCGCCACCGCCAGTATCAGCTGCGCACCCTGCACGACCTGGTGGTGCGCTCACCCAAGCCGGTCATCGTAGCCGGCGATTTCAATACCTTCTGGGGCACGCACGAGATCTTTCTGTTCATGCGCGCGGCCGGACTGCGCAGCGCCAACGTCGAGGGACTGCCGTCGTTTCCGTCGCGCCACCCGCGGGTGGAGCTGGATTTCATCCTGGTCAGCCGGGGCATCGACGTCACCTCGTTTCGTATTCCGGCCGTCACCTATTCCGATCATCGGCCGTTGGTGTGCGACTTCGAGCTCAACGGCAACTCGATCGGACCGGAATTTCCATGACCGAATCTTCAGCCTGCAGTTTCACTGTCGATGCCGATGATGTCGGCTGGCTCACGATCGACAAGCCCGGCAGTTCCGCCAATACGCTGGGCCGTGCGCTGCTGCTCGAGCTGCAGCAACTGGTGCAGGCGGCCGAGGGTCGGGCCCTGCGCGGGCTGGTGCTGCGGTCGGCCAAACCCGCCGGCTTCATCGCCGGCGCCGACATCCGCGAAATCGTCACGCTGGCGAACGACGCCGGCGCAGTCGAATTGATTATCCTCGGGCAGCGCGTCTACTCGCGACTCGAAGCGCTGCCTTATCCGACCGTGGCGGCCATCCATGGCTATGCCCTGGGCGGCGGACTTGAGCTGGCGCTGGCGTGCCGCTATCGCGTTGCCGTCGGCGATTCGAAACTGGCGCTGGGATTGCCCGAAGTCCAGCTCGGCCTGCACCCCGGCTTTGGCGGCACGGTGCGCAGCGTACGGTTGCTCGGGGTGCGTGCGGCGATGAAGCTGATGCTGACCGGCCGCAGCGTGCGCTGCGATCAGGCGCTCAAGCTCGGCCTGGTCGACCGAATGGTCGCGGCTGGGGGCGAACTCGATGCGGCCGCGCGGCAGATCATCCGCGACGCGCCGCCGCCGCGCCGAGCCGCAGCCGTGGAACGCGTGCTGAGCTGGCCGGGGGTGCGCCCACTGCTGCGCCCGGCGCTGCTGCGCCAGGTGGCGGCTCATGCCCGGCGCGAGCACTATCCGGCGCCCTACGCCATCATCGATCTGTGGTGCAAATACGGCGCGCGCGGCGCCGCGGCCATGACAGCCGAGGCGCACTCGTTCGCAACGCTACTGGGGGGCGACAGCGCACGCAATCTGATCCGCGTGTTCCTGCTGCAGGATCGACTCAAGGCGCTGGCGGGCAAAAGCACCGCAGGCATCGAGCGCGTGCATGTGATTGGTGCCGGCGTCATGGGCGGCGACATCGCCGCCTGGTGTGCGCTGCGCGGCCTTGACGTCACGCTGCAGGACCGGGAGCTGACATTGATCGAACCGGCACTGGCACGCGCCACGTCACTCTATGCCAAACGGCTGGCCACCCCGGCCGAGCGCGACGCTGCGGCCGGGCGGCTGCGCGCTGACGTGGCAGGCGACGGGGTCGCGGACGCCGACGTCGTCATTGAGGCGATCTTCGAGGATCTGCAGGCCAAGCAGGCACTGTATGCGGCCGCCGAGCCGCGGCTGCGCGCCGATGCGGTGCTCGCCACCAATACCTCCAGCCTGACGCTGGAGTCACTGGCCGCGACACTGACCGACCCGGGCCACCTGGTCGGCCTGCATTTCTTCAACCCGGTGCCGCAGATGCCGCTGGTGGAGGTGGTGCATT
>DATAJH010000085.1:0-19126 GCA_036262215.1 Steroidobacteraceae bacterium
TGCGGTCGATCTCGCTGACGTAGTCGTTGCGGCCCTTGGAGGTGACTTCGAGGCTCTCGAGCCGAACCAGGCTGCGGACGATCACTTCGCCGGCGCGGCGCGCGGCGCGCACGGCGATATTGAGCAATGGGTGCATGGCGGGACAATCGAGAACGATAAACGATTAGGATAACAGGTCGTGCCCTGCCCAATTCGCATCGTCCTGGTTGAAACCTCGCATCCCGGTAATATCGGCGCGGCCGCGCGCGCGCTCAAGAACATGCAGCTTGACGAGCTGGTGCTGGTGCGGCCGAAGCTGTTCCCGCATCCGGAGGCGAGCGCCCGCGCCTCCGGCGCCGGGGAGCTGCTGGCCGGTGCGCGGGTCGAGGCCGACCTTGCGGCCGCGCTGCAGGGCTGCGGGCTGGTGCTGGCGACCACCAGCCGTGAACGCGATCAGTATTTTCGCGTGTTCGACGTGCGCGAGGCGGCGCGGCGCGCAGTGACCGAGGCCGAACACTCGCCGGTGGCCATCATGTTCGGCTCCGAGCGTGCCGGGCTGACCAACGAGGAGCTGCGCTATGCGCATGGGCTGCTGCGCATACCGGCCAATCCGGCCTATGCGTCGCTCAACATCGCGATGGCGGTGCAGATCGTCGCCTACGAGATCCTGCGCGCGCGGCTCGAGCCGCCGCAAGCCGCGCTAGTTGCGGCCCGCGCCGCGCCGCTGGCTACACCCAGCGAGCTGGATCATCTGTACCAGCACCTGGCCACGGTGCTGGAGGAGATCGAGTTTCGCGATCGTACCCAAAGCGGCGGGCATCTGATGAAACGCATCCGGCGGCTGCTGCAGCGCGCCGAGCCGGATGCCAATGAGGTCAATATCCTGCGCGGCATCCTCACAGCGGTGCAGCAGCGCCGGCGTCGCGCGGGCCAGGACTCATGAGCAGCGAGGCACCGGTCTATCTCGACTACGCCGCTACCTCGCCGGCCGATCCGCGGGTGGCGGCGGCGATGGGCGAGTGCCTGACGCGCGATGGCGTGTTCGGCAATCCGTCCTCGATGCATCAGCACGGCCGGCTGGCGCGCGAGCGCGTCGAACACGCGCGCCTGCAGGCCGCGGCCCTGATCAATGCGCCGCCGCAGCAGCTGGTGTGGACCTCGGGTGCAACCGAGTCCAACAACCTGGCGATACTTGGCAGCGCGCGCGCCGCCGCCAGGCGTGGCCGGCATCCCGGCCGGCACCTGGTGACCGCGCGTACCGAACACAAGTCGGTGCTCGATCCCTGCCGCCGGCTGGAGCACGAGGGCTTCCAGGTGAGCTATCTCGATACCGACCGCGAGGGTGTGATCGCGCCGCAACGGGTGCGCGAGGCGCTGCGCGACGATACGGTGCTGGTATCGATCATGCACGCCAACAACGAGATCGGCGTGCTGCAGGACATCGAGGCCATAGCGGCCATCTGTCACGAGCGCGCGGTGCCGCTGCATGTGGATGCGGCGCAGAGCGCCGGCAAGGTGGCGGTGGATGTCGTGCGCCTGCAGTGCGACCTGCTGTCCTTCACCGCGCACAAGCTCTATGGCCCCAAGGGCATCGGCGCGCTGTACTTCGCCCCCGCACGGCGCGCCTCGCTGCAGCCGCTGATGTTCGGCGGCGGGCATGAACGCGGCCTGCGCTCCGGCACACTGGCGGTGCACCAGATCGTCGGCTTCGGCCTGGCCTGTGAGCTGGCCGGCGCTGCCTGGCGCGCCGACGCCGAGCATTGCGAGCGGCTGCGCGAGCGGCTGTGGCAGGGCTTAAGCGCGATCGAAGGCGTGCTGCTCAACGGTCATGCCACGCGACGCGTGGCCGGTATCCTGAACGTGTCCTTTACCGGGATCGAGGGCGAGAGCCTGCTGCTGGGACTGACCGAACTGGCGCTATCGACCGGCTCGGCCTGCAGCTCCGATAGCGACGAGCCCTCTTATGTGCTGCGTGCACTGGGCCGTGACACGGAACTGGCCCAAAGTTCGCTGCGTTTCAGTTTCGGCCGCTACAGCACCGAGGACGATATCGAGCTGGCGATCGGCGCCGTGACGCGCGAGGTGCGGCGGCTGCGGGCGGTGGCCCCGTGAATGCGCTGGCGGACGACCCGCTCGGGCCACAGGTGCGGCGGCTGTTCGCGGCGCTGCGCCACGCCGGCGATCCGGCCGGCACGGCACCGGTGGCGTACGGTGAAGCCGGGCGCGAGCAGCGCGGCACGCGGGTGCGATTCATGCTGCAGCTGGCCGGCGAGCGAGGGCTGCAGGTGCGCTATAGGGCCTACGGCTGCCCATATACGCTCGCGGCCTGCGAATGGCTGGCCGCGCGGCTGGAAAGCGCGGGCCGCGACTCGCTCGGCGGTCCGGCCGAGTGGGCGCAGCAGCTGCACATCCCGCCCTCGCGCTTAGGAAGGCTTCTGGTGGTCGAAGATGCCCTCATGGCAGCTTTGGCCGCTGCTGACAAAACGATGACGGATTCGTAGTAAAATGAACCTCCTGGAGAAAACAACGATGGCCATTTCTTTAACCGAATCAGCAGCTGAGCGCATCCGCAGCCGCATCGCCACGCGTGGCCGGGGCCTGGGACTGCGCCTCGCCGTCAAGGCCAGCGGCTGCTCCGGCTATAGCTACGTCGTTGATTACGCCGATGAAGTTCGCCCGGATGACCTGGTATTCGACACCTCGGGCGTCAAGGTGTACGTGGATCCGGCAAGCCTGGCGGCGATCGACGGCACCCGTATCGATCTGGTGCGCCAGGGGTTGAACGAGAGCTTCCGCTTCGAAAATCCGAACGTTGCCGGCGAATGCGGCTGCGGCGAGAGCTTCACGGTCTGAATTTCCTTAAATTGCCGGGACTTCCGCACCCGACTGGTTTGCCGGGTTAGGCTTCGAGCCCCTATACTGCCGCCCTTTTTCTGGACGGAGGTTTCATGGCGGTCGAACGCACCCTTTCCATCGTCAAACCTGACGGCGTGGCCCGCAATCTGATAGGCGACGTCTATCGCCGGTTCGAGAGCGCCGGGCTCTCCATCATCGCCGCGCGCATGCTGCGGCTTAGCGAGCAGCAGGCCGAGCTGTTCTACCAGGTGCATCGGGAACGGCCGTTCTACCGTGATCTGGTGCGTTACATGAGTTCCGGTCCGGTGATCGCGCAGGTGCTCGAAGGCGAGGGTTCGATCGCCAAACACCGCGACCTGATGGGTGCAACCGACCCCAAGAAAGCCGCCCCGGGCACCATCCGCGCCGATCTTGCGCACAGCATCGAGCAGAACGTGGTGCACGGCTCGGATTCATCCGCCACCGCGGCCAGCGAGATCGCATTTTTCTTCAGCGCGACGGAGATCTGCCCGCGCAGCTGAGGCGACCGGCAGACTAACAACCATGGCCATGGGCGCGGATGACACCACACACAGCGGCGAGGCCGACGCGGCGTATCTGCCGGCGCCCGGGGGGCCGGCGCCGCCTGCGTCCAGCCGCGTCAATCTGCTGGGCCTGCCGCGCGCCGAACTGGAGGCTTTTTGCGCCGGCCTGGGTTCAAAGCCATTTCGCGCGCGCCAGCTGATGAACTGGCTGTACAAGCGCGGCTGCGATCGGTTCGAGGACATGAGCGACCTGGCGCGCGATTTTCGCGCACTGCTCACCGAGCGCGCCGAGCTCACACTGCCCGAGATCGTCACCGAGCAGCGTGCCGGCGACGGCACGCGCAAGTGGCTGCTGCGCGCCGACCAGGCGCAGGCTTTCGAGATGGTGTACATACCGGAGAGCGATCGCGGCACGCTGTGTATTTCCTCGCAGGTCGGCTGCGCGCTCGACTGCGCGTTCTGCGCCACCGCGCAGCAGGGCTTCAATCGCAATCTCACCAGCGCCGAGATCGTCGGCCAGGTGTGGCTGGCGAATCGCGAACTGGGATTCCAGCCCGGCGGAGATCGCATCATCACCAACGTGGTTCTGATGGGCATGGGCGAGCCGCTGGCCAATTTCCGCAATGTGGTACCGGCGCTGCGGATTTTCCTCGACGACCTGGGGTTCGATCTCTCGCGCCGGCGCGTCACGCTGTCGACCTCGGGCCTGGTGCCGCAGATCTACCGCCTGGCGCAGGAAATCAACGTCGCGCTGGCGGTATCGCTGCACGCGCCGGATGACGAGCTGCGCAGCCAGCTGGTGCCGATCAACCGCCTGCATCCGATCGCCGAGCTGCTCCAGGCCTGCTGGCACTACATCGACGAACAGAACGGCCGCAGCGTCACCTTTGAATACGTGATGCTCGACGGCGTGAACGACTCACCGGCCCAGGCGCGCGCCCTGGCGCGGCTGCTCGCGGGACATCCGGCGAAGGTGAATTTGATCCCGTTCAATCCATATGCCGGCACGCGGTTCAGGCGTTCGAGCGAGGCCGCCATTGGCCAGTTCCGCGACCTGCTGCTGCGCGGCGGGGTGATGGCCACGGTGCGGCGCACGCGCGGCGATGATATCGATGCGGCCTGCGGCCAGCTGGTCGGACGCGTCACCGACCGCACCGTGGTGCGGCTGGGCAGCAGGGTGGAGGCGGCGCGAACGCGCGCGGCCGGCGGAGTCAATGCATGAAGTGCGGCCGGTGGTGCCTGTGGCTGTGCCTTATGGTGAGCGCGTGTGCCAGCCGCACGCCCACCGTGAACAGCGCCGTCAATAACGGCAACAGCAACACCAGCAGCAGCAGCGGCAGCGGCAGCAGCGCCAGCTACAGCAGCAACGAGAGCAGAATCCAGGCCGCGGCCAAGATCAATATGCAGCTCGGTCTCGGCTACCTGCAGGAGGGAAATCTGCCGATCGCCAAAGAGAAGCTGGAGCGCGCGCGCAGCATGGATCCGCACAATCCGGAGATTCACGGCGCGATGGCGCTGCTGGATGAACGCCTGGGCAAGGATAAGGAAGCCGACAAGGAATTTCGCACCGCGCTCGAGCTGGACTCGCATGATCCGGCGATGCTGAACAATTACGCGGTATTCCTGTGCAGCCACGAGCGGGTCGACGAGGGCGTGCGCTATTTCGAACAGGCCGCGACCAATCCGCTGTATCCCACGCCGTGGGCGGCTTACACCAATGCCGGGGTTTGCATGCGTGGGGTGCATCGCGATGCCGACGCCGCGCAGCGCTTCGCGCGCGCGTTGCGTTCCAACCCGGCCTATTCCGAGGCGGTCTACCAGGCTTCCGATCTGGATTTCCAGCAGCAGAAACTCCCCGATGCGCGCTTTCGCATCGACGTGTTCCTGCTGACCAATCCGGCGACGCCTGACCTGCTGCTGCTGGCCTATCGCGTCGCGCAGGCGCAGAACGACGCCACCGCGCAGCAGCGCTACGGGGCGCGTCTGGCGCAGGAATTTCCCAACTCCGACCAGGCGCGCGCACTCGCGGCCAGCAAGATCAATCCCGGCTGAACCATGGACGGCGGCTGAACAATGGACGAGGGGGCGCCGCAATCGCAGAGCAGCAGCCCGGGCGCGCGCCTCGCGGCCGCGCGCGAGCACGCCGGCATGACGCTGACCCAGGTTGCGGAACGCCTGCGTCTGGATATCGTCACGCTGCAGGCGCTGGAGGCCGGACGCTTCCAGACCCTGGGGGCTGCGGTGTTCGTGCGCGGGCATCTGCGTCACTATGCCGAGCTGGTCGGCCTGCCGGTGGAGGAGATCGAGGCGGCCTATGCGGCTTCCTCGGCGCGACTGGCACCATTGCCGGATCTGCGGCGTACCACGACTCTGCCCGGCACTTCGGCCTCGCGCGGCGTGGCGTTGCCGCCGCGTGCGGCGCTGATCGGTGCCATCGTGCTGGTGCTGGCCGGCTGGATCTGGTGGGCGGTGCGGGTGCCCGCCGGCCAGCGCCATGCCGCCAACCCGCCCGCGACCACGACGTCGCCGGTGCCGCCGGCAGGCCCGCAGGCGAGCGATGCCGTGGACGCAGGTCCGCAGCCGTCCGCGGATGCTGCGGTGGCACCGAAGACTGCCGCGGCGCCATCCAGGGACACTACGGCGACCTCGAAAGAGGCAGCTGCGGCGCCGTCTGCGCCGCCCAAGGCCGGTTCCGCGCGCGTGCGGCTGGCGATCAGGTTCAACCAGGACAGCTGGATCGAGATCTATGATGCGCACGGTGCGACGCTGTACCACGACTTCGGCGGTGCCGGATCCGAACGGCATCTGAGCGGGGCGGCGCCGCTGCGCATCCTGCTCGGCAACCCGGACGGCGTCGCGCTGGAACTCGACGGACATCCGGTGGCGTTGCGGCCGGCCGCCGAGAGCGGCAGGCCACAACGCTTTCTGCTGGACGACAGCGGACGCATAAGCGAAGTCCCCGCACCGCAATCGCAGCGCGCACCGTCGGCGCCATCCGCGCCGCCTTGAGCAAGCAGATTCAGCCGGTGCGCGGCATGAATGACGTGCTGCCCGCCGAAATCGGTGCCTGGCAGCACCTCGAGCGCGTCGGCCGCGCAGTGTTCGAGGCCTATGGCTACGAAGAAGTGCGGGTGCCAATCGTCGAGCACACGCAGCTGTTCCAGCGCTCCATCGGCGAATACACCGATATCGTCGAGAAGGAGATGTACACCTTCCAGGATATCGGCGGCGACAGCCTGACGCTGCGCCCCGAGGCCACCGCGGGCATCGCCCGGGCGGCGATCTCCAATGGCCTGTTGCGCGGCGCGCGCCACAAGTTCTGGTGCCTGGGTCCGATGTTCCGGCACGAGCGGCCGCAGAAGGGCCGCTATCGGCAGTTTTATCAGTTCGACCTCGAGGCGCTGGGATTTGCCGGACCGGACGTGGACATCGAGCTGATCGCGCTGAGCGCGCGCCTGTGGCGCGAGCTGGGCATCAAGCCGGTGCGACTGATGATCAACTCGCTGGGTACCGTGGCGGCGCGCGCCAGCTATCGCGACCGGCTGCAGCAGTATTTTCGCGCCCACGAGAGTGAACTGGACGAGGACAGCCGGCGGCGCCTTGGCGGCAATTCGCTGCGCATCCTGGACAGCAAGCAGCCGGCGATGCGCGTGCTGATCGAGGGTGCGCCGCTGCTGACGGACCATCTGGACCCGGACTCGCAGGCGCATTTCGCCGCCCTGCGTGCCGGCCTCGATGCCCTGGGTGTGGCGTATGAAGTCAATCCACGGCTGGTGCGTGGACTCGACTATTATTCGCGTACCGTATTCGAGTGGGTCACCGATGCGCTCGGTGCCCAGGATGCGGTGTGCTCGGGCGGGCGCTACGACGGCCTGATTACCCAGCTCGGCGGTGAGGCGACGCCAGCGATCGGCTTCGCCATGGGAATCGAACGGGTGGTGGAGCTGCTGAACCAGGCCGGCGGCGCCGCGCCGCCCGCCGCGCCCGACATCTATATCGTCGCCAGCGGGGAGCGGGCGGAGCGTGAGGCGCTGCGCCTGGCTGAACAATTGCGCGACGCCCTGCCGGGGCGCGGTGTGCTGCTCAATCTGGGCGGCGGCAATTTCAAGACGCAGTTCCGCCGCGCCGATCGTAGCGGAGCGCGCCTGGCGCTGATCCTGGGCGACGCCGAACTGGATCGGGGCGTGGCGGCGGTGAAACCTTTGCGCCGCGACGACGGTCAGATCGACTGTCCGTTGCACGAGCTGCCGGCGCGCATCGCGGCGTTACTGTAGGGCCTGTGGGAGATCGCGAGTGGAAGAGTATCTGAACGAAAAGGAGCAATGGGAGCGGGTGCTCGCCTGGCTGCGCGAGCAGGGTCCCTGGATCCTGGCGGGAGTGGGGGTGGCGCTCGCGGTGTATGGCGGCTGGCACTACTGGCAGGATCGCACCCAGCAGCGCAATCTCGCGGCCGCGGCGCGCTACGATCAGGTGATCGAAGCCTTCGGACGCAATGATGTCAACGGCGGATTTCGGCTGGCGGACGAGCTGGTCAAGGCATTTCCGTCCACGGCCTACGCCGATCAGGCCAATCTGGCGGTGGCCCGCATCCAGGTCGAGAACCGGCAACTCGAACCGGCTGCCGTCCGGCTGCGGCAGGTGCTCGCTTCGAACAGGGATCCGGAGCTGGCGTTGATCGCGCGGCTGCGCCTGGCGCGCGTCGAGCTGGCGCAGGGCAACGCCGATGGGGCACTGAAGACTCTCGACGCGGTCAATCCGGGCGCCTTCGCGGCGAGATACGCCGAGGTGCGCGGCGACGTGCTGCTGGCCAAAGGCGATCGCGACGGTGCGCTCAGGGCCTATCGCGAGGCGCGCAGCGGCGGGGGCACGACCACCGATGCCGGGCTGCTCGATCTGAAGATCGGCGAGCTGGCGCGCTCGTGACCACCACCAGGGATTGCGGCCGAGTGAGCCTGGCCGCGCTGGTCGGTGCGCTGCTGTGCGCGGCACTGCTGTGCGCCGGGTGCTCGTACTTCACCAGCAAGGCCAAGATCGCGAAGAAAAAGGCCGAAGACCCGATGGAGCTGGTGTCGTTCCCCAATCATATCGAGCTGCAGCGCGTCTGGTCGGTCAAAGTGTCCGGTGAAGTACCCAGACTGCGCCTCGGGCTCGACCTGGCGATCGACGATGAGCGCGTATTTGCCGCCAGCCATAAAGGTGAGGTCGAGGCGTTCGATCTCAAGAGCGGGCGGCGGCTGTGGAGTCGCAAGGTCAAGGCGCCGCTCGCAGGCGGTCCGGCCGCCGGGCTCGGCCTGGTGGTGGTGGGCAGCTCCAAAGGCGAGGTGATCGCGCTGTCGGAAGCCGACGGCAAGCCGAGCTGGCGCATTCGCATCAATGCCGAGATCCTGTCTGCAGCGGCCATCGGCCGCGACCTGGTGGTGGTGCGCGGTGTCGACGGCCGCATGCATGGCCTGTCGATCAGGGACGGCAGCGAGGTCTGGGTCGCCGAGCAGCAGGTGCCCCGGCTGTCGTTGCGCGGCACCAGCCCGCCGGTGCTGGTGGGTGATCTGGCCATCGCCGGATTCGACAACGGACGCGTTGCCGCCGTCACCGCCGGCAATGGCAGCACGGCCTGGGATACCGCGGTCGGACAGTCGCATGGCAGTACCGAGCTGCAGCGGCTGATCGACGTCGATGCGCCGGTGGTGGCCGACGGCGATGATTTATTTGCTGTGGCCTATCAGGGACGCGTGACGCGAATGGCGCGCGAGACCGGGCAGTTGATCTGGGCGCGCGACATGTCGAGCTATCGCGGGCTCGCGGTGGACGACAACGCGGTCTACATCTCGACCGCAGACGGCAACGTGGTGCGGGTGGACCGCAAGAACGGCACCGAGCAGTGGACCCAGAAGGCGCTGGCCCGACGCCAGCTGACGGCGCCGGTGATCTACCGCGGCCGCGTGGTGGTGGCCGACGCCGGCGGCGTGCTGCACTGGCTCGACCCGGCTACCGGCGATTTCGTCGCGCGCGCCCAGGTCGGCAGTTCCGTCGGCCGCAACAGCGCCATCAGCTCCAAGGGCATCGCGCTGAAGAAGCGCGTCAGCAACGCGCCGGTGGTGGCCGGCGGAATGGTGCTGGCGTTCTCCGACAACGGTGTGCTCAGCGCCTACAGCGCCCCGCTGCCGGCGGACGTAGCCGCCGCGGAGCCGACCAAGTAGCCGGCCGACCATGCTGCCGATTGTCGCGATCGTGGGTCGACCGAACGTCGGCAAATCGACGCTGTTCAACGTGCTCACGCGCAGCCATGCAGCGATCGTCGCCGACGTCCCGGGCGTCACACGCGACCGCCAGTACGGGTACTCGCGCGTCGGGCGCGTGCCCTGCGTGCTGATCGATACCGGCGGCCTGATCGAACATCCCAAGGGCCTGGATGCGCAGATGCGCGCGCAGACCGAGAAGGCGGTGGCCGAAGCCGACTTCCTGATCCTGGTGGCCGATGCGCGCGCGGGCATGACCGCGCAGGATCAGTTCATAGCGCGCGAACTGCGCCGCACCGGCAAGCCGGTGGTGCTGGCCCTCAACAAAGCCGAGGGACTCGAGGGCGACGTGGTCGCCGCGGATTTCCATACGCTTGGGCTGGGCGTGCCGATGGCGATCGCCGCCAGCCATGGCCAGGGGTGCCTGGAGCTGCTGGATGCGCTGCTCGCGGGGCTTACACCTGAAAGCGCGCCGGCGGAAGACACCAGCGGTA
Organism: Steroidobacteraceae bacterium; assembly: GCA_036262215.1. GTDB lineage: Bacteria > Pseudomonadota > Gammaproteobacteria > Steroidobacterales > Steroidobacteraceae > FEN-1191. The sequence goes on from DATAJH010000085.1 coordinate 10,090, forward strand.
TCCGCGTCGCCATCATCGGCCGTCCCAACGTCGGCAAGTCGACGCTGGTCAACCGCCTGATCGGCGAGGAGCGCGTCATCGCCAGCGAGCAGCCCGGCACCACGCGCGACAGTATTTTCGTGCCGTTCCAGCGCGATGGCCGTGAGTTCCTGTTCATCGACACCGCCGGCGTGCGGCGCCGGGCCCGGGTCGAGGATCCGATCGAGCGCGCCAGCGTGGCGCGCACTCTGCAGGCGATCGCCGGGGCGCACGTGGTGATTCTGGTGCTGGATGCGCACCACAATGTCGGTGAGCAGGATGCCAGCGTACTCGGGCAGGCCCTGGATCGCGGCCGCGTAATCCTGATCGCAGTAAATAAATGGGACGGCATTGCCCAGGATCAGCGCGAGGAAATCAAGCGCCAGCTCACGCTCAAACTGGATTTCGTGCCGTTTGCACCGCTGCACTACATTTCGGCGCGCCACGGTACCGGCGTGGGCGCGCTGGTGCGCGACACCATCCGCGGCTACGACGCCGCGATGCGTGCCATGCCGACTCCGGCCCTGACCCGCACGCTCGAGCGGGCGCTGGAAGCGCATCAGCCGCCGCTGGTGCGCGGCCGGCGCATCAAGCTGCGCTATGCGCACCAGGGCGGGCGCAATCCACCGCGCATCGTGATTCACGGCAATCAGACGGTATCGGTGCCGGAAGGCTATCGACGCTACCTGGCGAACGTCTATCGCGAAGCATTCGACCTGTACGCGACACCGGTGGCGATCGAGTTTCGCACTGACGCGAATCCGTACGACCGCGTCAAGGCGGGGAAGGTGAAGCCCCGGAAGGCAAGAACAATGCCGGGTCGACAAAGACGCGGTTGAGCGCGACTCCAAAGTGCAGGTGCGGCCCGGTCACGCGGCCGGTGGCACCGACCTTGCCGATCACGGCGCCGGCGCGCACCACGTCTCCGGGCCGCACGCCGATCGCCGACAGGTGGCAGTACATCGTGATCAGGCCTTCGCCGTGATCGATCAGCACGGTATTGCCATTGAAGAAGAAATCGCCGGTCTCGATCACGCGGCCGTCGGCGGCGGCGCGCACCGCGGTGCCCCAGGCGGCCGCGATGTCCATGCCCGAGTGCGGATTGCGCGGCTGGTTGTTGAAGATACGGCGTGAGCCGAAGGAACCGGAACGCACGCCGTTCAATGGCGCCAGCATCTGCAGCGTGGCCGGTGGCTGCTCGACGAAGCTGGCAAGGGCCTGGTGCAGGTGCGCCTGCTCGCGGCTGACGCGCTCCAGGTCCTTGGTCGACAGGTCGACCTTCGAGGGCGCGACGGTCAGCCGCTGCTCGACATAGTCCTTCGGGCCGATCTGGAACTGCAGTGTCTCGTCGGCACCGCCGGCCGAACGCCGCACCGCCAGCGCCGCCGCACCGGGCTCGGCAGTGAGCGGAATGCCGACCACCGCCAGCCAGTGGTCGGACTGCTTCAGCACCATGACGCGCTCGCCGCCGTAGCTGGCCCATGGCGTGGCCCCGCCATCGTCGGGGCTGGCCGCAAGCGGTAGCAGGGCGACCCCGCCCGGCACCGGGCTGGCGGCGGGCAGGCCGATCGCCAGCGCGCTGCCGCACAGGCTCAGTGACACAGCCGCCGCCAGCCGCAGGCACACGCCTGCAGCCGGCCCAGCCACGCCCTGACGGCTCATGACTGCCGTGCCAGCACCGCGGCGTGCAGGCTGCCTTGAGCCAGCGTCGCGTCAAAGGTGTCGCCGACCGACAGTTGCCCGGCCGCTGTCACCAGCACGCCATCGGCGCTGCGTGTGATCACTGCGAAACCGCGTCCGAGCGTGGCCAGCGGGCTGATGCCCTGCAGGGCGCGCGCAGCACTCTCGAGCCGCGCCACCTGGGCTGCGAGGCCCGCCTGCAGCGCGAACTGCAGCCGGCCCTCGAGCTCGTCGAGGCGCTGGCTGTAGTGCGCCAGGCGTGCGCCCGGATGCGCCTGCTGCAGCCGGCGCATCAGAGCGGCGAAGCGCGTGTGCTCGTGCTGCAGCTGGCGGCGCATGCCGGCGGCGAAGCGCGTGCCGAGCTGCGCCAGTCGGTGCAACCAGGCGCGGCCGTCGGGGGCCACCAGTTCGGCCGCGCCGGACGGCGTCGGGGCGCGCAGATCAGCCACGAAATCGGCGATGGTGAAGTCGATTTCGTGGCCGATGCCAGTGACCACCGGAATCGCGCAGCGATAGATGGCGCGCGCCACGCGCTCATCGTTGAACGCCCACAGGTCTTCGAGCGAGCCGCCGCCGCGGGTCAGGATCAGCACGTCGCACTCGGCGCGTGCCGATGCCAGATCGAGCGCCGCGACGATCGCCGGGGCTGCCGCCACGCCCTGCACCGGCACCGGATACAGCAGCACCGCCGCCGCCGGAAAACGGCGCGCGAGGATATGCAGCACGTCGCGAACCGCGGCGCCGGTGGGCGAGGTGATTACGCCGATGCGTCGCGGCACCACCGGCAGCTTGCGCTTGCGTTCGACGGCAAACAGACCCTCGGCCGCGAGCCGCGCCTTGAGCTGGTCGAACGCGCGCTGCAGGGCACCGAGTCCGGCATCGTCGAGATGTTCGATCAGCAGCTGATAGTCGCCGCGCGGCTCATACAGGCTCACGCGGCCGTAGGCGATCACCGCCTGGCCTTCGCGCGGTGTGAAGCGGCAAAGATTGTTGCGCGCCCGGAACATGGCGCAACGCAGCTGCGCGTCGCGGTCCTTGAGCGAGAAATACCAGTGGCCGGAGGAGGGCCGCGCCAGGTTCGACACCTCGCCCTGCACCCAGACCTGGCCCACGCCCGACTCGAGCAGCATGCGCACTTCACGGTTGAGCTTCGATACCGAGTAGATGGCGTGTGCGGGCGCCGTGGCGCTGAGCGCGACGTCGGCGCTCGCGGCCGCCGCGAGCGTGGCGTCACCTATGGGGACGGTCGGTCGGTCGGTCACTTGCAATGCTTCAAACGGGCTGCCTGGGTGCATCTTACGCCCGCCGTGCGACTTCGCGTACGCGCCGCGCGCGGCGCATGCGGGGGTGGCCAAGGTTTACCCCGCCGGCACCAGGGGCGTACAATGGCTCGCTTCTTCTCGAAGCCGCGAGGCTCCATGCGAATACTCGAAGAAGCCCTCACCTTCGACGATGTCCTGCTCGTTCCGGCGCGCTCCGACGTACTGCCGCGCGAAGTCGACCTTTCGACCCAGCTCACCCGCAACATTCGGGTCGGCCTGCCGGTGCTGTCGGCGGCCATGGACACCGTGACTGAAGCGCGGCTGGCGATCACGATGGCGCAGGAAGGCGGCATCGGCATCGTCCACAAGAACATGCCGATCGAGGCCCAGGCGCGCGAGGTGGCGCGGGTCAAGAAGTTCGAGAGCGGCGTCATCACCGATCCGATCACGGTGCCCCCGGAGACCACGATCCGCCAGGTAATCGAGCTCACGCGCGCGCGCGGCATCTCCGGCGTGCCGGTGGTCAGCGGCAGCAAGGTGGTCGGAATCGTCACCCACCGGGACCTGCGCTTCGAGCTCAAGCTCGATGCGCCGGTCAGCGCCGTCATGACGCCGAAATCGCGGCTGATCACGGTGCGCGAGAACGCGCCGAAGGAAGAGGTGCAGCGGTTGCTGCACAAGCACCGCATCGAGAAGGTGCTGGTGGTCAACGGCGATGACGAACTCAAGGGCATGATCACCGTCAAGGATTTCCAGAAGGCCACGGAGTTCCCGCGCGCCAGCAAGGACCCGAGCGGCCGGCTGCGGGTCGGTGCCGCCATCGGTACCACTCCCGATACCCTGGATCGCGTCGTGGCGCTGCGTGAGGCCGGGGTCGACGTCGTGGTGCTGGACACCTCGCACGGTCATTCCCGCGGCGTGCTGGAGATGCTTGCGCGGCTGAAGTCGCGCTGGAGCGACCTGGAGCTGATCGCCGGCAACATCGTCACGCGCGAAGCGGCGCTGGACCTGATCAGCGCGGGGGCCGACGCCGTCAAGGTCGGCATCGGCCCGGGATCGATCTGTACCACGCGCATCGTGGCCGGCGTCGGCGTGCCGCAGATCACCGCGGTGGCCAACATCGCCGCCGCACTTGAAGGCCGCGGCGTCCCGATCATTGCCGATGGCGGCATCCGCTATTCCGGTGACCTTGCCAAGGCGATCGCCGCCGGAGCGCACGCGGTGATGATCGGAGGCATGTTCGCCGGCACCGAGGAGTCCCCGGGCGAGGTCGAGCTGTATCAGGGCGCCTCGTACAAGGCCTATCGCGGCATGGGATCGCTCGGTGCCATGGCCGAACGCCACGGCTCGGCTGATCGCTATTTTCAGGACACGTCCACCGAGCTCGAGAAACTGGTGCCGGAGGGCATCGAAGGCCGCGTGCTCTACAAGGGCAGCCTGGTCTCGATCCTGTATCAGCTGGCCGGAGGCCTGCGCGCCGCGATGGGCTACACCGGCAGCAACAACATCGAGGAGATGCGAACCCGGCCCACGTTCGTGCGCATCACCACCGCCGGCGTGCGCGAGAGCCACGTGCATGACGTGACGGTCACCAAGGAGGCGCCCAATTACCGCACGTCCTGAACTGGTGTCCGTAACCTCGATCGACGCCGTGCTGCCGCCGCCGGACATTCACGCCCACCGGATCCTGATCCTCGACTTCGGTGCGCAATACACGCAATTGATCGCGCGCCGGGTGCGCGAGCTGGGCGTGTACTGCGAGATTCATCCATGGGATGTCAGTGACGCCGAGGTGCGCTCGTTCGGTGCGCGCGGCATCATCCTGTCGGGCGGTCCGGAGTCGGTGACTGACAGCGAGCCGCCGCGGGCGCCACCGGCGGTGTTCGAGCTTGGGATACCGGTGCTGGGCATCTGCTATGGCATGCACACCATGGCGAAGCAGCTCGGCGGCCACGTTGCCGGTGGTCATACGCGCGAGTTCGGTTATGCCGAGGTCCGGATCGGCAGCTCCTGCAGGCTGCTGGAAGGCATCCTCGATCGCGAGCAGGACGGCCGTGCGGTGCTCGACGTGTGGATGAGTCATGGCGATCGTGTGGAAGCGCTGCCACCCGGGTTTGCCGCGGTCGCCAGCACCCATGACGCGCCTTACGCCGCCATGGCGGACGAGCAACGACGACTGTACGGCGTGCAGTTCCACCCGGAGGTCACGCATACGCGCCAGGGCACGGCGATTCTGGAGCGTTTCGTGCGTGAGATCTGCGCAAGCTCCGCGCGCTGGACCGCAAGCAACATCATCGAGGACCTGGTAGCACGCGTGCGGGCACAGGTCGGCGCCGGCCGGGTGCTGCTGGGGCTGTCCGGCGGCGTTGATTCCTCGGTGGTCGCAGCATTGCTGCAGCGGGCGATCGGCGCCCAGCTGACCTGCGTGTTCGTCGATCATGGCCTGCTGCGACTTGGTGAGGGCGATCAGGTGATGCGCACCTTGGTCGACTCACTGGGCGTGCAGGTGATCCGGGTGGACGCGGAGCAGCGTTTTCTCGACGCGCTGCACGGCCAGAGCGACCCCGAGGCGAAACGCAAGATCATCGGCGGGCTGTTCATCGAGGTGTTCGAGCAGCAGGCGCTCAAGCTGCGCGACACCCGTTTTCTCGCACAGGGCACGATCTATCCGGACGTGATCGAATCGGCCGGCACGCGCACCGGCAAGGCGCACGTCATCAAGTCGCATCACAACGTCGGCGGCCTGCCGGCCATGATGAAGCTGCAGCTGGTCGAGCCGCTGCGCGAGCTGTTCAAGGACGAGGTGCGGCGCATCGGCATCGAGCTCGGGCTGCCGCGCGCGATGGTGAATCGGCACCCGTTTCCCGGTCCGGGCCTGGCGGTACGCATCCTGGGCGAGGTCAAACGCGAATATGCCGCGCTGTTGCGCCGCGCCGATCATATATTCATCGAGGAACTGCGCCGCCACGATCTGTATGAGCGCACCAGCCAGGCGTTTGCCGTATTCCTGCCGGTGCGCTCGGTCGGGGTCATGGGCGATGCGCGGCGTTACGATTACGTGATCGCGCTGCGCGCGGTGGAGACGATCGATTTCATGACCGCGCACTGGGCGCATCTGCCGTACGAGTTTCTCGACCTGGTGTCGCGACGCATCGTCAATGAGGTGCCGGGCATCTCACGCGTGGTATATGACATCTCCGGCAAGCCGCCGGCGACGATCGAGTGGGAATAGAAACTTACGCCGGCCAGCGGAAAATTCTGACGGTTTAACTGGGTTGTGGCGCATTGATGGTAGGCGCGCTTCGCACGACCCCCGGTTCGTCCTGGCGCATGGACGATACAGCCGTGAGCGTCCGTGGCGGTCGGCACTACCTGTGCCGTCCCGCGAGACGTCAGTCCTCCCGCAATGCTCTGAAGCAGGCGCCCAGGTAATCCAGCAGGGCCCGAACCGAAGGCAACAGGCCGCGCCTGGACGGGTACACCGCATGAACGACGTAGCGCTTGGGGGCCCAGCCAGGCAGCAAGTGCATCAGCTTTCCTTCGCGGATTTCATCGGAGACCATGAGCAGCGGCAGATGCACAATGCCCACGCCAACGATCGCCGCACTTCGCAGCGCGATCATGTCGTCGCTAACCAATCGCGGCTGATGCCGGATGTCGGCCTGCGCGCCATCCGGGCCCTCCAGTTTCCAGATGTGCTCCTGCCGCGCTGGTCCAAGGTCCAGGCTGGGTAGACCGTTCAAGTCCGCCGGTATACGGATCGATCCTGCCTTCTTGACCAAGTCCGGGCTCGCCACCAGCGCATGCGCCCGCTGCGCCAGAATTTTCATCATCAGATCGCTGCCCTCGATCGGCATTGGGCGGGCGCGGATGGCCAAATCGATGCCTTCGGCGATGAGGTCGACGCGCCGATTGGTGGCTTCCAGATAAATCACCACGTTCGGATGCTGAACCATGAAAGCGGCGAGCATGGCGCTGACCCTGGCATGCAGAAGGGCCACCGGGCACGCGAGCCGGACAATACCGCTAGGCTCGGCGCGGGTCTGCTCGATTGCAGCCTGAGCGGCGTCGGCTTCGACCAGCATGGCCTTGCAGTGGGCGTAATAGTTTTGGCCGATCTCCGTCACAGAGAAGTGGCGCGTGGAGCGTTGGATCAGCCGCACCCCGAGACGCTGTTCCAGCAAAGCGATGCGCCGGCTGAGCTTGGACTTGGGTTCCCCCAGGGCGCGTCCGGCAGGAGCGAAGCCGCCGTGATCGACCGCCTGTACGAAGTAGTAGAGATCGTTGAGGTCCTGCATGGGACTTCCATCGTTCTTCTAATAGAACTATCAGTCTACAAAACGCCATCTACTGACGCCAGCGTTCACGCTATATCGTCTAAAGCATAGAGGCTCTACCAGGGGTCTCCCCTCAGGAGAAAGGCGATGAAGAAGATTCTCGGGGTCTACACCGCTCCCGGCCAGCACTGGGTGGGCGATGGTTTTCCGGTGCGTTCTTTGTTCTCGTACAACAGTCACGGCCAGCATCTCAGCCCGTTCCTGTTGCTGGACTACGCCGGCCCGGCCTCTTTCACGCCGACCGCCGCTCGGCGCGGCGTCGGCGAGCATCCGCACCGCGGCTTCGAGACCGTCACCATCGTCTACCAGGGTGAGGTGCAGCACCGCGATTCCACCGGCGCCGGCGGCACGATCGGACCAGGCGACGTGCAGTGGATGACGGCAGGCGCCGGCATCCTGCACGAAGAATTCCATTCGCAGGCTTTCGCCAAATCCGGCGGTACGCTCGACATGGTGCAGCTATGGGTCAATCTGCCGGCCAAGGACAAGATGACCATTCCCTCTTACCAGACCCTGCTGCGCCAGGACATTCCGGTGATCGAGCTGCCAGAGGATTGCGGCAGCCTGCGCGTGATCGCCGGAGAGTATGCCGGACAACCCGGCCCGGCACGCACCTTCAGCGCGATGGACGTATGGGATCTGCGCCTGCAGCAAGGTCGCAGCGTCAGCCTGCCATTTAGAGCCGCACGCACCGCAGCCCTGGTGATCCTGTGCGGAGCGGTGCGGGTCAACGGCAGTGAAATCACCCGAGAAGCACAGTTGGTATCGCTGGATCGCGAAGCCGGGGAAGTGCTGCTCGAAGCAAACAGCGATGCCGCCGTGCTGGTGCTGAGTGGTGAGCCGCTGAACGATCCCATTGTCGGCTACGGCCCCTTCGTGATGAACAGCGAAGCTCAGATTGCCGAAGCCTTCGAGGACTTCAATGCCGGCCGCTTCGGCCGGATCGCTCCACAGACGAGATCTGGAGCGAACTGAGCCCCGCGGCTCTGGAGTCCGAAACCGGGGCCGCGCTTTTTCCCAGCTCTTCTAGCCTGGTTTGCAGTTCCTGCGCGCGCTAGGTTTCACTGCCGATATCCCACGTCAGCTCCTCGACGGTGTGTAGTTCCATGTTGCATGGCAGATTGAAGGACTGGTTCGAAAACGGCCCGTTCAAGGCTTCGATTCGGCCGGCGTCCAAGTCGCATCAGAGTGATAGCTGGTCATCGCCCGCGCGATGCTCGCCGTGTTCGGGCCGAGATCTTTTTCCGACACGCCACCATCCTGAGTGACGACGAAAGTCATCACTCCCGAGGAGCGGTACATGGCGGGATAAGCGATGGCGGCGAATCTGCCACCCGCGTGCGACAGGATGCGGAAGTGATAGCCGTGGAAGGCAACCGGTTTGCTCGCACTCTCTACCTGAGGAAGCAGAGTCTTGACCAGGCGATCCGCCTCGCTGTCCGTGCCCGGGTGCGTTTCCGCAGTGAGCAGCGTGTCGCACATCCCGATCGCCGTCACTTCGTTCTCGCCGATCCGCCGGAACCGGATCTCATCGGAGCCGGCTTTCGAATCGAATTGCCATACGCCGTTGCGCGACACGAGAGGAATCGGGAAAGGCCAATTCTCTGCGCCGATGTACAGCGTGGTGATTGCGGCAGACTCGCGCACCCACCGGTGCATTTGCTGATACTTCTGGACAAAACGTTCACGCTCGAGGGTGTCCTCGACCTTGTCATCGGAGCTGATGAGTTCGCTGCCTCC
>DATAJH010000086.1:0-26052 GCA_036262215.1 Steroidobacteraceae bacterium
TCGGCAACAAAACCCCGCTCGAGATACCCTTGAAACATCATGCGAATATCGAACGCCGCCCAAGAGGGGGCGTGCTTACGCATCTGTTCCTCGAAGGTATCCAGGTTGTCTCCTGCATATTTGATTTCCTTGCCGAGCACCTGGCTCCAGATCGACGCGGCTTTCGGCCCGCTTAGAATGGCAGGGCCATTCACGTTATAAGTCTTCCCAAAATGCTGGTTGGACATCAGAGTGATTGCGGTGGCTTCGGCAATGTCGCGAATATCGACCGCCGATATACCGACGGACCCAAGCGGATTGGGATACACGGACATCTTGGTGAGGATGTCTTTAAAGGACGCATCGTTCTGGAAAAAATAGTTTGGACGAATGATCGTAAACGGCACATCAAATTCTCGGATCGCGCTCTCGATAGCGAGCTTCGAGGCGAAGTGCGGAACATCCTTGAAATGCTCGACGCGAAACACCGAGTGATAGACAACGTGCGACAGCTTGCGCTTTTTGGCGAGATCGTAGGCAATCAGCCCTTGGGTCAACTCATCCGGGGTGACAGCGTTGAGAAGATATAATTTGTCGACGCCCTGTAGCGCCTTCTCGATCGAGACAGGATCGAGCAAGTCACCCACGACCGTCTCAACCCCGGGCAGCGATTTCACGTCGGGTTTGCGCACCAGGACCCGAACGTCGGCATCCCGCTTTTTCAACTCTCTGACGACTTCGGAGCCGACATGACCGGTGCCACCGATGACTAGTATCTTCATTTAGGATTCCCCGTGCTGATGGATGCGTATGGTGCCTTTTACTGCCTGAGCCACTGGCTCAATACAGCCAATGCCTGCCGAATACATGATTAACTGCATGATGGTAAGGACATCTGCTCGGGAGTTCGGTGCTAAAGCACACATAAGGGCGACATTCCGCTGCGAGGATCGTTCGTGGGCTAATCGTTGATTGCAGAAATCCGATCTGCACCGGCTCCGGAAGTGGGCGGTCCTGAGGGGAGGTCAGGATGATCCGATGCTGGCCGTTTGTCGGCGAACAAGTACAACCGGCCAATTGCGGTCGTCACTTGTGTCGAAATGCCTGCCCGAGACCGGCCATTCCCCGACGCGCCGCTTTAGCGAAATAGGGTCACGTTGCACACAAGGCAACTGGCCCGGGGGAAGTTGCGATCCCGATGCCCCCGGCGCATCCTCTGGCAGAAAGTGGGCGTCCAGGGAAAAGAAATGTCGGGAGGAGCGCGCCCGAGTCTCGAGAGGGGCAGGCATCGAGCAGCCCCCAGCGGGACGAACGACGCCGAACCGCACGCTGCGGGGCACGTGCACGCGCTTCAGCTGAACATGCAGATTTTGTGGTCTCGAAGTCTTAGGAGGCAGCCATGGCTAGGAAATATATCGATTGCAGGGAGTTTCCATCTGAGAGCAAATGCACGGTCGCAATATCCGCCGCTAGCGAAAAAGAACTCATCGAAGTTGCCGTCCAGCATGCGGTGAAGGTTCACGGCCATCAGGACACGGCGGAGTTCCGGCATATGTTGAAGCAAGCGATCAAGGAAGGCAGCCCGCCTCCTTAGCTGTGGGCGGATCGGAGCCTCGGGGAGCATCTGCCGGAGCCCGGGAAAGCGGTCGCCGACTCCGACCGGTCTGCGCCGTCAGGCAACTCAGGATCGCCCGCGACGCAGCAGCGAAGCGCTTCGGGTCAAAGCGGGCCTCGCGCTCATCCTCGCGCGCTATTTCAGCTCCAGCACCACCGGGCCAGAGATCGGGTCTGTGACGCCGAGGCCGCCGCCTAAGTCTTCGAGCGTATCGCGGAATGAATCGAGCGTGGCGATCATGTTCGGACGCGCCTTGGCGAGCGCATCCATGTCGGTCCATTCAGCAATGATGCAGTAGCTTCTGTCGGCAGCCTTGATAATGTTGATGCGCCTCAGACCGGGCCAATCGACGGCAACCTTCTTGTGGGCATCGAGGAACTCCTTGTCGCGCCCGGGCTTTACGCGGAATCGCACTGCATTGAAGGCGCTCATAACTTCCTCCATGTTGTGGCGTGCGAATGATGTCGAAAAAACGGAAGGCCCGCAAGAACGAAGCCGACCGCGCGCCAAGTTAGCGTATGTCGACGACCGGAACCGGCCAAAACCGGCCAGCGACATAGCGAATTGGACTGACCGGAACCAGCCATTCATTAAGTCACCTGGGAGCTCATAAAGCTGCGACGGTACGGGCTGCGTGCCTCGGAACCTCACGGTACCAATTCGACTAATCGCAATTGCTGATTACTCATTGGTTGTCGCTGTCCGTACGTAAGGGCGCGCCATAACCACTCCAGAGGGCCGAAGCAGAACCGGCTCAACCACAGGACGCTGCCAATGATTTGGGCCACGCATACGGTAAGACCGGGTTCTGCCTGAACACAATTGCCGGCAATTCTGATGACCATGGCCGCTTGACTCGGCCTCGCCACTGGCGAAATGCTAAGGCCACGCCCGAATTTCTTCCCTTCAAGTGTGTTCGAGTGTCAGGACATGTGCCCGGGTTGTGACTTCATGGTAGACCCGCCAGATGAATCGGGGTATTACAACCGACTATTGTCACCTCCAAGTTGTTGCTGCCATGCAGCTAAGGCGGTCCGACTACAGTATGATGGCTCTGCCCTGTTTCGGAGTCTCGGGTACAGCGCAAAGCGAATCGCCTTTTGCGTTGGCCGCTCAATAAGGAGACATTCCATGCCAAAGATCACTACCCGTGACGGTACTGCGATCTTCTATCGCGACTGGGGGTCTGGAACGCCTATCGTTTTCTCGCACGGCTGGCCGTTAACCGGCGCGGCGTGGGAAGCGCAGATGCTGTTCTTCAATGGCCAAGGTTACCGTACTGTCGCCCATGACCGGCGAGGTAACGGCTATTCCGATCAACCGGGATCCGGCAACGATGTCGACACCTGGGCTGACGATCTGGATGAACTCATCAACGCGCTTGATCTTCGCGGCGCAATCTTGGTTGGGCATTCGACGGGGGGTGGGGAACTGGCCCGCTACATCTCGCGCCATGGAACGTCGCGCGTCGCCAAGATGGTCCTCCTTGATTCGATCGTACCGGTGATGATGCAACGCGACGGCATAGCTGGAGGCGCTCCGAAATCGGTGATTGACGGCATCCGCGCCGCCGTTGCCCATGATCGCTCATCGTTCTACAAAGAGTTGTCGGCACCGTTCTTCGGCGCCAATCGCCCAGGTTCGACCGCAACGCAAGGCATGCGCGACTTGTTCTGGTTCCAGGGCCTGCTGGGCGGTGCCAAAGCTCAGTACGAAACGACCTACAGCTGGGAACTTGACTACACTGAAGATATCGCCAAGTGCGATGTGCCGCTACTCGTCATTCACTGCGAAGACGATCAGATCGTGCCGATCGATCCGACTGGTCGCCGCGTACCATCTGTCGTCCCTCACGCGATCCTGAAGGTTTACCCCGGTGGTGCTCACGGTATCGCGATTATCGATCCTGAACGAGTCAACGCCGACCTACTCGCTTTCGTGAAAGGTGAGATCAAGGGGTAAGTCGGGCCGACTGACAAGAGGGCACGATGCGCTATTTCCTCGATGCGGAGCTCAACGGCTCTTGCGGCGCGCTGATCTCGGTGACGCTCGTGCCTGAGGATGTGAACCTCGCACCATTTTACGAAGCCATCGATTGCGCCGATCCCACCGACTGGGTTCGCGAGAACGTCCTGCCAGTGCTTCAGGCCGAACGGCGACGCGCGATCGGGTCGCGGATGTTTTCGCCGATTATTTGCTCGACGATCCCGATCCGTTATTGGTAGCGGACTGGCCAGAAGACATCGCGCATGCCGCACGAGTGTTAGTGACGGGCCCCGGCAAGATGAAACCGGTGCGAAGCATCCAGTTTCAGCTGGTCGATCCCGACATTATCGACCCCGGAAATCCAAGCGATATGCCACACAACGCGTATCACGATGCGGTCGCGCCGCGCGGTGATGTGCTGGCTTACGAGGAGCGGATGGCACGTATTTAGGCGAGCACCCAATCGGTAGCGCAACTGCTTCCGTAGTCATCCCCGAGCGGCACTGATGTTCCCAGGTCGTTAATCAGCCGCTTTCTGACGCCTGGTAGCAGCCGTTCGCGACGGACGGCTCGGGGTCAGGAGCGGGCCTAGCCAGAGCCACCGGCTGCGGTCGGCCGGGAGTTGCGGCGAAGTGAATCTAAAATTACCTTCAATTACCTTCATTCAAAGCGGAGAACACTCGGATGGCAACGATTAAGGTGATCCAAAACGGACCATATTTGGTCCAAGGCGACGATGTGACGGCGGTCGATTGGAACGGGGCTAGCTACGCCATTGCCAAGCGTCCGTTTGCTCTGTGTCGTTGCGGCGCTTCTACTACCAAGCCGTTCTGCGACGGGACTCACTCGCGAACAGGTTTTAAAGCGGCGGAAGCGGCAGTGCCCGGCAGTCAGGAAAAACCAGCTAACGGGCGATAGGCATTGAACGGGGTGAAGGTCGGGTCTGGTGAGCTTCGCAAGTGATCAGCTGCCGTAAAGTAGACATTCGCCACGGGCCGCCCTGGGTCAGGAGCGGTCGTAGGCCAGTCATCGGGCCAGGAGCAAACGTTCAGAGTAAGTGAGTCCACGCTGACTCCTCGCAATGAAAGCCGCGTATTCGAGGTTTCCCAGAGTAATCTTGAACGCCCATCGTCAGGAGGTCGACCCATGTTCCGCCGAATCTGCAAGCCCTTCATCCTGCTGGCCAGCACCCTACCCCTTGTCTCCGCCGTCAGCGCCAATCCCGTCGCGCCATCCGACAGCACCATTGCACTGCTGCAGAAAGCCGTGGACGGCGACTGGCGTTCGGCGGCGCACAAGGCGCGCGATCAATACCGGCACCCCATCGAGACCCTGCAATTCTTCGGCCTCAAGCCGGACATGACCGTCATTGAATTGCAGCCGGGCGGCGGCTGGTACACCGAAATTCTCGCGCCCGTCCTTTACGCACACGGCCATTTGCTCGAAGCTTCCGATCCAAAGTTCGCAGACAAGATCAAGGCTAATCCGGCCGTGTTCGGGCACATCGGGAAGATCATCCCGTTCGACCCGCCCAAGCAGGTGCGACTCGGCGCTGAGAATTCTGCCGACATGGTGCTCAGCTTCCGCAACGCGCATGACTGGCTCATGGACAGCCCGGAGACGCTTGCTACCGTCTTCAAGTCCGTGTTCGACGTGCTCGAGCCCGGCGGCGTCTTCGGCTTCGAGGAGCACCGCGCCAAGCCGTTCGCCACAGCGACGGAAAGCGCGATGGCACTCCACCGCATTCCCGAGGATTACCTGATCGCGGTGGCGCTCAAGACGGGTTTCCGCGTGGCCGGCGTCTCCGAGATCAACGCCAATCCCAAGGACCCCGAAGACATCAACGTGCATCGCCTGCCACCGGATTTGTCCGGTCCCGCCGACGAGCACGCGAAGATGCAGGCCATCGGCGAATCCGATCGCATGACGCTCAGGTTTGTGAAGCCTTGATGGTCGCAGACACCGTCGAACGCCTTTGGGTCGCTTTGGGTTCGGTCACGGCAAGTCCGTCTTTATTTGTCGCAAAGAAAGCGGTCGCTGGAAGATGCATCGCGACATATGGGCGACGAGCGATTCGCAGAAAAAGTAGGCCTAGATAATTCGCGTTCGGATCTCACTTTTAGGTGCCCGATACCGGACACTCTCGATGGGCCGCTCCGGGTCAGGAAGCGCCCCTCGACTGATACGCGGGACTGAGGGTCGCTGACCGGCCAACTCCGGTCAGTGGGGGTCACAAATTGCTCGAATCAAAGCGGCCGCTCGAGGGAAATGGTTCCAAACAACATGCCTTAAACAGCATTGACCTCAGTCCCTGCTCCCGCAACCGCGCCAGCATGCTGTCCGGTCCCGCCAAGTGAGAAGCACGCGGCACCCAGCTTCCATTGCGTCCGACCACATTACGGCATAGCCGCTTGCGACGATTTCATTCTATAAACGATTCCATCCTCGTCATGGGTGAGGCGTCATCGCATTCAGACGAAATCAGTGGTCCAATAACTCGACATTCTGCACCCAGTTGCCGTAATCGGTGGAGTTGGGTGGAAAGCGGTGATGCCTCTATCAGCTTGGCAAAGTGACAGCACGCAACGCACTGTTCTCGTCGGGCCCAGTTTTTTCGCTGGTCACTTCCAACCTACCTGTCGCGATCCAGCGCAGTACCGGCCAGAAAAGGAGGGCGCAGGCTGCAAGGCTAACCAAACCGTCCATGGTGAACGAGCCAGTAACGCCGCCGGCGAGCTTGTAACCGAACCCGTCGAGACCTTGCATATAGGCGTAAGGCACGCCAAAAGCAGTCGACAAAAGGCCAAACTGGCTGGAGGCGAGCGGGCTTCCTTCTCGGATCGAGCGGAAAATTATGGCGTTCTGCGACACTTGGGCGATGCTCTGGGCGGCATTCTCGCCCAGAACGGCAAGAAGGTAGGTGGCGGGGCTGTGTGGCAAGGCGAGCAAGCCCAGGGTGAAGGCAGCGCCCAAGCTACCAATCGCGAGATAGAGGAATGGCGCTGAAACCCGCTTCAGGACAATTCGAGCCAAAATGGATGCGAAGAAGCCGATGACGACAGCGCCAATCCCGTTCGCAACGCTCACCAGATTGTCGGCCGCATGAAAGTCAGCCCCCATGCCGCCGAAGGCGTTCGTGAGGGTGAAGGCGGCACACGGCAGACTGAACATCAGCAGCACTCTCAGAACCAGAGGCTGACTCACCAACTGGACGACGTCTCGAGCGAGGTTCCGAAAGCTTTCGTGCACGGCCTTGCGGCCGGCGTCGGTCGCCGGAACCAGCGGCAGGACGGCGAGCGGGATCAGCGTCGCAACGCCGACTGACGCCGCGCCGAGCTCGGCCGGGGTGTGTGTGACCAGCCAGTACTGGGTGAGCGCACCCAGGCCAAATCCGCTGGAATTCCCGATAGTGAACCATGTGCCGATCGTCTCAACAGAACTCTTGGGCAGGGCCGCGCCGAGCCATCCCCCTACCGCGGAGTTGTAGAGGCTCAGCACCAAGGCGTCTGCTGCAAGAGCCGCGCCGAGAAAATGGCTGGTCGCTGGCAAAAGCAGGACAAGGGTCGTCAAAGTCGCTCCAACAAGGCCAAGTCCGATGGACCACGCGCGCCTGCTGATCAACGTGTCGAGCACCGGAGCCACAGCGAACACTAAGAGGCTGGCTGAAAGCGCCAGCGTCGTCATTCCTGCAATCACGGGCTCGGCCACACCGTGCGACGCTAAAAGCTGAGGCGCTGTGACGAGGACTGCGGCATAGCCGAATCCGTAGGTAGAATTGGCGAATCCCATCAGCCACACTCTTTGCGCGCGCGAGCCCAACTGCTTGCTCATACCCATTTGCTCGACTGCTTGGTGCGTACCGCTCCGATGTTGTGCGTCAGAGATTACTTAGTCAATTGAGACACCCGGAGGTAAACCACGGCCCAAAGCACGTTAACGGCTGACCGGAGCCATCAGCCAGACACGAAATACAACTGGATTCCAGTAACAGATTATTAGCTCTAACCCCACTCCGCGTCGCCACATACCGGCCGGTCAACGATGGCGGCTTCGGGTCAAATTGAGACATTAGCCGCGGCGCGGGACGTTTGGCCGGTGCTGCGCTGCTTCCGAAGTATTCCTCTTCGTGTACATTGGGCACCTTGAAGGAGCGCACCAGCGGTGCGCCGGCAAAACAAAACTGGGTGCAGGCTGGAACATGAATTTGATCGAACCGATCCTGGCCGACGTCGCTGCGATTCAGACTCTGCGGCGCGACATTCATGCGCATCCCGAACTGTGCTACGAGGAACAGCGCACCTCGGACCTGATCGCCAGAACGTTGAGCGGCTGGGGCATCCCGGTACATCGGGGCCTGGGGAAAACCGGGGTGGTCGGCGTCGTCAAAAACGGCAACAGCAAGCGTGCTGTGGGCCTGCGCGCGGACATTGATGCGCTGCCGATAACCGAGCACAACCAATTTGCTCACGCCAGCGTCAATCGCGGCAGGATGCATGCCTGCGGCCACGACGGCCACACCGCGATGCTGCTTGCCGCGGCCAAATACCTGTCCACGCACCGCGATTTCGACGGTACCGTGTACCTCGTGTTCCAACCGGCCGAAGAAGGCGGTGGCGGGGCGCTGGAGATGATCAAGGATGGCCTGTTCGATCGCTTTCCGATGGAAGCGATCTTCGGCGCCCACAACTGGCCGGGCCTTGCAGTCGGCCAGTTCGCACTGAAATCCGGGCCAGTGTTTGCCTCCAGCAACGAATTCAAGATCACCATCCGCGGCAAGGGCGCGCACGCAGCGATGCCGCATAACGGCGTCGATCCGGTGCCGGTGGCCTGCCAGATGGTGCAGGCGTTCCAGACCATCATTACGCGCAACCGGCGCCCGATTGACCCGGCCGTGATCTCAGTCACGATAATAAAGGCCGGTGAGGCGAACAACGTGGTGCCTGATTTCTGCGAACTTGAGGGTACAGTGCGCACCTTCACCGTGCCGGTGCTCGATATGATCGAGCGGCGCATGCAGCAGATCGCCGAGTCGACCTGCCAGGCGTTCGAGGCGACCTGTGAATTCGAATTCAGCCGCACCTACCCGACCACCGTCAATCATCCGAGGGAGACTGAATTCGCGCGCGCTGCGCTCGGCGAGCTGGTCGGAGCCGATAACGTGAAGGAGTTCGAGCCCACGATGGGTGCCGAAGACTTCAGTTTCTTTCTGCTCGAAAAGCCGGGCTGCTACTTTATGATCGGCAATGGCGATGGCAAACATCGCATCGGCGGCCACGGCGGCGGCCCCTGCATGCTGCATAACCCGAGCTATGACTTCAACGACGAACTACTGCCGCTCGGGGGTTCGATGTGGGTGCGGCTGGCGGAGAAGTGGCTGCGGGAGCCGATGGCGAGCTAGCGCCCACGGCGCGCCTGCCCTCTTTGACCGCGACGCGCTCGCCTCTGCGCTGGCCTGCTGGCGCTACCCGGCGTTGCCCCGTTAATTGGGCAGATAAAAACACCAGTCACTGACCGGCCGCAGCGCTGCCGGCGCGCCCATTTTCCAAGATCCAGGAGTCCGGTAAAACCTTTATCGCTGGCGGCCCCACTCACAACAGCCAACTAAAGAACGTTGCTCATGTAACCGGGGGCCTGTCATGCAGAAAATACAAACCGTTCGGAGCGCACTCGGCCACAGCTTGGTGGCGGCGAGCCTGGGTATTCTCACGGCGATCGCATCGCAGGCCGATGCGGCTGAAGCATTCATTCCGCGACTCATCAATTCCTCGACTGTTCCATCCAACGGCGATCTCAACCCCTACGGCGTGGCGTTCGTGCCCGCGGGATTTCCCAATGGCGGAAAAATTGCCGCCGGCGATGTTCTGGTCAGTAATTTCAACAACAGCGCCAACGCACAGGGCGCTGGCACGACGATCATCCAGCTGACGCCTAGAGGGCCACTTGCGCCCCCGGGCAACGCTGCCACATTCTTTACCAGTAGTCTCTCCGGCCTCAGCACTGCGCTCGGAGTCCTAAGGGCCGGGTTTGTTATCGTGGGCAACGTGCCGACCACCGACGGCGCTTTCGACACCATCGGTCAGGGTGCGCTGCAGGTGATCGACCGGCACGGCCACTGGCTGCAGACCTGGGCGGATCCGGTTTTTCTAGACGGTCCGTGGGATCTGGCCATTGACGATGACGGGTTGAGCGCACACGTGTTCGTCTCCAACGTGCTGAACGGCACCGTAGCGCGTCTGGACGTAGCTGTGGAGTCCGGCGGATTGAAGCTGCTGAAGAAGACCACGATCGCGATCGGATATACGCACGTGCCAAACACAGCGGCACTCATTTTGGGACCCACCGGTCTTGCCTTCGACCAGCAGTCCGATACGCTCTATGTCGCCTCGACCGCCGACAATGCAATCTTCGCGATCCCCGCTGCCAGAGAGCGCATGAGCGCAGTTAAATTGGGAAATCTCGTATTCGCTGACTCGCACCTGCGCGGGCCGCTGGCGTTGCGCTTTGCGCCTGACGGAAATCTGCTCGCGGCCAACGGCGACGCGGTCAATATGGATGTGCTTCACCCGAGCGAAATTGTGGAGTTCACCATCTGGGGTCAATTTGTGCGCGAGTACAACGTCGATGCGAGCCAGGGCGGAGCCTTTGGAATCGACACCGTGCGCGACGACGATGCTGGCTTCAATTACGCGGTGATCGACGACGTTTCCAACAGCCTTGAGGTCACCGACCTGCCGGTCGATTGAGAGTTCGAGCTGCAGAGTCGGTCGAAGCGCTGCCGTTATGGACTGCGACGCGCTCGCCCCAGCAAGTACCCGGCGGCAAACGGCAGCCCAAGTAGAACCACCGCGATCGCGATGACCACCCACAGTGCCTCGCGGATCAGACGGCGCGCCTGCTCGCCGGCCTCGGCAATGATCTGACTGGCGATGCGCTCGGCATCCGCGGCAACGGCTGCGCGCTCAACATCTACTGCCTGCACCGCGGCCTGCCTTTCGGAGCTCACCGTGCCGGACAGCGTCCTGCCTTCAGTGTGCATCGCGCCGATCATCTGGGCCCAGGAGGCATCGAAGCGCGTACCCACATCGCGCGCCACGCCCTTGACCAGCGCCGGGGTCTGGTCAGCGATAGCCGACAGCGCCGCCAGGTGCTCATCCAATCGCTGTAGTGCGGTCTGCAATTCCTTGCCGCTCAGTCCGGACTCGAGCACCGCCAGCTGGGCCTTCCAGATCATCTGTGAGGTCGCGCTGTCACCGTACATGCGCACCAGATCGCCCGCATCGGCCAGCGCCTCGGGAACCGTGCCCAGCGAGTCGACCAGCTTGACCTGAACACCGCTGTCCTGCGCCCACAGATCCATGATCGAGGCACGAGCGAATTGCAGACTTTCAATCGGGTGCGCGCGAGCGTAGCCAACGATGAAGCGCTGGTCGTGGTCGAACTCCTCCTGCGTCGTGAGTCGCCGCGCCATGTCTTGTGCCTGCGCAGTCAGTTGTTCCGCCAGCGCGACGGCCAGCGGCTGCTGGACAGCAAACAGGGCGCGTCCCGCGCCATCGGCCAGATACTGCTGCATCTGCACCGACAACGCCCAGCTGTCCAGCAGAGCCATCATCGGCGCGACCTGGGTTGCGGCACGCCCGCTCTTTGCCGATGCGGCAATCTTCCAGCGCAGCGCGTTCACGCGTACCGCGGGATCCACCGAGGCTGCTGCGATCTGATCGGCGGTCTGTTCAACGGCGGCAATGAAATGTGCGGAATACTCGTGCGTCAGCAAGCGCGCATTGAGGTCGCGTGTGGACAGTGGCGTTTCCGGACTCTTCAACGAGATCAACGAGCAGCTGGTGACGTTCGCCAGCAGCGTTGCCAACGCCGCCGCGCGCAGCAGCGATAGCAGGATGCCGACACTGCCGGCCGACGCCGTTCGGAATCTGTATGCGGGAAACAGCCGCTGCTCTGCCACGCCAGACCTTCCTGTGCCTTGGAATCGTCAGTACGGCGAGACGATGCTCGGAGTGTGCCTTAAGAAAAGATAAAGCAAGCTGTCCGGGGAACAAAGGCCAGCGCCGCCGCCGGATCGGAATTATGTCCTAAGACCCGAAGCGAGGCTCGATCAGGTCAACGATCCCCCGGCTGGCGCGCTCCTGACTAAGGTCACGCGCCGGTGCGCGCCAAGGACCTGGTATTACCGTGTCGCTGGATTACTCCTCCGCTGTTGCCGCCAATCGCTTCGGTCTGGGCGCGAAGCCCGGCGAGCTCGAGCTCATCGGCACCGACGGGCGCGGCTGGCTCGAGGCGCAGCTGCGTGGCCCGGCGGCGGCTGTGGCGGCGGCCGGGCTGCGCTCCTCGGCCGACATTCTCAGCGACGCCGCGACCATCCGGCAGCAGCTGCAGGCGCAGCGACGCGCCGCGGGCGCCAAGCCCGCCGGGGCGCCCAATGACGGCAACGCGACCGCCGCAGCGGCGCCGGCATCGGCTGACGCGCTGGCCTTCGTCATGCGCCTGCCGCAGTTGTTCCGACCGATCTACATCGCCGAGGTGCAGGCGCGCCTGCGTAACGCGGTGGCTACCGAGCGCCCGTGGGTTGAACGACTGGTGTACTTCTGGAGCAATCATTTCGCCGTGTCGGTCGACAAGCTGGCGGTGCTGGGTATCGCCGGCAGCCTGGAGCGCGAGGCGATACGGCCGCACGTTCTGGGCAATTTCCGCGAGCTGCTGCTCGCGGTCGAGCAGCACCCGGCGATGCTGCTGTATCTGGACAACCAACGCTCGGTCGGACCCAATTCCGTGCTGGCGCAGCGTGCGGCACGCCGTGAGCGCACGCTGGGGCTGAACGAGAACCTGGCGCGTGAGATTCTCGAGCTGCATACGCTCGGCGTCGATGGCGGTTACACGCAGGCCGACGTCACCAGTTTCGCCAAAGTGCTCACCGGCTGGTCGCTCGGCGGCGGCTACGGCGCCGGCCCGATCCAGGCCGGTATCGGCGGCCAGTTCCTGTTTCGTCCGGCGCTGCATGAGCCCGGCGCACAGACGGTGTTCGGTCGCCGCTACCATCATGCCGACCAGGCGCAGGGACGCGCGGTGCTGAATGATCTGGCGCAGGCGCGCCCGACCGCGCGCCATATCGCCACCAAACTGGCGCGGCATTTCATTGCCGACGATCCGCCGCCGGCCGCGGTGGCGCGCATCGCTCAGGCGTTCGAACGCAGCGGTGGGGATCTGCCGCAGGTGTACCGGGCGCTGCTCGAGAGCAGCGAGGCCTGGCAGACGCCACTGGCGAAATACAAAACGCCGCAGGATTACCTGCTGTCGATCTATCGCGGTCTGCAGCTGCCGGTCGCCGACGGACCAAAATCGATTGCCGGTTTCGACGTGCTCGGACAGCGGCAGTTCGCCCCCGGCTCGCCCGCCGGCTGGCCGGATCGCAGCGATGACTGGGACGGGGCTTCGGCGCTGATGAAGCGCATCGAATTCGCCGACGCGGTCGCGCAGCGGCTGGGCGGAACACGCGCGGTCGCCGAGCTCGGTCCGCAGCTGCTGGGGGCCACGTACAGCGATGAGACACGGGTCAGCCTGCAGCGTGCCGCGAGCGACGGACAGGCGCTGACGCTGCTGCTGACGGCGCCTGAGTTCTTGCGACGATGAGGCATAGCGCATGAATCGCGATCACCACGCGCCCATCAATCGACGCTCGCTGCTCAAGCTCGGCCTGGCCGCAGGCACGGCGGCACTCACTGCGCGCTACAGTTTTGCGGCGCCGGCTGCGACCCCGTCGCGTTTCGTGTTCATCATTCTGCGCGGCGCGCTCGATGGGATGTCGGCGGTACCGCCGTACGCCGATCCGGACTATGCGCGGCTGCGCGGCGAGCTCGCGATTGCAGCCCCGGGTGGTAGTGACGGCGCGCTGGCGCTCGATGGCTACTTTGGCCTCAATCCCGGCCTGACGTTCATGCACGAGGCTTATGGGGCGCGCGAACTGCTGGTGCTGCCGGCGGTGGCTACAGCGTACCGCGAGCGTTCCCACTTCGACGGCCAGGACGTGCTCGAGAGCGGCATTACCCAGCCGCACGCGACGCAGACCGGCTGGCTCAATCGGGCCTTGATCAACCTGCCATCGGCCACTCGCCGCGGCCGCGAGAGCGGTGTGGCGCTGGCGCAGAACGTACCGCTGGTGCTGCGCGGATCGGCCGAAGTGGCATCGTGGTCGCCCTCGGTGCTGCCGGATCTCGACGATGACACGATGCGCCGCATCGCCGATCGCTACGCCAGCGATCCGTTGCTGGCGCGGCGACTGGCCGAGGCGCTGGCCACCGGCAGCGAGGCCGGGCAGGCGCAGGCGCAGCCGGATACGATGAACGGCGATGCCAGCGGCGCCCCGGCGATGAATGCGCTGGTGCGATCGACCGCCGGGCGTTACACCGAGACGGTGCGCACCGCGGCCGGTTTCCTGCGTCGTGACGATGGTCCGGCGGTGGCGGTGTTCGACACCACCGGCTGGGACACCCATTTCAACGAAGGCGGCGCGCAGGGACAGCTGCGTACGCGCCTGGCCGTGCTCGATCAGAGTCTGCGCACGCTGAAGGAAACACTGGGCGATGTCTGGCCGCGTACCGTGGTGTTGCTGGCTACGGAGTTCGGCCGCACCGCGGCCGCCAACGGCACCCGTGGCACCGACCATGGCACCGGCAGCGCAGCCTTTCTGCTCGGCGGCGCGGTGGCCGGCGGACGCGTGCTGGCCGACTGGCCGGGTCTGTCGGCGCGCAATCTGTATCAACAGCGCGACCTGAAACCCACGCTCGATGTGCGCTCGGTCATGAAGAGCGTGCTGCACGAGCACCTGCAGATCGCCAGCGGCGCTTTGGACCGGGACGTGTTCCCGGACAGCAGCGCGGCACCTTACATCGCCGGTCTGCTGCGCGCCCATGAGGCGTAAGGCCTGCTATCGACGCCCGCTTTACGACGCCCGCTTTAACAAAACGCGCGGTTGGGTCTTTGGAGTGTGACCTACCGCACCGACGCGACCGTTCAGAATCCAGTCAGCTGTGCACCGCGATACTAGCGGTGGCGGGTGACACCGTTACTCTTCAAGGACCGAAGGAGAATTCTCGATGCGTTATTGGATTGTTGGCATGCTTGCTCTACTGGCCGGCTGCGCAGCCCAGGTGCGGGTCGCAGCCCCTGCGCCGGTAGTTTATGTGCGTCCGCCGCCGCCCCCGCCGCCGGTCTATGTCGCACCGGCGGTGGAAGTAGAGGTACAGGCGAACGAGGCGCCGCCGCCGCTGCCTGAATACGAGCAGCCGCCGTGCCCGGAGGATGGATATCTGTGGACGCCAGGGTATTGGCACTACGGACCGGCTGGCTATTACTGGGTGCCCGGAACCTGGGTTCAGCCGCCGCAGGTCGGTGTGCTGTGGACCCCGGGATATTGGGCCTTCAGTGGCGGGGTGTATGGATTCCATGCTGGCTACTGGGGCCCGCATATCGGATTCTACGGCGGCGTCAACTATGGCTACGGCTACGTGGGCGTGGGCTTCGCCGGCGGGCGTTGGGATGGTGGACATTTCGCCTACAACACTGCCGTCAGCAACGTCAGTACCACCAGCATTCACAACACCTACAACACCACCGTCATCAACAATGTCACGGTCAACAAGGTCAGCTACAACGGTCCTGGTGGCGTGACTGCCGCGCCAACGGCACAGGAGAAAGCGGCGATGCAGGAGCCGCACATGGCGCGCACGCCGGCACAGACCGCGCACGTTCAGGAAGCGGGCAAGAACCCGGCGCTGGCAGCCAAAGTGAACGGTGGCCATCCCGCGATTGCGGCCACCGCCAAGCCCGGTGCATTTACCGGTCCAGGAGTCGTGGGCGCGCGCGGCGCGGAAACGCATGTGAATCAGGCCGCTGTCACGCCCCATGGCCCGACCGGCCCAGGCCCCGCACTCGCGACCAATCAGCCCAATGCCGTGCATCCGACGCCAAACAACGTAAGCCAGCCCAAAGCGCTCAATGCACAGCCGCCGCTGGCGAAGCCACCCACCAAGTTGGCCAAGCTGCCGCCGCCGAAGCCCAAGCCCAAGGCGAAAGCCGCGCCCAAGCCTGAAAACAAGCCCGAGGGCGACGACAAAGCGCATTGATGCATAAAACGCCAGCCGTGACGCGGCTGGCGTTTTCGGCCACTTTCCTCTTGGCTCAGGAGGCAGCTGGCGAGGTGGACGATTCCGGCTGCGCAGGTGGCGGCTGCGTGTCCTGAGGCTGCTGCGTCGCCGGCACCTTGGATTTTTTCTGACTCGGCAGGTAGAGCTGCCCTTTTTGTCCGCAGGCAGTCAGCGTCGCGCCGGCGAACACCAGCGCGGTCAGCGCACCAAGCAGCACCAGGCGGCTGCGGATCACCGGGCGACGGGTCGCCGGGCTCATTAAGGCACCGTCGTCGGCAGCGGCATGGCGCGCCCGTCGCGCAACGACACCCAGCCGCGCACGATGCGGTAGATCACCCACAGGCCGACCAGTCCCAGGCCGAGCAGGCCGACCACAAAGCCAAGACCCGCCAGCAGCATCAGCGGTACCGCAATGATCAGGCTGATGAGGATCCACAGCCACGCGTACCAGAAGGTGCGGATCTGCCAGCGAAAGTGTGATTCCAGCCAGGTGCCGTGGGTCTGGGAGCGGCGCGCGTAGTTCATGATCACGGCGATGATCGACGGCAGCCCGAAGGCAAAGCGCAGCGCCACGGCGTGGGTGGTGAACAGGGCGGTGAGCACCGACAGGGAATGCAGCCCATACATCCAGTGGGTGTATTCGATCAGCCCGCGCAACCGGCTGTCGGGCGCATCCGGCGGGTTCACGGCTGTGTCCGGTCCTGCTTCCATGGCGATCAGTCCTTGCGCGTGTAGCGCGCTGCCACCCGCTGATAGGCTTCGCGAAAGGGTATGCCTTCCTTGACCACCAGCGCAAAGGCTTCTTCGGTGGCGTGCACCGAAGGATCGAGGCGGATGCGCTCGGGCCGGAATTTTAGCGCGTCGAGTGCCGCCGCCACGATGTCGAGCGTCTGGACGCCGAGGTCGATGCCGCGAAACAGCGGAGCCTTCAACAGCTGCAGGTCGCGCTGATAACCGGACGGCAGCTTGGCGCAGATCGACAGTGCCTCGGTCAGGCAGGCGAGCGCGGTGGCGCTGCGCGCCCGCACCAGTTCGAACAGGTCGGGATTGCGCTTCTGCGGCATGATCGAAGAGCCGGTGGTGAAGGCGTCGGGCAGTTCGATGAAAGCGAATTCCTGGGTATAGAACAGCAGCAGGTCGGCCGCCATGCGTCCCAGGTCCTGCATCAGCAGCCCGAGTTCGAACAACAGCTGCGCCTCCGCCTTGCCGCGTGACAGCTGCACCGAGGTCACCGGCTGCTGCGTGATGTCGAAGCCCAGCGCGCGCGTGGTGGCCTCGCGATCGAGCGGCAGCCCCGGCGTGCCGTAGCCGGCGGCCGAGCCCAGCGGATTCTTCTCGATGCGCCGGTGGACACTCTTGATGCCGCGGGCATCGTCGCTCAGTTCGGCCGCGAAGCCCCCGGCCCAGAGGCTGACCGAGCTCGGCATCGCCTGCTGCATGTGGGTGTAGCCCGGCAGCGGCGTGGCGGCTTCGCGCCGCGACAGGCGATCCAGTGCTCCGATCACCGCGTGCGCGCCGGCATCGAGCTCGTCGATGGCATCGCGCAGATACAGCCGCAGTGCGGTGAGCACCTGGTCGTTGCGCGAGCGTCCCAGATGGATGCGGCCGCCGGCGGCCCCGATGCGCTCGGTCAGGCGGCGCTCCAGCGCCGTCTGGCCATCCTCATCGCCCAGCTCGATGTGCCACAAGCCGCGCCCGTGCTCCTCGCCCAGCGCCGCGAGCCCAGCGCGGATCAGCTGCAGATCCGCGGCCGACAGCAGCCGCTGCGCGTGCAGCATCTCGGCGTGCGCGATCGAGGCGCGCACGTCGTAGCGCACCAGGCGTTCATCGAGCGCATAGTCATCGCCAGCGGTGTAGGCCAGTACCCGCGCATCGAGCGGCGCGCCCTTGTCCCACAGGCGTGTCATGCGCTCAGCCGTGTCATGTGATGCGCCAGATCATGCGTTGCTTTGCTGCTCGGCCGGCGTCAGCGCATTGACGTTGGCCACGATCAGGGTGCCGGTGCCTTCGTTGGTGAAGACTTCAGCCAGGATGCTGTCGGTGGCGGCGTAGGAGATCACGTGCACGCGGCGGACGCCGCCGCGAATCGCAAACTCGATCGCGATGCTCTTGGGCAGCATGCCGTCTGCGATGCAGCCGGCGTCTCGCATGCGCGCCAGCCCGGCCACATCGGTGTAGGAAATGATCGAAGTCGGATCGTCGACCCGCTCCAGGATGCCGGGCGCGCCGGTACACAGGATCAGTTTCTCGGCGCCCAGGGCGGCGCCGATGGCCGCGGCCACGGTGTCGGCGTTGATATTGAGCAGCGTGCCTTTGTCATCGGCCGACAGCGGACTGATGACCGGCATCAGCCCGTTGTCCAGATGCTGGCGGATGACGCTGACATCGACCGAATCGATGTCGCCGACGAAACCGAAGTCCACGCTTTCGGCCTGGCCGGGCAGCTGCATCGGCGGCCGCCGATGCGCACGGATCAGCCCGGCGTCGACACCGGACAGGCCGACCGCGCTGATTTCAAGATCGCGGCAGATCGCGAGGATCCGGGTATTGATCAGCCCGTTGAGCACCATGGAGGTGGCATCGATCGACTTCTCATCGGTGATGCGCCGCCCCTGCACCATGCGCGTGGGCACGCCCAGGGCCTCGGTCAGTTCGGTCAGCTGCGGGCCGCCGCCGTGCACCATGACGACGCGCACGCCGAGGTAATGCAGGATCGCGATCTGCTCGATCAGTGCCCGCGTCATCGCGGCGTCGCCGAATACGGCGCCGCCGGCCTTGATGACGAAGATCTTGCCCTTGTAGAGCCGGATGTAGGGCGAGGCGTTACGCAGCGCGCGAATCATCGCCGCGTGATCGGATCGATGCAGGATCATGTCAGTGCGGTCACTCCGTTGGTTTGAGCAGTCGATACAGCACGGCCATCTGCGCCGGCAGGCGGTTATAGGCCTGGCGCAGCACCACGCTGCGCGGGCCGTCGAGCAGGCTATCGGCGATCGCGACATTACGCCGCACCGGCAGGCAATGCATCAGACGGCAATCGGCGCGGGCATCCGAGAACCACGACTCATCCAGGCACCAGTCCCTGAGTTGCCGGCGCGCCGCGGCGTCCGCGGCCTCATTGCCGTAGTCGGCGGTGCCGGCCCATTCCTTCGCGTACACCACGTGCGCGGCATCGAACGCCTGGCGTCGATCGCCGGTAACGCGCAGCGAACCGCCGGATGCGGCGGCCGCGCGTTGCGCCTTGTCGATGATCGCGCCCGGCAGCGCGAAGCCTTCCGGTGCCAGTACCACGACTTCCATGCCGCGCAGCGCCGCCATGTGCACGGTGGATGCCGGCACCGCGAGCGGCAGGCCGCGCGGATGCCAGGCCCAGCTGAGCACGAACTTGCCATGGCGCGGAATGCCGAGCTCATCGAGCGTCTTCCAGTCGGCCAGCGACTGGCACGGATGATTGACCGCCGATTCCAGATTGATCAGCGGCTTGTCGACCAGGCGCGCCATGGCGGTGAATTTCTGTTCGCTCAGGTCTGCCGCCAGATCCTTGCCGTCGGCGAACGAGCGAATGCCGAGCGCATCGCAATAGGAGGCCAGTACCGGCACGCCCTCGCGCACGTGCTCGGCCGCGATGCCGTCCATGACGACTCCCTCACGGGTCTCGATCTGCCAGGTACCGCTGCCCGGGGTGATCACGAACGAGGCGCCGCCCAGGCGCGCCATGCCGCTCTGGAACGATGCCAGCGTGCGCAGCGACGGATTCATGAACAGCAGGCCGAGCACCTTGCCGGCCAGCGCGTGCGGCTCCGGTCGTGCTTCCAGGCGGCGCGCCAGCTCGAGCAACGCCAGCAGCTCGTCGCGCGAAAAATCGGCCAGGTCGATGAAGCGCCGCATGGTGTGAGTCGTCAGGCACCGATGTCGAGCAGCGCGTCGCGCAGCAGTTCGACATGCGTGGCTTCGAGCACAAAGGGCGGCAGCAGCCGCAGGATGTCCGGATCGGCACTGGTGCCGGCCAGAATGCCGCGCTCGAGCAGCGCGGCGTGGACCTGTTTGGCCGGCTTGTTGGTGCGCAGCCCGACCAGCAGTCCCGCCCCCTGATGGGCCATCACCGGACCGACCAGGCAGCGGCTGCGTATCAGCGCCGACACGCTGCGCACGCGCTCCAGCAGATGTTCCGACTCGATCGCCTCGATCACCGCTTCGATCACTGCGCAGGCCATCGGACCGCCACCGAACGTCGTGCCCAGCGCGTCGAGTTTCAACGCCGCGCTGACGCGCGGTGACATCAGCAGCGCCGCACACGGGAAACCTGCGCCCAGCGCCTTGGCGGTGGTGATCATGTCCGGCTGCACGCCGTACAGCCCGGCGGCGAACGGCTGGCCCACGCGGCCCATGCCGCACTGGACCTCATCGAAGATCAGCAGTGCGCCGACCTCATCGCAGCGCGCCCGCAGCGCCGCCAGGAACGGGGCGCCCAGGTCGAATGCTCCGCCGACCCCCTGCACCGGCTCGACGATCACTGCGGCGGTGTGATCGGTCACTTGCTGCTTGATCGCGGCGTGGTCGCGGCGCGCGATGAAGCTGACATCGAATGGCGTACGCGGAAAGCCGTACCACTTGGCGGCCGCGCCCCAGGTGACGGCGCCGGCGGCGGCGGTGCGGCCGTGGAACGAGTGCTCGATGGCGGCAACATGTGTGCGGCGCGTGATGGTGAAGGCCATCTTGAGCGCATTTTCATTCGCCTCGGCGCCGCTGTTGACGAAGAATACGCTGTTGAAGTCCAGGCCCGAGAAGCGGATCAGGCGCTGGGCGGCGCGCGCCCGCACTTCCATCGGCACCGCATTGCTCTGAAAGCTCAGCGACTGCGCCTGCCCGGCAAGTGCCCGCGTCCACAGCGGGTGACCGTAACCGAGCGCCGCGACCGCATGGCCGCCGTACAGGTCGAGTATGCGGCCGCCGCCCCGGGTGTGCAGCCACACGCCCTCGGCGCTGACCACCGGCAGCGGATACTGGGCGAACACCGGGGCCAGAAAATCCGGGACTCCCGGCGCCGCCACTGGCCCGGACGAGGAGGTCGGTTGCGCGTTCATCGAATCTCCTTGACGAGGGATCACATCCAGAATGATTTTTTCATTACGAAAAAATCATTCTGGATGTGATCCCTGGTGAATGTGGTTTGCATGTGCGCGCCGCCCGGGTTCACGTCCAGCCTGCCGCTGGCGCCGTGAGTCCCGCCGTCTCCGGCAGGCCATACAGGCGGTTCATCCACTGCACCGCGCCGCCGGCCGCGCCCTTGTTCAGGTTATCAATCGCACACATCACCGCCACCGTGCGCCCATCGCTGACCGCGGACAGCCGCGCATAGTTGCTGCCGGCGACTTCTTTGACACGCGGCGGCGCAGCGCTCACGTGCACGAACGGCGAGCCGGCGTAGTACTCGCGCAGCGCGCCCAGCATGTGCGCGCTGTCGCGCGGCGTGCGCAGCGTGGCCTGCACCGTGGTGTGGATGCCGCGCGCGAACGGGCCGGAATGCGGCACGAACGCGACCTGGGGTTCGATGCCGGTGGCCGCCAGTGCGCAGGCCACAATCTCGGGGGTATGCCGGTGGACCAGGGCGCTGTAGGCGTAGAGATCGCTGTGGCGCATCGGATGATGGGTGCCGTCGGAAGGTTTGCGGCCCGAGCCGGTGCTGCCGGTGACCGCAGACACGAATAATTCGGGAATCGTCAGTCCCATGGCCAGCAGCGGCACGCAGGCCAGCAGCGTCGCGGTGGCGAAGCAGCCCGGGTGCGCCACGTGCGGCGTCAGGAGCTCGCGCAGGTGTTCCGGCACCGCGCAGCTGAAGGTGTGCAGTCGCGTCGGAGCGCCGTGTGCGTGCTTGTACACCGCCTGGTAAGCCGCCGCCGATCGATAGCGAAAGTCAGCCGAGATGTCCACCACGCGCGGCTGCTTGCCGGCAGCCTCGGATTTTGTCAGCAGCGCATCGATCAGTGCGGCCGCAGCACCGTGCGGGGCGGCCGAGAAGATGGCGGTCGACTCCTCGCGCTCGATGATGGCCTCGATCTGTGCCTGGGATTTGAAGGTCTCCAGCGGAAACGCCGGGGCCAGATGGCCGAACGCCGCGCCCACCGACTCGCCGGGCCGGCTGTCGGACATGATGCCGGCGAGCGACAGCGTCGGATGGCCGGCGATCAGGCGCAGCAGCTCACCGGCCACGTAGCCGGTACCGCCGAGCACCACGGCGGGGATCGATCGCCTGGCTTCCCGGCTACGGCGCATCAGTCACCGCCCGCCGCCGCCTGGCGCGCCTGGCTGGCGATGCCGATGGCTTCGATCACGTGATCGCCGAGCGCGGCGGCATCGGACAGCGCGTTGAAGGCGGCGACTTTCATCTGCTGCTGGATGATTTCGATGCCGACCTCGTTGTCGGTCGAAGGACCGGTGACCACGCAGGGCTCGACCTGGAAGCGCTCGCGCAGCAGTTTCACGCCACCCCAGGCCGCGACCGGATCGTTGGCCGACAGCACCACGCCGGTCAGCGCGCGGCGGATGTCGGCGCACTCCAGGATCGCGTCGACACCATAGGTGCCGAGCAGCCCGTCGCCCAGTTCGAACACGATCGCGTCCGGTTTGCCGGCCGCAAGCTCGGTCAGCATGGTGCGCGTGAGCGCCGGCCCGGTGCGCGCATTGGTGGTGACGACGCC
This sequence comes from Steroidobacteraceae bacterium, assembly GCA_036262215.1. Lineage (GTDB taxonomy): Bacteria > Pseudomonadota > Gammaproteobacteria > Steroidobacterales > Steroidobacteraceae > FEN-1191. The sequence continues at coordinate 22,431 of DATAJH010000086.1, forward strand.
CAGGTCGGTGAAGATCATCGTGCGGCGCGCGCCGGCGTCCTCGAATGCCAGGATGTCACGCCGCAGCGACACGCCGGTGGCCTTGAAGGCATCGACGGTCAGGCCGCGGTGACGCATGCGGCCGACGATGGCGGCGGCGGCGGCGGTCTTGCCGGCCTCCATGCAGGTGCCCGCGAGCGCCACCACCGGCACGCCGCGCGCGTCGAGTGCGGCATTGAAATCGAGCGGCTTGTAGCCGACGCGTGCCGGAACGCCGATGCGCTCGCCCAGATACGGAAACTGCAGCACCACGCCCAGCACGCGCGCGTCGAACGGCTTGCCCTTGTCGGGCGTCGCCGAGTCGCAGATCCCCATGACGCCGCCGATGTTGAGCACCTGGATGATGTCACCCGGCTTGAGCGAAGCCGGCACGTGCCCCGAATAGCCGAACAGCGCGCGCCGCGGTCCGAGCGCACCGACCACGATGTCGCCCTTGCCGACCTTGGCCATGCGGCCGCTGGTCAGCTCCAGGGTGTTGTAGGTGGACTTGTTGTTCAGGATCTCGGCCACGACCACGACGCCTTCCTCGGCCGGGATGTCATCCGACAGCCGCACTTCCGGGCCGAGCGCGCAGGCCTGGGTGACCGACGCGATCTTGTCGACGATGACGGTCTTCACGGCTGCGCAGCCTTGCTGGCCGGGGCGGCGGCAGTCGGTGCAGTGGCTTCGCCGGCGCGGCGATGGAACACGCCGGTCAGCGCCACGATCTTGGAGAAGCCGAGCGCATCGGTCGCGGTCCACTCGCCGGCGGCCTCGCCGTACACGCCCTTGGAAGCGGCCATCAGCGAGTACGGCGACTCCACGCCCTCGACGAACAGCGAGCCGGTCCGCAGCAGCACATGCACCTCACCGCTGACGCGTTCCTGCGAGGACAGCAACAGCGCCTCGATGTCGCGGCACACCGGATCGAGCAGCTGTCCCTCGTGCACCAGATCGCCGTAGGGCTGTGCCACCGATTCCTTGATGCGCTGCTGGCGCGGGGTGAGTACCAGTTTCTCCAGCTCGCGATGCGCGCTGAGCAGGGTCTCGGCCGCGGGCGCCTCGAACGCCACCCGCCCCTTGGTGCCGATGATGGTGTCGCCCAGATGAATACCACGGCCGATACCGAACGGCGCTGTCAGGGCCTCGAGCTGCTCGATCAGCTCCACCGGGGATATGGATGCGCCGTCGAGTGCCACCGGGCGGCCGCGCTCGAAGCGAATGCTATGGCGCTCTGGCGAGCGCGGCCTGGTGTACGCATCGCGCGTCAGCACCCAGGCCTCATCGGGAATGCTGCCGGCGGAGGTCAGGGTTTCCTTGCCGCCGATGGTCACTCCCCACAGCCCGCGGTTGATGGAGTAGGCGGCGCCGGTCGGGGGTACCGGCAGTGAGTGCTGCTGCAGATACTCGAGCTCCTCGCTGCGCTTGAAGGCGCGGTCGCGCACCGGTGCCAGCACTTCCAGGTCCGGCGCCAGCGTTCGCAACGCGACCTCGAAGCGCACTTGGTCATTGCCGGCCGCAGTGCAGCCGTGCGCGATCATCGTGCTGCCGAGCTTGCGCGCCATGCGCGCGACGGTCTGCGCCTGCATCACCCGCTCGGCACCGACACACAGCGGATAGAGTTGGCCGCGGCGCACGTTGCCCATGATCAAAAATTGCAGTACCTGCTCGAAATAGTCGGCGCGCGCATCCACCTGATGGTGGCCGATGGCGCCGAGCGCGGCCGAGCGCTCGCGCAGCAGCTTCGCCGCCGCGGCATTGATGCCGCCGGTGTCGACCGTCACCGTGATGACCGGACGGTGATAGTTCTCCGCCACCCAGGGCACCAGGAACGAGGTGTCCAGCCCGCCGGAATAGGCCAGCACGATGGGCGAGGCGTCGGGCTTGGGGCCCGTCTGCGAAGTCTGCTTCATGGGATATCTCAGCTGCGAAACAGGGTATTAAGGCGTTCGATCAGCCGTCGCTGTGCGCGGCCGTCCGCGGTGGCAATGAAAATGGTGTCGTCGCCGGAGATGGTGCCGACCACCTCGGGCCACTCGGCTTTATCCACCGCCACGGCGACGCTGGGCGCGGCGCCGATGCTGGTCTTGATGACAGTTATGGACGTGCCGGCCGGCCGCACCGCGCGCACGAACGGCGCCAGCGCGCCGAAATCGCCGTTGGCGCGCGAGATCTCGTCCGGCGGCACCAGGTAGCGGCCGCTGGCCTTGAGCACGCCCAGTTCACGCAGGTCGCGGCTCACCGAGGACTGCGTGACGTCGAAGCCGTCGCGCCGCAGCAGCTGTGCCAGGTCGCTCTGCCGGTGCACCACCCCGCCGCGCAGGATGCGCAGGATGGCGTTACGGCGTTCGAATTGATGGTGGTCGGTCAGCATGGCAGTCCGTGCATAAATTATAGAAATTATGCATAAAAATGCACGGGCTGGCAAGCGCATGGGTCGTGGCGGGGGTTCGGCGGTCGCCCGGTGCTGATCCAAGGACGCCGGCGGTGCACGCAGCAGCAGCCGGCCGGGCCAGCGACCGTCGCGCGAATGTCACAATGCCCTGCCCACTTTTGCACTACCGGGGGGTGGAAGCTTCAGTTATCTTTGTTACATCCGGGCGCGATAAAATCTTGACGCGCACAACGTAAAAGAAGGGGAATGCCATGGCACAGGGAAGCTTTCACGGTCGGTTTGTGTGGCAGGAACTGATGACGGAGGACACGGCGAAGGCGGCCACCTTCTATTCCAAGGTGGTCGGCTGGCATACGCAGCCGTCGGCCGTCGACCCGACCTACAGCCAGTTCGGGATCGGGGGCGGCTACTACGGCGGAATGATGAAGGTGCCCGATGAGGCCCGGGCCGCGGGCGCCAAACCGCAATGGCTGCCCTACATCGGCGCCGCCGATGTCGAGGCGAGCGTGGCGGCGGCCGAGCGGCTGGGCGGCACCGTCAAGCGCGCCGCGCATGACATCCCGACCGTCGGACGCTTTGCCATCCTGAGTGACCCGCAGGGGGCCGCCTTCGCGGTGTTCAAGCCGGCGCAGGAGGGCACGGCGCCGCCCGCCACGCCGCCGCTCGGCAGCTTTGCGTGGATGGAACTGGCGACCAGCAACTACGAGGCCGCGTTCGACTTCTACAGCAAGCTGTTCGGCTGGCAGGCGCTGCATCGCATGGACATGGGCCCGCAGGGGGTCTACCTGATCTTCGGCGCCGACGGCGTGCAGCGCGGCGGCATCTACAAGCTCAACCAGGAGCGCTCGTCGCGGCCTTACTGGCTGCCGTATGCCGCCGTGGCCAGTGCCGATGCCGCCGCCGCCGCCGCCACCGCGGCCGGCGGGCGTGTCATCGTCGGCCCGCTGGAGGTACCGGGCGGCGGGCGTATTGCGCAGGTCATCGATCCGAGCGGAGCCATGTTTGCGGTCCATTCAATGGCGGCGGCCAAGCCGGCAGCGCCGCCCAAGCCGGCAGCGCCGCCCAAGCCGGCAGCGCCGCCCAAGCCGGCAGCACCGCCCAAGCCCGCAACCGCCGCCGCCACCCCGCCGGCACCGAAACCGCCGGCGCCCAAGCCCGCCGCCGCAGCGCCACCTGCGCCTAAGCCGGCTGCGCCCAAGCCGGCAACTC
>DATAJH010000087.1:0-3842 GCA_036262215.1 Steroidobacteraceae bacterium
ATTCACGATGCGTCGATACGACTGACCGCTGTACATCGAGACCTGCCGGTCACTCACGATCAAGCTGCCAACCCGACCTCGCCATGACGCAGGGAGCTGGTCAACGGCAGCTGTCTCGTACCTTGAACGGGCCCTACCGACCCCTATGCATAGCTCTCAACTATGCGTAGTTGCGCCCTGCCAGGCGCGGCCGTCTGCTGGATCGACGTCCGTGCCGGGACGCGGAGCGCTTTGCATAGTTACAGGGCGTGCAGGAACTTCAGCAAGTCGTCGCTGGCGCGGAAGCGCTTGAGCTTGATGTCGGGTGCCTCGAGTCTCGCGAGCGCCTTCTCCTTCATCTCGAGGTTGGCCTCGACGTAGCGGTGCGTTGTGTTTGTGCTCTCGTGGCCGAGCCACAGCGCGATGACGTTGAATGGCACCCCGCTTTGCAGCAGATGCATGGCTGTCGTATGCCTGAGGGTGTGTGGGGAGATGCGCTTGGTCTTCAGGGTCGGTTGATCTGCTGAGGCCCGGTCTACCGCCAGCGCGAGTCGCTGGGCCACGTTGCACCGCGTCATGGCATGGCCAGATCGATTGGGCAGCAATGCCGCCGAACCGCGCAGGTCGGGGTTGGCATGCAACCAGGCGCGGATAGCTGCCGCGGTCGACTTCCACAGCGGCACCGAGCGATCCTTGCGGCCCTTGCCGTGCAGATGGACGCAGGCGGCGGCGTCCATCACCACGTCGACGACGCGCACCCCGACGATCTCCGACACGCGCGCGCCGGTGTTGTACAGCAGGCTCAGCAGTAAGTGGTCGCGCTGCGCAGTCCAATCGGTTCCGGGTTGCCCCAGCACGGCGATCATCTCGGGCCGCGTCAGGTGGCCCAGCAGCGGCCGCTCGAAGCGCTTCATCGGCACGGCCATCACCCGTTCGACAGCGTGCAGTGCCGTCACGTCGCGTCGGCCGGCGAACTTCAGGAACGCCCGTAAGGCCGTGAGCCGCAGGTTGCGGCTGCGCACTGAGTTGTGCCGCTCGCGTTCCAGGTGGGCGAGGAACTTCAGGACCAACTCCGGCGTGATGTCGATCAGTTGCACGGCCATCGGCGTCTTGCCCAGGTGCTGAGTCGCGTACCCGAGGAACAGCGTCATCGCGTCGCGGTAGCTGGCCACTGTTCGCGGGCTCAGCGCACGCTGCGCGACCAAGTACTCGGTGAAGAACTGCTGTACCAGCGCCGGGAAGCTTGGTGGGGATCCCTTCCGGTGGTGGCGTGCCTCAGGCATGGCTGAGCTCCGGCATGCACGACTCGAAGCGCTGCGCGGCCACCGCCATCAATTCCGGAACCGCCTGCAGGTACCAGTAGGTGTTGGTCACCATCGCGTGCCCGACGTAGGTCGACAGCGACAGCATCGCCTCGTCCACGTCGATGCCCTGCTGCTGCCACAGCAGGATGCGCCGGACCACGAAGGTATGCCTCAGGTCATGGATGCGCGGCGCGTGGTGCGTACCGCGGTTGACCCATCCCAGTTCTTTGCGCAAGGTGGCGAAGACCCTCTCCACCTGGTGCCCGCTGATCGGCTTGCCGAACCGGCGGCCCCGGGTGCCGATGAAGAACGGCGCATCGTCGTCGCGTGAGGCGCCAGCCACGTCCCGGGTCCAGCGGTATTGGCCCAAGGCCTTCGCCGTGCTCGGATGCAGCGGCACCTGGCGCGACTTGGCGAACTTCGTGCGCCGGATCGTCAGCAGCCCACGCCGGAGATCCACGTCGCCGATGTTCAGCGACAGCGCCTCGGACAGGCGCAGACCGCAACTGGCGATCAAGCCGAACAGCGTCTCGTAGACCAAGCCGCGCAGGCCGGGGCTGGGAGCGAGTTCGCGCGCGGCGGCCAGCAACTGCCGAACTTCTTCAGGGCTGCAGATGTGCGGGGCTTGGCGTTCGGGCAGCCGCCCGAAGATTGTGTCGTCGGGCACCTCGGTGGCCGGCTCGAACTGCTGCATCCATCGCGCGAAGGAGCGCAAGTGCTTCAGCCGCCTGGCCCACGTCCGGGGATCGACGCTCGCATGGCTGTCCAGCCGTGCCCACTCCGCCATGACCTCCAGGGTCAGGGGCCCGCGGTGGCGTGTGCGCCGGACGTACTCGGCCAAGCTGCGCAGGCTGTAGGCGGTCGAACGCAGCTGGAAGCCCAGGGTGCGACGTTCTGTGAGGTAGCGCTCCACGAGCGCGGTCAGGCCGATCGTCATGATGGCCTCCCGGTCGTGGTGGCGGCTGAAGTCCCGGGCCAAGGCAGAGCCACTTGGACGAGGCGGCCGCTGTCGAGCTTGGCGTAGATCAGCGTCGTGTTCAGCGAGCGGTGGCGCAGCACGTCGGCCACCTCCTTGAGCGAGGAGCCGCCGGCCAGCAGACGGCTAGCCATCGTGTGACGCAGCAGGTGCGAGCGAGTGTGCGGCAGGCCGGCGCGCGCAAAGGCCTGGCGAATGGTCTTGCGCACGAGGTCCGGCCCAATCGACTGTTCCCGCGGCGTCATGTGCCGGGCGAAGACCATCCGGTGCTGAGTCTTGGGCCGCTCGTCGCGCAGGTACGCGGCAATGGCCTGCCCGGTTGCTTGCGGCAAGGGCATGACGTCTTCACGGCGGCCCTTTGTGCGGCGCAGTGTGATCGTGCTGGCATCCCAGTCGATGTCGTCCAGACTCAGGCGTGCGACCTCGCCGCTTCGCAGGCCCAGATCGAGCGCGCAGCGCACCATGGCGTCGGCGCGCCGCATCGACGGCCCGCTCTGGCCAAGGGCAGCCTCGAGTTGTTCGACCTCTGCTGGCTCCAGCGACTTGGGCAACGATGCCAGCTGCCAGTTCGCCGGGTACGCCAGGGCGCCAACCAGCGCATGGGTACGGTCACCCAGCGTCGCTCGCCAGCGGAAGTAACCGCGCAGGGCCGATACCACGACACCCAGGCCCGACGGCGTCTTGTAGTTCTTGGCCTGATCGGCGAAGAAGCGACGTACGCGCTCGGCCGTGATGACATCGAACTGGATGGCGTCGTCGCCGAAGTGCTTGCGCAGAAGTGCTTCGACCAGACGAAGCGCACCCTCACAGGTCTTCGGGGCAAGCCCGCGCACTTGCTCCATGTACTGCTCGTAGCGGCGAAGTTCCTGGCCCACCGCTGTCGTGTCCACCGCCTTGGGTGCGACTGCGTTGGCGGTGCGTAGCACGACCAACAGATGGCCCAGGGCGGCGCGCACGGTGGTCGGGTGACGCGCACTCGTCGCGCAGCAGCAGCCGGGAAGATGATGCTCGAGGAACTCCGCCACGAGGTCCTCGCCGACGTCAGCCAGGCGCTTGTTGGCCTGCTTCATCCACATCGACAGGTGAATCACCGCCGCCTCGCAACTGCGTGCGTAGCCGGCGGCATTGCCGCGTTCGACAAGGTACTCGCGGTACGCCTGTGTGTGGCGCTCCAACGGAGCGCAGCCGCGGGAACGGCCCAAAGGATCGGATCGAGAAGAAGGCTTGGTGCGCATAGCAGTCTCCAGGGGTGTGGAGCCGCCAGTGCACCTGGAGGAAAGGACTATGTATAGATGCTCAAGGCATCGGGCTCACGGGGGCCGCGCCCCGACTCAGCCGCGCTCGCCCAGAGACTGGCACTACGCATAGTTCAGTCCTATACATAGGGGTCGCTATGCAAAGCTATCCATAGCGACCCGTTCCTGTCGCTCGTGTCTAGCGAAAGCAGACCTTCGTCGAATGAGTCTCGACTCTGTCGGGCAGACGGCGTGTCGTTCACCTAACGCAATGACGGTGACTCGTTACGCGATCACTGGATCACCTCATCCGCTCGCAGAAGCATTGACTGCGGGATTGTGATTCCC
>DATAJH010000088.1:0-9382 GCA_036262215.1 Steroidobacteraceae bacterium
CCCCATAGGCGGTGGCCGAGCCGGAGAATATCTTCGATCGGGTCAACAGCTGGGCATGGATCTCCAGCCCGATGACGGTCTCCCATTCCATCAGGCATATCCTGGCGGTGCGCGGCGGTGCCAGTCGGTATCAAGCTGGTAGCGGTGCGCGACGTTCAGCAGCCGCTCCTCGCCAAAGTGCGGGCCGATGATCTGCATCGCCGTAGGCAGGCCCTGCGCCAGGCCACAGGGCAGCGAGATCGCCGGTAAGCCCGCAAGGTTGGCGCCGATGGTGTAGATATCGTTCAGGTACATGGTGACCGGATCGGCCGTCTTGGCGCCGAGCTCGAACGCGGTGGTCGGCGTGGTCGGGCCGATCACCACATCGACTTCGTGGAATGCGCGCTCGAAATCGTTGCTGATCAGCTGCCGCACGCGCTGTGCCTTGAGATAGAAGGCATCGTAGTAGCCGGCCGAGAGCAGATAGGTACCGGTCATGATGCGGCGCTTGACCTCGGCGCCAAAACCCTCGCCGCGCGAGCGCTGATACAGGTCCAGCAGGTCGCTCGGCTTATCGCAGCGATAGCCATAGCGCACGCCGTCGAAGCGCGCCAGGTTCGAGGAACACTCGGCCGGCGCCACCACGTAGTAGGCCGGCACCGATAACGGCAGATTCGGCAGGCTGACGTCCTTGATCAGCGCGCCCTGCGAGCGCAGCACATCGAGCGCGGCACGGATGTGCTGCTCGATCGCGGGATCCAGCCCGGTGTCGAAGAATTCCTTCAGCACACCTATCTTAAGTCCCTTGAGCGGCTGCTCGAGTGCGGCACTGTAGTCGGGTACCGGCAACTCGACGCTGGTGGAATCGCGCTCATCGAAGCCGGCCATCGCACCCAGCAGCAGCGCCGCATCGGCGGCGCTGCGCGTGATCAGGCCGGCCTGGTCCAGGCTGGACGCGAAGGCGATCATTCCGTAGCGCGACACGCGGCCGTAGGTGGGCTTGAGCCCGGTCACCCCACACAGCGCCGCCGGCTGGCGAATCGAACCACCGGTGTCGGTCCCGGTGGCCGCCGGCACCAGTCGGGCGGCGACCGCCACCGCCGAGCCGCCGGAGGAGCCGCCGGGCACGCGCGCCGGATCCCAGGGGTTCTTCACCGGCCCGAAGAAACTGGTCTCATTGGAGGAGCCCATGGCGAACTCATCCATGTTGGTCTTGCCGAGCATGACTATGCCGGCCGCCCGCAGGCGCTCGACCACCGTGGCATCGTAAGGCGAGACGAAATTCTCCAGCATGCGCGAGCCGCAGGTGGTCCTCTCGCCGCGGGTGCAGAAGATGTCCTTGTGGGCCATGGGCACGCCGGTCAGCGGTCCGGCGTCGCTTCTGCTCAGCCTGGCATCGGCCTGCGCCGCCTCAAGCAGCGCGCCTTCCGCGCTGATGCTGATGAACGCATTGAGCGCGCCCTGGTGTCGTGTCACGCGCTCGAGCAGCGCCCGCGTCAGCTCGACGCTCGAGACCTGCCGCGCCCGCAGCGCCGCGGCCAGCTCGGTCACGGTCTTGTCATGCAGATCGCTCATTCGATTACGCGCGGAACCAGGTACAGCCCGGCTTCGACCTGCGGGGCGTTCTGCTGGTAGAGCTGATGCCGGTCGGTCTCGGTGACGACGTCGGCTCGCAGGCGCGCTCGCTGGCCTGGCAGCGGGTGCGCCATCGGCTCGACCTGGCTGGTGTCGGCACGCTCGAGCTCGCCCACCAGCCCCATGATGCGCGACAGGCCCTCAACGTACAGCGGAATCTCCTGCTCGGTGAGCGCAAGGCGCGCCAGGCGGGCGATGTTCTCGATGTCGCGGCGATTGAGGCTCATGGGGAGAGGGTAGGATTTCGCAGAAAAAACAGCGCGAAATCATACACCTCGCCTTGTGGAATGTCCTCTCGGTTGCTAGATTAGCGCCCGCTTTTAACCGCCTGTACAACTCCCCTTAAAGGTCGGCCGCTTTCATGTTCAAACGCCTGCGCGGCTATTTCTCCAGCGATCTGTCGATCGACCTTGGCACTGCCAATACGCTGATCTACGTGCGCGACAAGGGCATCGTTCTCAACGAGCCTTCGGTGGTGGCGGTGCAGGACGAGCCGTCGCGCGGCGGCAAGATCATTGTCGCCGTCGGCCAGGATGCCAAGGCCATGCTGGGCCGCACCCCGGGCCATATCACCGCCGTGCGGCCGATGAAGGACGGCGTGATCGCCGACTTCACCTACACCGAGAAGATGCTGCAGTACTTCATCAACAAGGTGCACGGCAATCGATTCCTCAAACCCTCGCCGCGGGTGCTGGTGTGCGTGCCGTTCGGCTCGACCCAGGTCGAGCGCCGCGCGATCCGCGAATCGGCCGAGGGCGCCGGTGCCCGCAACGTCGGTATTGTGAGTGAGCCGATGGCCGCCGCGGTCGGCGCCGGACTGCCGGTACAGGAGGCGCGCGGCTCGATGGTGCTCGACATCGGCGGCGGCACCAGTGAGGTCGCGGTGATATCGCTCAACGGCATCGTGTACGCCAATTCGGCCCGCATCGGCGGCGACCGCTTCGACGATGCAATCATGAACTACGTGCGCCGCAACTACGGCATCCTAATCGGAGAGGCCACGGCCGAGCGCATCAAGATCGAGATCGGCTCGGCCTATCCTGGACAGCAGGTGCGCGAACTGTCGGTCAAGGGCCGCAATCTGTCGGAAGGCGTGCCGCGCAGTTTCACACTCAACAGCAACGAGATTCTCGAGGCATTGCAGGAGCCGCTGCAGGGTATCGTGAGCGCGGTCAAGCAGGCGCTGGAACAGACCCCGCCCGAGCTCGGCGCCGATGTGGCCGAGCGTGGCATCGTCCTCACCGGCGGCGGCGCGTTGCTGCGTGACATCGACAAGCTGCTGATGGAGGAGACCGGGCTGCCGGTCATGGTGGCCGATGATCCGCTGACCTGCGTTGCGCGCGGCGGCGGCCGCATACTCGAGCTGATGGATCAAATGGGGCCCGGACATTTCGGCTTGGAATAACACCCATGACGCCCGGGGCCGGCCGCCGTTCACAGCTCGACGGCCTGCCGGGCGCGTTCCCGCTCATGCGCATTAGCCGCAAGGGCCGCTAGGCTCCGCACCATGGCGGTCTTTGGTCCCGACGTCGATCGACCCCTGTACGGTCGTGGGCCGTCGGCGGGACTGCGTTTCACTGTCTATGGCGTGCTGTCGATCGTGCTGATGTACTACGACCAGCACGGCCACTGGGTGCAGCGTCTGCACTACGCGCTCGACGCCGCGGCCTATCCGGTGCAGGTCGCGGTCAGCTCGCCGCGTGCCGCCTGGAACTGGATCACGCAGGGCCTGCAGACGCGCGATGCACTGCGCGCCGAAAACAAGCGGCTGCACGATCAGGTGCTGGCACTCGAGATGAGCGTGGTGCGCCAGGACGCGCTGGAGCAGGAAAATGCCGAGCTGCGCGGCCTGCACGCCTCACTGCCGCCGTTCATCAGGAAATGGCAGCTGGCGGAGATCATCAGCGTCGAGACCAATCCGCTGCGCCAGCGCGTCGTGATCAACAAAGGCGCGGCTGACGGCGTGGTGGTGAACCAGGCGGTGGTGGACGGCAGCGGCGTTCTGGGCCAGGTTGCCCGGGTCGGGCCGTGGAGTGCCGAGGTGATACTGGTGACCGATCCGGAGCACGCCATCCCGGTGGAGGTCATCCGCAACAGCCTGAGATCCATTGCCGTGGGCTCGGGCAACACCGGCGAGCTGCTGTTGCCCTACCTCGCGGTCAATTCCGACGTCAAGAGCGGCGATCTGCTGGTGAGCTCGGGTCTGGGCGGGGTATTTCCCTCCGGGCTGCCGGTGGCGCGCATCAGCGGCGTGCGGCGCGAAGCCAACCAGCTGCTGGCGCAGGTGCGCGCGATGCCGCTGGCCCATGTGGAACGCGATCGCGAGGTGGTGCTGCTGCAGATCGAGCCGTCGCACCCGGCGGCGCAGGCGCCAAACCCGCCGATCGCACCCGAAGCGGCGCCCGCGCCCAAGCCGGCGCCAAAAATTGCAGATCCGGACCAATGACTACGGCACGCAAGCGCCGCCGGCCATGAGTGACCGTCATCCACGCCTGGTCGTGCTCACGACGACCATCATCGCCATGGTGTTCACGGTGGCGCCGCTGCCCACCTGGCTGGCGATCGTGCGCCCGGCATTCCTGGTGCTCACCGTGCTGTACTGGTCGATCATGATGCCGCGCGCCGGGGGGCTGCTGCTGGGCTATGCCAGCGGCCTGGCACTGGACGTGTTTCAGGGATCGCTGCTGGGCGAGCACGCGCTGGCACTGGCCTTTGTGACCTATCTTGCCATTCGGCTGAACCTGTTGATGCGAGCCAAGCCACTGTTTGAGCAGTCTCTGTTTGTGTTTGCGGCGCTGATGGTTTATGAGTCGCTGTTGTGGGTGATCGATGGCTGGAGCGGCCATCCCCTGTCCACACCGGCGCGCTGGGTGCATACCGTGACCGGCGCGCTGATCTGGCCGCTGGTGGTCGGCATACTCGGCCGCTTCCGCGCCCCGCGCTAACTCCTGAACACCCCGGCACCGAACACTTCGTGGATCCACGCGTTCGAATCAAAGACCACTGGAACGAGCAGCGCATCTTCTCGCAGCGCACGCTCGGGGCGCTGATCGTGGTCGCCGTCATGGTGTTGATGCTGATCGGCCGGCTGATTTTCCTGCAGGTGGTGCGCCACGACTATTACACCGAGCTGTCGCAGGGCAATCGGGTACGGCTGGATCCGATCCCGGCGAGCCGCGGGCTGATCTTCGATCGTAACGGCAAGGTGATGGCCGACAACGAGCCCGCCTACCAGCTCGAGCTGGTGCGCGAGCAGGTACCGGATCTCAACGACACACTCAAGCGCCTGACCTCGATCGGGCTCATCGATCGCGACGAAGTCGAAGACACCCGGCGCATCATTCTCTCGCGCCGCACCTTCGACAGCGTGCCGGTGCGACTGCGGCTCACCGACGAGGAGATCGGCCGCTTCGCGGTGCATCGCTACCAGTTTCCCGGCGTCGACCTTGCCACTCGCCAGACGCGGCACTATCCGCTCGGCCAGCTCGGCGTGCATGCCCTGGGCTATGTCAGCGCCATCAGCGTGCAGGATCTGGAACACATCGACCGAGTCACCTACGCCGGCACCACGCTGATCGGTAAGCTCGGGGTCGAGAGTGCCTACGAGCGGCCGCTGCATGGCAGGAATGGCTATCGGGAAATCCTGGTCAATGCGCAGGGGCGCTCGGTGCAGCGCGAAGGCGCCTTTGCCCCGGATCTGCATTCGCAGGCCCCGGTCGCCGGCGACGACCTGGTGCTGTCGATCGATCTTCCGACACAGCAGGTGGCGGAAGAGGCGCTGGGCGATCGCCGCGGAGCGGTGGTCGCGATCGACCCCGCCAACGGCGACGTGCTGGCGCTGGTGAGCAAACCCGGCTTCGACCCGGCGGCTTTCGCCCGCGGGCTGTCGCGCAACGAGTACGCGGCGCTGGCCGACAGTATCGACAAGCCGCTGTTCAACCGGGCGCTGCGCGGTACCTACCCTTCCGGCTCAACCATCAAGCCGGTGATCGCGCTGGCGGGACTGAACTATCACGTGGTGGACCCGAGCCGGCAGGAATTCTGCGCCGGCGTGTTCCATCTGCCGGGCAGCAGCCGGCTGTTTCGCGAAGGCAAGGGCGGCAAGCATGGCTACGTGGACCTGGAGCATGCGATCGCCAGGTCCTGTGACGTCTATTTCTACGGCCTCGCTGCCACCATCGGTGCCGAACATATCGCCGAATTCCTCACCCCCTTCGGCTACGGAGCGCTCACTGGCATCGACATCAGCGGCGAGAAGCCAGGCCTCTTGCCCTCGCCCGAGTGGAAGCGCAAGGCCTTCAAACGCCCGCAGGATCAGGTGTGGTTTCCCGGCGAGACCGTGAATTTCGGTGTCGGCCAGGGCTATCTGCTGGTCACTCCGCTGCAGCTTGCGCACGTGGCTTCGGTGCTGGCCGGGCGCGGCAAGAGCTTCCAGCCGCGGCTGGTCACTGGCGTGCGTGATCTGGAGGGCAACGTAAAGGCGATTGCGCCGGTGCAGCTGCCGGCGATCGACAACGTGACCGACGCCGCCTGGGATCTGGTGCTGCGTGGAATGATGGGGGCCACCACCTACGGTACCGCCGCCGCGATCAGCAAGGGCGCCGCCTACAGCATCGCCGGCAAGACCGGCACCGCACAGGTGTTCTCGGTCGGCCAGAACGAAAAATACGTCGAGAAAAACGTCGCCGAGCGGCTGCGCGACCACGCCTGGTTCATCGCTTTTGCGCCCGCCGATGCGCCCCGCATCGCGATCGCGGTACTGGTGGAGAACGGCGGTTTCGGCGCCAGCGCGGCGGCTCCGATCGCGCGCCGGGTCATGGACGCGTATCTGCTGCACGAAGCCACGCCATCACCGGCCGATGTCGCCGTGCCCGAGAGCCAGGCCAGTGATTGAGGACTTCGGCTACGCGCGTACGCGCCGCACGCTGTCGTCGACCGCGAAGCTGCTGTCGGCGCTCAACCTGGATGGCCCGCTGCTGGTCGGCCTGGGATTTCTCGCCCTCTACGGGCTGGCGATTCTCTACAGCGCCTCGGGCCAGAGCTTCGATACCATCCTGCGCACGCTGGTACGCATAGCCCTGGGCACTGCCGCCATGCTGGCGCTGACCCATGCCAGTCCAAATCTGCTGCGCCGGCTGTCGCCCTGGATTTACGTCATCGGCATCGCGCTGCTGCTGGTAGTAGAACTCACCGGGGTCATCGGCAAGGGGGCACAGCGCTGGCTCAATCTCGGCATCGTGCGCTTCCAGCCCTCCGAAATAATGAAGCTGGCAGTGCCGATGCTGGCCGCCTGGTACCTGCACGATCGCCCGCTGCCGCCGGACTTACGAGCGATGCTGATGCTGGCGGTGATCATCTTCCTGCCGGCCGGGTTGGTCGCGATGCAGCCGGACCTGGGTACCGCGGCTCTGATCGCCGCCAGCGGCGCTTTGCTAGCGCTGATGGCCGGTCTGCCGCTGCGGATCGTCATGGTGCTGCTGCTGCTGGCGGTCGGCGGTGCGTTCGCCGGCTGGCATTTCCTGCACGACTACCAGCGCGAGCGTGTGCTGACCTTCCTCAATCCACAGACCGACCCGCTGGGCGCCGGCTATCACATCATCCAGAGCCAGATTGCGCTGGGTTCCGGCGGCGTGTTCGGCAAGGGCTGGATGCACGGCAGCCAGGCGCAGCTGCAGTTTCTGCCCGAGCGTTCCACCGACTTCATCTTCGCCGTGGTGGGCGAGGAATTCGGGCTGATCGGCCTGATCCTGCTGCTGGCCTTGTACCTGTTCATCGTCGCGCGCGCGCTGTGGCTCGCGATGCAGACCAATGACACCTATTCCAGGCTGCTGGGTCTGAGCATTGCACTGACTTTTTTCGTCTATGTGTTCATCAACGCCGGCATGGTCAGCGGACTACTGCCGGTCGTTGGGGTGCCGCTGCCGCTGGTGAGTTACGGCGGCACCTCGGTGGTCACGCTGCTGGCGGGGTTTGGCATCCTGATGGGACTTTATTCGCATCGAAAGCTGGTCGGCTCCTGATGCGAGGCTTGGGGCCGATGAGGCACCTCCGGATTCTTCTTATTGCGCTGCCCATCGCGCTCGGCGCCGGCGCCCACCCGGGCGCGGCGGCGGATGCCCCGGGTGATACCCCGGCAGCAGCCATGCCTGCTGCCACGCCCGCCGCGGCAGAAACACCGGCCCCGGCGCCAACCCCGGCCGCGGCAGCAACCCCAGCCCCGGCAGCAGCTGCCGCCCCAATTTTGACACCACCCGCGGCGGAATCCACCGGCATCGACTTTTCGCATTTCGATGTGTCACGACCCGAGATCCACGGCTACATCGATCAGCTGGTGGCGCAGGGCTTCAATCGCGATCGCGTCACAGCGCTGATCGGTGCCGCCGAACCGCAGCCGCGGATCATCGATGCCATCAGCCGGCCGGCCGAGAAGACGCTGCAGTGGTGGGAGTATCGCGCCCGGGTGTTGACGCAGGAGCGTATCGATGCCGGCGTGCAGCTGTGGCACGAACACAAGGAACTGCTCGACCAGGTTGCGACCGAATACCAGGTGTCGCCTGAGTATCTGATCGCGGTGCTGGGCGTCGAGACGCGCTACGGGCGGGTTACCGGCCGCTACCGCGTCATCGACGCACTGGCGACCCTGGCTTTCGACTACCCGCCGCGCGCCAACTATTTCCGCAAGGAGCTGACCGAGTTCCTGCTGCTGGCGCGCGAGGACAAATTTGATCCGTTGAGCATCCGCGGTTCCTATGCCGGCGCCATGGGAGCATTGCAGTTCATGCCCTCCAGCTACCGCAAATTTGCGGTCAGCGAGCTACATGCGCCGCACCGCGACCTGTGGGGCGATTGGGGCGACATCTTCGCCAGCACTGCCAACTACCTGCATCAGTCCGGTTGGCAGTACGGCGCGCCGGTGCTGGCCGAGGCGCAGTTGCCGGCCGAACTGGGACTGGTGGCGCCCGAGCATATGGCGCTCAACAACACGCTCGGCGAACTGCGGGCGCGCGGGATGACGGTGGCGAGCGAGCTGCCCGATGACACACCGGCGTTGCTGCTGGCCGCCCCGCAGCAGGATGCCTATGGCTATCGCGTGGGGTTCAAGAATTTCTACGTCATCACGCGCTACAACAACAGCCCGCTGTACGCGATGGCGGTGTACGACCTGGCGCAGGCGATCGCGCAGCAGATCGCGCAGGAGTCGGCACTTTGAGTGCACCCGGGCGGACGCAGCGGCGCGCCTGGCGCTGCGCGCCGCCGGCAGCGTTGCTGCTGCTCGTCGGCTGCGCGCATACGCCGCCTCGTCCCAGCCCGCCACGCCCGCCGGCCCCGACCTCGCCCGCAACCGTGCTGCCGCGCAATGC
Source organism: Steroidobacteraceae bacterium (assembly GCA_036262215.1). Lineage (GTDB taxonomy): Bacteria > Pseudomonadota > Gammaproteobacteria > Steroidobacterales > Steroidobacteraceae > FEN-1191. Next base: position 8,976 of record DATAJH010000088.1, read on the forward strand.
ACCGGACGTCAATCAGGTCCCGGACGCCGTACCGCGGGAGGAGGCGCGCAGCGCATTCGGCAACCCGCCGTTCTATTACGTGGCCGGTCATCGCTACGTGGTGCTGCCGAGCGCCACCGGTTACGTCGAGCGCGGCGTCGCATCGTGGTACGGCACCGAATTTCATGGCCTGCGCACTTCCACCGGCGAGCCGTATGACATGTTTGCAATGACCGCCGCGCACAAGACGCTGCCGCTGCCCTGCTACGCCCGGGTGACCAATCTGTCGAATGGCCGCAGCGTCGTGGTGCGCATCAACGACCGCGGGCCGTTTGTCGCCAACCGGATCATCGATCTGTCGTATTCCGCAGCGGCCCGGCTCGACGTGATTCGTAACGGCACCGCGTTCGTCCAGGTCGAAGTACTGA